>CAZVMQ010000001.1:0-136206 GCA_964628755.1 uncultured Halanaerobiaceae bacterium
CTGTTAACCACTGAGTCGCAGGTTCGAATCCTGCTCGGGGAGCCATTTTTATTTTGTAATTTTATTTAATATTTGATAATATTATAGGCAGAAATATATTGCTCTTAAATATATTTTAAGCATATAGTTTTGGGAGGATTTAATATGGAGGAGAGCGTGAAGATTTTTAATGAATTTCGAGATAGATTAAACGAAAGAATTCTAACTGAGAGCAATCTACAGACCCGGAGATTTTTTAATCTGGATACCCGGGCTTATGAAAATGGCAAATTGGACCGAAAAACCAAGGAGATGCTGGGTTTAACAGCTTCTATGGTGCTTAAGTGTGATGATTGCATAAAATACCATCTACAGGAACTTCATAAACTTGATATTGATGAAGAAACGTTATGGGAAGTATTTAATATTGCTTTAATTGTGGGGGGATCTATTGTAATACCTCATTTGAGGGAGGCTGTAGATTTTTGGGATGCTTTAAATGAAAGCGAGATTAATTATAATGAGGAGTTCAATGATAGTCAAAGTGCTGTTGATACAAAAAAATCGAGCACTTATGAGATTTATACTGATGGTGCCTGTGAAGATAATCCTGGACCAGGAGGATATGCTGCCTTAATAATGCAAGATGGAGAAGTTTTAGATAAAATTAAGGGTAGTAGAAAAGACACCACTAATAATCGTATGGAGCTTAGAGCTGTTATTGAAGGCGTGAAATACCTGGATGAAAATAGTAGAGTTAAAATTTATAGTGATTCACAATATGTCCATCAGGGTTTGCAGAATTGGCTGGATACCTGGAAGCAAAATGGCTGGCAGACTGCTAATAATGAAGCTGTAAAAAATCAGGATTTATGGCAGCAGCTTGATGAATTAAGGGATAAATATGAACTTGAGATTATAAAAGTCAAAGCTCATAATGACAACCAATTAAATGAAAAAGCTGATAAGCTGGCAAAAGAAGCCATTCCTGAAAATTTTAACGAAAACTTGCAAAACTAAACGCGGAAAATTTTATAAGTGTAAACATTTGAAAAGTAGATTTACATATTTGGTTCTTCTCCAGAACCGCTGCTGAACAGAGCCTTAGAGCTTTCAATTATATGCATTATGAAAATGACTAAAATTATATTCAATCAAACTGATATGGAGATGATCCACATATTTAAAAAGGAGGCGATTTTGCTGTATGAAGAATAAAAGCAAAAAAAGAACGGAAGCAGCTGCAGATATAAGAGAAAAAAGCAATGTGCAGCCAGAAATTGGTTTAATTCTAGGATCTGGATTGGGAGAACTCAGTCAGGAAATTGAAAATTGCGATGTAATTCCTTATGAGGAAATATCTCATTTCCCCACTTCTACTGTGGAAGGTCATTCAGGTGAGTTAATTTTAGGTAAACTCAGCGGCAAAAAAGTTGTGGCTATGAATGGCAGAGTTCATATATATGAAGGATATTCGATGAAAGAAGTTGCTTTTCCAGTTTGGGCTATGTATGAATTAGGAATAGAAAAATTGCTTGTTACTAATGCAGCTGGTGGTTTAAATTATTCTTTTCAGGCGGGGGATTTGATGATTGTAACCGATCACCTGAATTTCATGGGAGGTAATCCCCTGATTGGAGAGAATGATAAGGAAATTGGCCCCCGGTTTCCCGCTATGACTGATGCCCACCCGGAGGAAATGATTGATGTAGCAAGAGAGGCAGCAGAAGATATGGACCTACGTATTATGGAAGGAGTATATGCGGCTATAACAGGGCCGGTATATGAAACAACCGCCATGAGTAAGTTTCAGCGCATGGTAGGTGCTGATGCTGTAGGAATGTCGACTGTCCCGGAATTAATAGCCGGAACTCATGCTGGATTGAAGAACCTTGCTATTTCCTGTATTACCGATAAAGTTAAGGACAACCCCGAAGAATCTTTATCACATGAAGAGGTTGTAGAAGTGGCAAACAAAATGAAACCAACATTTATTAAGCTTATGAAAAAAATTATCAGGAAAATATAAAAATTAAATCCTCGCTGTAGAGCGAGGAAATGTGAAAATAAACAGCAAAATATTTAGATAAGATATTGCCAGGTTTGAGCACTCATTTGCTGCTCAAACCTTGATTATAAAATATTTATTAGGATTCATCCGATTTATTCTGGCAGCTCGGGCAGAGCCCATAAAATTCCAATCGGTGATTGTCAACAGTGAAAGGATAGTTTTCTTCAACTTTATTTTCCAGATTTTCTCTTATTTCCATATCTAAATCATAGATTTCTTCACATTCTTTGCACTGGAAATGATAATGATTATCTGCACAACCGTCAAACCTGCTATAAGTGCTGCCGTAATCGAGAACCATAATTTCGTCCATTTCTTCCAGAACATTTAGATTTCGATAGATAGTACCAAGGCTAATATTGGGTATTTCTTTTTTGACTTCTTCGTAAATTTCATCTGCTGTAGGATGAGTATCAGTCTCTTTTAATGCTTCTAATATAGCTTTTCGCTGTTTGGTCATACGAGTATTTTTGCTCATAAAATGATCCTCCTAATATTGATAATATTATTTAAAACTATTACTGTTAATTATCATTGTAACAAAGTTTCATTTATTCTGCAACTCTGTTAATGAATAGTTGAATAACTTAAAAAAATTAAGTTTGATATATTTTGTTTAAATTCAGGAGGGAAATAAATGTCAAAAGAAAACCAGGGAGATAAACGAGTTTTAACAGGGGATAGACCGACAGGCAAACTACACTTAGGTCATTATCTTGGCAGCCTGGAAAACAGGATTGCCCTTTCTGAAAAACACGATACATTTATTATCATCGCAGATGTCCAGGCCCTAACAACTAATTTTGATCAACCAGAAAATCTGGAAAGAGATGTTTTACAGGCGGCTGAAGACTATCTGGCGGCCGGTATAGATCCTGACAGGGTTACCATTTGTGTACAGTCCATGATACCAGAGATTGCTGAATTAACTGTTATATATTCTATGTTAGTTACTGTAAATCAACTGGAAAAAAATCCTACTGTTAAAGCAGAAGCTGAACAATATAATTATGATGAATTAACCTATGGTTTTCTGGGGTATCCCGTAAGTCAGGCAGCAGATATAACATTTTGCAGGGCAAATTTGGTGCCTGTTGGAGAAGATCAACTTCCACACCTGGAACAAACAAGAAAAATTGTTCGGAAATTTAATAATTTATATGGAGAAGTATTCCCGGTTCCCGAACCTAAAATTAGTGAGTTTTCTCGTTTGGTTGGTCTTGATGGTAAGGCTAAAATGAGTAAAAGCCTAAATAATGCTATATTTTTATCCGATTCTGAGGAGGAAGTTAAAGAAAAGGTCAACCAGGCTGTTACAGATCCCAATAGAATTAGAATAGATGATCCCGGCACCCCGGAAAATTGTACAGTTTTTGAATATCATAAAGCTTTTAATAAAGAAGAAGTCGAAGAAATTAGAGAAAGGTGCGAAAAAGGCACAATTGGTTGTGTAGCCTGCAAAGAAAGATTGGCCAATAAGATCAATGAGTTTCTAGAGCCCATGCGCGCCAGAAGAAGCAAATATAAGCAGAATCCTGATTTAATTGAAGAAATACTTTATTCTGGAACCCGGAGGGCCAGAAAAGAAGCAAAAGAAACCATCAAAAAAGTTAAAGAGGTTATGAAAATAAATTACTTTTCTCATTAATTTATGAGGAGGAAGCTGTAAGTGGATGAAATTAATGTAGCCTTATTATATGGTGGTCCTTCTGCTGAACATAATGTTTCTTTGATGTCAGCAAGATCAGTTTTGAATAATATTGATTTAGATGATATTGTCTGGCAGCCTATTGCTATCAGCAAAAACGGATACTGGTTAGATAAGGATGTATCTCATAAATTATTGGTTGAAGAATATTCGCAAGTACCTGATAGTCTTGAACAAAATTATAAAACAAAATGGCTCAGCATCAAAGAGAATTTTTCTGATGATATTGATATTGTATTTTCACTTTTACATGGACCCTATGGAGAGGACGGTACTTTACAGGGTTTTTTAGAGATAGTTAATATTCCCTATGTGGGAAGCAATGTAACAACCTCGGCCGTCTGTATGGATAAAATTTTTGCCAAGGATATATTAGCTCAGAATGGATTTCCCCAGGCGCAATACATAACTTTTTCCTGTAAAAACTTAAATAATAAAGATGCACTCAATAAAATTAAAGATAAAATCATATCTGAGATAGGTCTGCCCTGCTTTATAAAACCTGCCAGTCTCGGTTCTAGCCTCGGCATTAGCAAAGTTAAGAATGAAAGTGAAATTTTACCCGCTTTACAGCAGGCAAAAAAGTTTGAAGAGAGAATTATCATTGAAGAAGCCATTAATGGCAGAGAAATAGAATGTTCAGTAAGAGGAAGCCAGGAAAACTGTCGAGCTTCTTTGCCGGGTGAGATAATTCCTGATAGAGAGTTTTATGATTATGAGGCAAAGTATTTTTCCAATGAGACAGAATTAATTGCTCCGGCAGAACTAAAACAGGAAACAGTTGAACACATTCAAAAGTTAGCAGTGAGAGCTTTTAGATTATTGGGGGGAGAAGGGCTGGCCAGAGTTGATTTTTTCCTGACTGATAGCAATGAGGTCTTGATTAATGAAATTAATACTATTCCGGGTTTTACAGAGCGCAGTATGTATCCTAAAATGTGGGAGGCCAGTAATTGTTCTTATGAAAATCTGGTAGCCTCCCTTCTGAAGAGTGCTCTGAAAAACAATGGATATTCCTTCCACTCCAAATAGTACTAAAGTACTATTTATCCAGTATTTTTCTCATAATAACTTTATCCCCGCTTAATAGGCGGGGATTTTTTATATTAAATAAAAATATAAAAAGGATTTTTTGCATTAATAAAGAATAGAAATAGTAGGATGTGGTGTTAAGTGGTGTAAAGTGGTGCATAAGGGGTGGAGATATTATGTTCATGGGTGAATATCTACATAACATGGATAAAAAAGGCAGAGTAATTATGCCCGCCAATTTTAGGGAAAAATTAGAGGATAGCTTTGTAGTTACCAGAGGGCTGGATAACTGCCTATTTCTTTATCCCCTGGAAGAATGGGAGAAGCTGGAAAGTGAGCTTAATTCGCTTCCTTTAACCCAGAAAGATGCTAGAAAATTTGCCAGATTTTTTCTCTCCGGAGCTACGGAGTGTAGTTTTGATAGTCAGGGAAGAATTAGTTTACCCAAAAATTTAAGGAAATATGCTGATTTTGAACGTGAAATTGTAATCGCAGGTATAGGCAGCAGGATAGAATTGTGGGCCAGAGATAAATGGGACAAATATCTTTCAGATGCTGAAGAGTCTCACGAAGAAATTGCAGCGACTCTCGATAATATAGATCTGTAAAGTATAAGGGAATTAAATTTTAGGCACAATTTTAAATAACTTATTTTTGAGGTGGAGAAATGACAGAACACGTACCGGTTTTATTTGATAAAACACTGGAATTGTTAAATATAAAACCTGATGGAATTTATATAGATGCTACTATTGGTCGGGGTGGGCATGCTGAAGGAATTTTAGAAAAACTGCAGGAAGGAGAAGGAAAATTAATTGGAATTGATAAAGATTATGAAGCTATAAAATATTGCAGAAGTTTTTTTACCACTGAAAGATTAAAGCTATATCATGACAGTTATATCAATATACCGGAAATTTTAGCCCGGGAAAATATTAAGGCAGTTTCAGGGATTCTATTTGACTTAGGAGTTTCGTCTCCTCAGCTGGATAATGCTGAAAGAGGCTTTAGTTATAACCAGGATGCCTATTTGGATATGAGGATGAATAAAAATCAGGCTTTGACAGCTGCTGAAATAATAAATAATTTTTCTCAGGAAAAATTGGAGAACATAATTCAGAAATATGGAGAAGAAAATTGGGCAGCCAGAATTGCTGAATTTATTGTGGACAGAAGAAAAAAGGAAAAAATCACGACAACCAGTCAGCTGGTGGAACTTATAAAAAATGCCATTCCGGCTGCAGCAAGAAGAAAAGGGGGGCACCCGGCCCGCAGAACTTTTCAGGCTTTGAGAATAGCAACAAATAATGAACTGAATGAACTGGAAATGATTATGGACTCACTGCCAGATCTATTAAGCAGCGAGGGGCGTGTTTGTGTGCTTTCTTTTCATTCTCTGGAAGATAGAATTGTAAAACACAAATTCAAGGAATTTGCCAGGGAATGTGATTGTCCCCCGGATTTTCCAATATGTCGGTGTGATAAGGAAAAGCAATTTCGGATATTAACCAAAGGACCTATTGAAGCTGATGCGGATGAAAAGCAAAAAAATCCTCGTTCCAGAAGTGCAAAATTAAGAGCAGCTGAGAGAATTTAGAGTCTAAAGGGGGTGGAAAAATGTCTGACAGCAAAAGCTTCATCGGTTTTGATAAATCTCTAGATAATGATGATTCTTCCCGGGATGATTCTCAGGTCAAAAGAACTGTCATAGTAATGTTGATTATATTTATATTTATAATTCTTCCACTTGCTGTTATCATAAGTCAGTCTTTGAGAATGGTCAATTTAAATTATCAGTTAGAACGACTGGAGAATAGTCTTTCACAGGTACAGGAGGAAAATCGAGAATTAGAAAGACAGGTGGCAGAGATGAAAAGGCTTGATAGGATAGAGCGTATTGCCAGAGATGATCTTAATATGGTTGAAGCTGAGCAGACTCATAGACTTGCTTTAAATGGTGGAATAGAGAGCAGACAGGAGCAGGCTGCATCTATCCAGGATCAATCTAATTCCTGGCTTAACAATATATGGAATGGATTTCGCAGAGCAGCGGCAGCACCACTTGAATAAAAAATCAGAGGGATATGATAAATATGGCAGGCCGGCACAGTAAAAAGCAAGTAAATAACAGAATTAAATTAATTTTTATATTTTTAAGTATAATTTTTATGATTATACTGGGGCGGCTATTTGTCATTCAGGTGTTACAGGCTGAATTTTATGAGCGCCTGGCTTTTGACCAGCGAGTAGAGAAGACTACTGTTGATAGTGAAAGGGGAAAGATTTTAGATCGTAGAGGAGAAGAGCTTGCAATAAATTCTCAGGCTAAGACTATAATCGCTTATCCTGATATGATTGACAACCCCGCCCAAACAGCACAGCAGCTGGCGGGGATTTTAAATATTAACAAAGAAGTTATAGAAAATAGATTGAATAGAGATGCTCAGCTGGTATATTTAGAGCGGCAGGTATCTCCTGAAATCCATCAGAAGTTATCGGAGTTAAGTCCAGCCGGCATTTCGTATATTAATGAGCCCAAAAGAATATATCCTAGAGGGGAGCTTGGCTCGCAAATTTTGGGATTTACCGGGATTGACAATCATGGTCTGGAGGGACTTGAGTTCTATTATGATCGAGTTTTAAGCGGTCAACCTGGGCTTAGTGTCGGAGAAATAGATGTAAAAGGCGATAACATTCCTTTTAGTCGTATGAGAAGCGAGCAGATTGATTCCCAGGAAGGTAACCATATTCAGCTAACTCTAGATGAAGTTATTCAGTATTATGCCAGTAATGAGCTCAAAAAGGCCATGGATAAATATGAAATATCAGGTGGAACTGTTATTGTACAAAATCCTAATAATGGTGAAATTTTGGCTATGGCCAATGAGCCTAAATTTAATCCTAATAATTTTTCAGAATATGACGAGAGCTTATGGAGAAATAAAGCTTTACAGGATAGTTTCGAGCCGGGATCTGTATTTAAAGTTTTTACTGCGGCCATGTTTTTGGAGTATGGTTATTACAATTTAAATGATAAACTGTTTGATCCAGGTCATATAAGAGTAGGCGAAGCAGAAATTAGTTGCTGGAGCGAACATGGCCATGGAGAACAAAATGTGTTAGAAGTTTTCGCAACTTCCTGTAACACTGGATTTGTTGAAATGGGCTTGACCATGCCTGATGACGAATTTATTGAAGGTTTGGAGATGTTTAATTTTGGTCAAAAAACAGGTATAGACTTATCCGGAGAAACCACCGGCAATCTGGTGCCTTCACACTATTCACAGGTAGAGCAGGCCACAATGTCGTTTGGTCATGGTTTATCCGCAACTCCTATTCAACTAATAACTGCAGGTTCTGCAATAGCAAATGGAGGAGATTTATATCAACCGGAACTGGTAAGAAAAATTTCTGATAATGCTGGTAATGTGGTGTCAGAAACCTACTCTGAAAAAATTCGTCAGGCTGTATCAGCCGAAACCTCTCGTAAAGTTAGGGCTATGATGCAAGAAGCTGTTAAAAATGGCACAGGAGAGGAAGCGCAAATATCAGGGTACAAAGTTGCAGGGAAAACCGGAACTTCACGCCATTATGGTGATGAGGATATATATAATACCTCATTTCTGGGATTTTTGCCTGGCGATGATCCAGAAATTTCTATTCTTGTGGTTCTATATGATTTGCAGGGTGATAATTATTTTGCCAGTGAAAATGCGGTTCCCGTATTTAAAAATATAGCAGAAAATATCATCAGGTACAAAGATATTAATTCAGCTCAAAATTATCTCCAAAATCAGTATGAATTTGACCGTGATGATGGTATTGAGCTTGCTGATTACACCGGCAAAGCTCCCGAAAATAAAGCCAGGCTATTGAGAAATAAAGGATTAAATGTTAAACTAATAGGAGAAGGTGAAAAAATACTGGAGCAAATTCCTTTATCAGGAGCTGAAGTTCATCAAAATAGCACTGTATATTTTTTGCTGGGAGATACCTCAAAAAATAGTAAAACTATTATCCCCGACTTCAGGGGCTTGTCTGCCCACGAAGCAGAACTTTTGGCCAGGCGTCATGGATTAAAATTGGATGGTATGGTATCTGGAGAAGTCAATGCTCAATATCCTCCTCCTGGAGAGAGAACAGAGTTTTTCACCCGGATAGAAGTTGATTGATACTGGAGGTTAATATAAAAGGTGAAAACGAAAAATTTACTTAACATAATAGAATGTGAGGAATATAGAGGCAGTGAAGATCAGGTCATTACAGATATTACTCAGGATTCACGCAGAGCAGCTGAAAATACAGTTTTCTTAGCTCGCGAGGGTTTCAATACAGATGGTCATGAATTCATAGATGAAGCTTATAGAAAAGGATCACGAGTATTTATAGTGGAAAAATTTCCGGAAGTATTTAAACCAGATGCTACCTATTTAAAAGTAAATAATTCTGCTGCAGTATTGCCCGCTGCTGCTGCAGCTATTCATGACAATCCTCAGGAGTGTTTGGACTTATATGGTGTTACTGGTACCAATGGTAAAACTACTACCTGTTATATTTTGTACAATTTACTCAACAGTTTAGGATATAAAACGGGTCTGATCGGTACGATTAAAGCAGATTTAGGGGATAAAACCTTAAAGCCATCTCGGACTACACCTGAGGCCAGCGAGATTTATCGTTATTTGGCCCACATGAGGGATGCTGGCTGTGAAAAAGCAGTCATGGAAGTTTCTTCCCATGCTTTAAAACTCAATAGAATTAAAGGTCTGGAATTTACGGGTGTTATATTCACCAATATTTCTCAGGATCATCTGGACTTTCATAAAAACATGGATGATTATTTAAACTCCAAACTTTCTTTGTTTGAGCAGCTGGAAAAAGATGAAGGCATTGGTCTTTTTAATAAAGATGACGAAATGATCTATTCAGTTTTTCAGGAGGCATCTCCTGAGATATATTCATTTTCTGTAAACTGTGAAAGTGATTTCCAGGCAAAAAATATCCAGCTTTCAGCTGATAAAAGCCTCTTTGAACTTAAGGACAAAAAAATAGAATTCCCCATGCCAGGGCGATTTAATATTTATAATGCTGTCTCGTCACTGGGTTTATTATTTTTGCAGGGATTTAGTTTAGAGGTATTAAGCGATCATCTTGCTGAATTTTCCGGTGTTCCCGGTCGCTTAGAAAAAATTACTTCTTCAAAAAATTTTACTGTTCTAGTTGATTATGCCCACACCCCGGCAGGACTAAAAAATGTTTTGCAATCTGTAAGTGAACTAAAGTATAATAAATTGCGAGTTGTTTTTGGTTGTGGTGGTGATAGGGATAAAGATAAACGTCCTAAAATGGGCCGGGCAGCATTAAGTTATGCTGATGATGTTATAATAACTACAGATAATCCTCGTTCGGAAGATCCTCAGGATATAATAAATGATATAACAGCAGGTATTAATTTCAGGAGATATGAAGCTAATTGGGAGATAATAGTTAAAAGAGAAAGGGCGATTTTTCAGGCTATTTCCCGTGCTAATGTTGATGACATTGTAATAATTTTCGGAAAAGGTCATGAAACTACCCAGGATTTCGGGGATAAAGTTATTGAGTTTGATGACCGGGAAAAAGCCATAAAAGCTATTAAGGCTAAAGATTAGAGGTGGGCAAAAATGTTATCTTTGACTTTACAGGAGATTAAAGAAAACTTAGCAGGTAAAATTGTTCAGGGGGATCCAGCAGCAAGCTATAATAATGTGACTATAGATAGCAGAAAGGTTAAACCCGGAGATATTTTTGTGGCTATAATCGGGGAAGAAAATGATGGTCATGAGTTTATTCCAGAAGCTGTAGAAAATGGGGCGAAACTCATTATCACTTCCCGCTCTTTAGAACCTTATCCTAATATTGCGATACTTCAGGTCAAGGATACTACCACTGCCCTACAAAATCTGGCATCTTACAATCTGTCTCAGATTAATTCTATTGATGTCATTGGTGTGACAGGTAGTGCCGGGAAAACTACTACTAAAGATATGGTTTTTAGTGTTCTTAATACTGAAAAAAGAGTATTAAAATCACCTGAAAATTACAACAATGAATACGGTTTGCCGTTAAGCCTTCTAGAATTAGAAGGAGATGAAGATGTTGCTGTTTTAGAAATGGCAACCAGAAACAAAGGTGATATTGAACTCCTGACTGAAATAGCCAACCCTCAAATTGGAATATTAACCAACATTGGGGCTGCCCATCTGGAAAATTTTCATAGTGTGGAGAACGTGGCCGAGGCCAAAAAAGAGCTGCTGGAAGGTTTAACAGGACCTAAAACTGCAATTATAAATTATGATGATGAACATGTGAGAAGAGTAAGTAAAGAGATGGATGGATTAAATTTGATCAGCATTAGTTTAAAAACTTCATCAGCAGATTATTATGCCAGTAAGATTAAAGTTTCTGCTGATGGCAAAAGTAGCAGCTTTAAAGTTAAAGAAAAGAAGACCGGAGAGGTTAAAGACCTAAAATTGAATCGATCCGGTGAGCATAATATTTATAATGCCCTTTTTGCTATCGCAGCAGCCAGAAATTTAAATTTAGGCTGGGATTCAATAAAAAAGGGTTTAAGAAACGTTGATGTAACTGAGCTTAGACAGGAGATAAGAAAGATTAATGGTGTGAAAATTATTAATGATACCTACAATGCTAATCCTCTTTCTATGAGAGCAGCAATTAACTTTTTGTCAGATATCCAGGGAGAGAGAAAAATAGCTGTATTGGGACCTATGCTGGAATTAGGAGGATTTGAGAGAGTTGCCCATTTAGAACTGGGGAAATATATTTCTGAAAGCGATGTGGATATATTAATAACTGTGGGAAATACTGCTAAAACAATTGCTGAAGGTGCAATTGAAGCATCCATGCCCCGTCAAAAAGTTTATGTGTTTTCAGAAAGAGATGAAACTGCGGTTTTATTGCGAAGAATAAAAAAGAAAAATGATGTTATCCTGATTAAAGGCTCCAGATCGATGCAGATGGAGGAAATAGTTGAACTTCTGCTTGAGCAGAGTGATAGTTAAATGCAGTATTATATTTTGCATGCAGCTCTGGCAATGTTTATAGTAATTTTATTAATGCCTGTAAGTATTTATGTTCTCCAGAATCTAAAGTTTGGTCAAAAAATTAGAGAATTGGGGCCGTCCTCCCATCAGGATAAAGAAGGTATTCCCACTATGGGAGGGGCTATCTTTTTTCCGGTGATATTTTTTCTTTCTCTATTCTGGATGGATATAGATATAAATCATGGTATTATATTATTTGTTATTTTTATTAATTGGTTTTTAGGTGTTGTGGATGATTTTACAGTTATCAGAAATGCTGATGCAGCAGGAATTAGTGGCTGGATTAAGCTGATCTTTCAGGCTGTTTCTGGTTTAGTTCTGGGATTATTGATGTATTATGGGGGGATAGGACGGGAGGTTTTTCTGCCTGTTTTAGCTGTCCATTATGATCTGGGAATAACAGTCATTCCCTTTGCTGTTCTGGTAATGATATCCACCACAAACGCTGTTAACTTGAGTGATGGTTTGGACGGGTTAGCAGGAGGATTAATAGTTTTATGTTTGCTGTTTTTTCTGCCATTTCTTCTGCGAGAAGGACATTCCAGCCTGTTGATATTATCTCTGCAGGGAGCAGGAGTTATGCTGGGTTTTTTATGGTATAATTTTTATCCAGCTCAGGTTTTTATGGGAGATGCTGGCTCACTGATGATGGGAGCTTTAATTGCCTCGGTTGCTTTGACCTCTGGTTTCGGGTTGATGCTGATTTTGCTTGGGGGGATTTTTGTATTAGAAACTTTATCAGTTATAATTCAGGTCTTGTATTATAGACTAACTGATGGTAAAAGAATCTTTAACATGACACCACTGCATCATCATTTTGAATTAGCGGGCTGGCAGGAGTCCAAGGTAACCTTCCGCTTTTACATTCTGCAGATAATATTCGGGCTAATAGCATTATATCTTGGATTCTTCTGGTAAACTTTTACGGGTGATTTTTAAATTTTAGGTTCTTCTCCAGAACCTTTGGTGAAATTATCATATATGCTGGTTTACCAGGACTACTTATACCTTTAATTGCCGGGGCTTATAAATTATTGGAAGCTATAAAGCGAAGTGATACTGGAAATTTTTCAAATTCAGGGACAGTAACATGGCCAAAAAATCGTGTCCCCGGCTCAGGATGTGCCGGGCTGAGCGCAAGCTCAGGGAAGAGCTTTCGCGCAGGAAGCACTATTTTTTGGCCGAAAACTAAACCTAAATACAGGAAAAATTTCCTGGTGAACAGAGCCTTATAGCTTTCAATTTTAGGCATTACGAAAATGGCCAAAACTATATTCAACCATCTGATATGGAGAAGGTCCAAATTTTATAACCTATTTTCAGGAGGAAGGATAATTTAAATGTCGATTGATTGTGATAAATTAAATCTCCAGGGTAAAGTAGCGGGAATTTATGGGGTTGGTGGCTCGACCGGTAATGCAGTGGTAAATTTTTTGGTAGAGCTCGGATTTAAGCTGATATTGTACGATGATAAAGACCATCAGAAAGTTGCACAAAACCTGGATTTTCAGCCAGCAGATAAAAATTACTGTAAATTTGTTGATAATAAATATGAACTTTTAACTTCTGACTTTATTGTTACAAGTCCAGGTGTTTCTCTTGAACAGGAATTTTTTTCCCGGACAAAAGAAAATAATGTACTGGTTATCAGCGAGATAGAGCTGGCCTATAATTTTTTTGAGAGATTTTTGATTGCTATTACCGGAACTAATGGCAAAACAACGACAACTTCACTTGTGGGAGATATACTATCTACAGGCCTAAATTCCCGCAATGTGAGAACTGCCGGTAATATTGGAGCACCTCTATTACAGGTTTTGGATAAAGGCAGTAGAGAAGACATTATCGTAGCTGAAGTGAGTTCGTTTCAACTGGCCGGTATCAAAAATTTTGCTCCAGATATTGCTGTAGCTTTAAATTTCTCCCCCGATCATCTTGACTGGCATAAAAATGCAGAAGCTTATAAACAAAGCAAGCGAAAAATATTTATCAACCAAACGCCTGAACAAATCGCGATTATTAATGGAGATGATAAGGATATCAACCAGATGGCAGCAGTGTCTTCTGCTCAAATCAAAAGGGTTTCAGGAATAAACAAAGAGGCGGAAGTTTATGTAGATGAGGAAATTATCGTAGGGAAAGATAAGCTGATATCTAGAGACGATGTGAAGATAAAAGGAACGCATAATTTTATCAATATTGCTTTTGCTGCTTTTATTGGCATAGAGCTGGGGGTTGATTACCGGGATGTTAAAAAGGCTATTCGTAATTTTTGCCCTCCTCCCCATAGAATGCAGGAAATAACTAGAAATGATGATTTGCTTATTATAGATGATTCCAAAGCTACAAATCCTCATGCCGGTTGTGCAGCACTTAACAGTCTGAAAGAAAAAGATAACATAGTAATCATTGCAGGTGGGCAGGATAGATCTCTGGATCTTTCCTCATTTGCCAAAAAAATAGCTAAAAATGCGGCAGGTGCTGTATTGCTGGGAGAAACTGCAGAAATATTGAATAACTTATTAGCTTCATATCAATTTTCCCGAACTAAAATTGCGGAGAATATGCAAGAGGCGGTTAATGCTGGAATGAATATGCTTGAGGGGGAAGGAGTTTTAATTTTATCTCCCGGGGCTCCCAGCTGGGATATGTTCGAAAGTTACAAACAAAGGGGCAGATTATTTCAGGCAGAAGTCAGAAAACACCTGCCTAAACTGGATATTTAATGATTTATATTACTGGACTCAAAAAGAATTTCAAAAGATGTGATTCATTATGGAAATAAATCAAGAAAACCAACCAAAGATTATTTGTGGCAAAGTTGATAAAGGAGTCCTGTTTTCAGTTATTTTCTTAACTGTAATAGGTGCTTTAATGATTTTAAGTGCCAGCTCTATTAGAGCTTTGCAGAATTATGGCGATTTGTATTACTTTTTTCGCAGGCAGTTAATTTTTATTGTCACTGGGCTTATATTCATGTTTATTTTTTCTCATATAAATTACCGGAATTACTTATATCATTCCAGAAAATTAATATTATTATCTCTGGGGATGCTTGTAGTGGTTTTAATTCCGGCATTTGGCATTTCAATCCATGGTTCTCGCCGCTGGTTAAACTTTGGGTTTTTTAATTTTCAACCCTCTGAGTTCACCAAACTTGCAGTTGTGATTTATATAAGTTCTTTTATTTATAGAAAGAAGACTCAAATTAAGAGTTTTAGCCAGGGAATTTTACCACCTATGATTGTTGTTAGTGCTATGTTCTTTTTGATTTCTCAGCAGCCAGATATGGGAACTGCTGTGACGTTGTTTATAGTAGCAATATTGCTGCTCATAATAGGTGGGGTAAAAATTAGTCATTTATTTATAATCGGAATGCCCGGCAGTACTTTGTTAATTTATTATATAACCAGTGCCAGTTATAGAATGAATCGCATCCTGACTTTTCTGGATCCCTGGAGAGACCCCCGGGGAGCCGGTTATCATATTATTCAGTCACTTTTAGCACTGGGGTCTGGTGGTATTACTGGGGTTGGGCCCGGCGGCAGCCGGCAAAAATTTCTCTATTTGCCCGAGCCAGGTACTGATTTTATATTTGCAATTATTGGAGAAGAGCTGGGCTTGATTGGGGCTGCTGGTGTTGTTTTACTTTTTGCTTATCTTACATATTCTGGTATAAAAATATCAATAAATGCTCCGGATATTTTTGGTTCAATGCTGGCTGCAGGATTAACTTTAATGATAATAATTCAGGTATTTATTAATATCGGAGCAGTAACCGCCCTCTTACCTGTCACAGGAATTACCCTTCCATTTATTAGTTATGGGGGCAGCTCTCTGTTGATCATGATGATATCAACGGGTATTTTGCTCAATATTTCCCGCTATGAAATAGCAGAAGGTGAATGAAATGAAATTATTGATTGCCAGTGGTGGCACAGGAGGCCATATTTCTCCAGCCCTGGCCATAGCAGATAAAGGCAAATTAGCAGGCTTAGAAATTCTATTTTTGACTACCGAGCAGGGATTAGAACAGGATTTTTTGCAGAATAATAAATATCAAGTTCAAACTATATCTGCCGCTCCTTTTCCCCGTGAGATTTCAGGATATTTATTCAAATCTATTTTTTATAACACCAGAGCTTTTATAGAATCTCGTAAAATTCATAAAGCATTTAAGCCTGATGTAGTGCTGGGTACCGGTAGTTATGCTGCGGGAGCACCCGTGCTGGCTGCTTCTTTATTAGGTATACCTGTCATCATACACGAACAAAATTCTCACCCTGGTTTAGCCAATAAAATTCTCAGCTTTACAGCTGATAAAATCGCAGTTAGTTATCCGGGCAGTAAAAAACATTTCAATAAATGCCTGCAGAATAAAATACATCACACAGGCAACCCCATTCGTTCCCAGATATTAAATTCCAGCAAAAATGAAGCTCGAGAAAAATTTAATATCCCTTCAGATTATTTTGTCATACTTGTAATGGGAGGCAGTCAGGGCTCCGAAAAAATTAATAAAAAGATGCTTGCGGCTTATAATGAAATTCTAACTGAGGAAAAGTTATATGTATTCCATATTACCGGAAAGCCCCATTATAATGACATAATAAATAGCGCTAAAGATATAGTTGCGGATGAAAAAAGAGACAGAATAAAATTTTACGATTTTTGTGAAGAGATACAATATCCTCTGGCCGCCTCGGATTTATTTATTGGTAGAGCGGGGGCTACTACCATAGCTGAAATTACTGCCTGTGGGTTACCGGCTATTCTAATCCCCTATCCTTATGCTGCTGCCGATCATCAAAATTATAATGCCCGGGAATTAAAAGCAGCCGGAGCGGCAAAAATTATTCAGGATCAGCATTTAACCGCAGATTTAATTGCTAAGAAAATCAAAAATATTTATACTGATAGCAATCTGGAGATGATGTCTGAAGCCAGTTTGCGCCTGGGTCAGCCGCAGGCAGGGGAGAAATTGCTGAAATTATTAAAGAATTTGGGCGGGGAGGGCTAATTAGTTTGCAGAAAAATAGTAATAACTTATTTACAAAGCAAAAGGTTCATTTTGTAGGAATTGGGGGAATATCTATGAGCGCCCTGGCAGCTATGTATTATGAAAGGGGTGGTCAGGTTACTGGTTCAGATATTAAAAACTCTTTAAGGATTTCTCGACTGGAAAAAATGGGGATAGAAATTTTCTTGCAGCACAGCCAGGAAAATATAAGTGATCAGGATCTACTGGTTTATTCCTCCGCCATTTCAAATGATAATATTGAAATAAAAACTGCTCTGGATCTTAATATACCTGTTATCAGCAGAGCTGAATTTCTGACTCGATTGACATCTGGTCAAAGAGTTATAGCGGTTAGCGGTACACATGGAAAGACCACAACTACAGCTATGATATCAGAAATTTTACTAAAAGCTGGAATTGATCCCTCTGTAATGATTGGGGGTGAACTGAACGTATTATCCGGCAATTATAATCAGGGGAAAGATGATATATTTGTAATAGAAGCTGATGAGAGTGATGGCTCACTCATAAATTACCGTCCCTGGCTGGGTATAATAACCAATTTAGAGGCTGAACATCTCAATTATTATCAGGATGAAGCACAGCTTATACAGACCATGAAAAAATTTATTTCCAGAATAAATGATGAAGGTTATGTAATTCTTAACGCTGATGATCCAATAATTAGAACATATTTAATACCTTATGCTGCTGATGAAATCAAGGCAGAACTGCTGACTTTTGGCATTAATGCCGGGGATTTCAGAGCTGACAAAATTGATGCTGATGGTTTTTTCGGTTATTATAATATACTTACTGATAATAAGGGAGTTCAGGATATTAAAGTCAATTCTCCAGGCAGGCATAATATATTAAATTCTTTAGCTGCCTCAGCTGCCGCCCGGGCACTGGGGATAAACTGGAATAAAATAAGAATTGCTTTAAAAGATTATGGTGGGGTTAAAAGAAGATTTGAAAAAAAGGGAGAATGTGGTGAAATTATGGTTGTTGATGACTATGCTCATCATCCTACTGAAATTTTTGCTACTTATCAAACTGCAGTTAAGATTGGATTTGATAGAGTTCTGACTGTTTTTCAGCCTCACCGATATACCAGGACCAGAGCATTATGGGATGAATTTATTGATGTTTTATGTCAGGTGAAATATTTGCTGATTTGTGATATTTATGCGGCCAACCAGGAACCGATTTCCGGCATTAATTCTCAAAAGTTAACGGATGAATTGATCTCTGTTAGAAATAATGACAGAGGCTGGGTAAATTATGCCGGGGGGCTGAAACAAGCTCAAAATTTTCTGCTCTCAGAAGTCGGCCCGGGAGACCTTGTTCTGACCCTGGGAGCGGGAGATGTCTATGAAATTGGGGAAAATTTACTGGAAGTTTTAAGGAGCAATAAAGGTGGTTAAAACTATAGCGGCAGTAGTAATAATAGGTGTTTTGCTGGGGGTGTTTTTATCATCACCGTTATTTCAGATAGAGGAAATTGTCATAGAAGGTTATGATCGTGAAGATTTAAATTTAGATCAGATGCTGGGGGAAAATATATTTTCGCTGGAAAATATATCTCAGATAAAAAATGAGCTGCTTAAAGAACCTTATGTTGAAGAGGTAAGCTTGCAGCGTGATTTTCCTGATAGAATTATTTTAATTGTTGAATATGATAGACCAAAAGCAGCCCTGTTAATAGATGGAGATTATACTATATTCAATAAATTCAACTATATTTTAGCTGAAGGTTTGCCCGAAAATGAGTTTGACGTACCAGTTTTTAAAAATATTTCTTATCGCTTTCAGGAAAGAGAAATAATACTGCCAGCTGTAGCTGATGAAATTCTCAACAATTTAAATATACTGGATGAGGAGCTTCTCAGATTGATTGAACAAATCGAGTTTCAGGCGCGCAATATTCAAATGAATTTAAAAAATGGCTGCTATATAAATTTAGGTTCCCGGGAAGAAATTGTCCGAAAATTTATCATTATTGATTCTTTGTGGCAGCAGCGAGGAGATGATTTTGGTAATTTACAATATATAGATGTTTCTGCTCCTGAAAGGCCAGTTATTAAAGAAAGGCAGAATAACAACGACTGATAAATTATTTGTTAATAAAAAGGATTCTAAGGCTTTCTATTGAACTTTATAAAAAGGCCATGTGTAATATTGGTGGAAGGAGGGAAAGGTTTTGGGCAACAAAAGGTATATAGCTTCTCTAGATGTAGGAACCAAAAAAGTATGTGCATTAATCGCTGAAATTACAGAAGATGACCTGGAGATAATAGGAGTTGGCCTATCACCTTCACATGGTCTGCGTAAAGGCATAGTAGTTGATATAGAAGAAGCTTCACATGCCATACAGGAAGCAGTTTTGAATGCTGAGAGAATGGCAGGTGTTGAAGTTAATTCAGTATTTGTGGGTATTGCGGGGTCACACATTTCCTCGCAAAATAGCCATGGTGTAGTTGCTGTAACCGGTAAAGATAGAGAAATCACGAAAAGCGATATAGATAGAGCTATGGAGGCAGCCAGGGGAATACCGCTGGGCCAGGGAGAAAAAATTATTCACGCTGTTCCCAGAGAATTTGTTGTAGATGGAACCGGGGGAATTAAACATCCTCAGGGAATGTCCGGGATTCGACTGGAAGTTGAAACTCATATTGTTACTGGCTCTGCGACTTCAATCGATAATTTAGCGAAAAGTGTCAAAAGAGCTGATTTACATATAGAAGAAGTAGTATTAGAACAAATTGCTTCCAGTGAAGCAGTTTTAAACTCCGATGAAAAGGAGTTAGGTGTTGCTCTGGTAGACATAGGCGGCGGAACCAGTGATTTCATACTTTTTCATGAAAATAGTATAGCATATACTTCAGTTTTACCGGTCGGGGGCAATCATGTAAGTAATGATATTGCAGTGGGACTAAAAACTCCGGTTTCAGAAGCTGAAAAAATAAAAATTAAATACGGGGCTGCTACAACTGATGATATAGATCGGGAAGAAAAGATAAAGGTCGTGAGTGCAAGTGGTAATGAAAAGAGGAAAGTTTCTCGTCGATATTTATGTCAATTAATTGAACCCAGAATGGAAGAATTATTTGTTCTGGTTAATAAAGAACTTAATAATGCTGGTACTGTAGAGAAAACCCCCGGGGGGTTGGTATTGACTGGAGGGGCGTCTTTATTACAGGGAAGTTCAAAATTGGCTGAGGAAATAACAGATCTTTCTGTCCGTATAGGTGAGCCTGAATATATTGATGAACTATCAGAAATAATTGAAAATCCGGTATATACCAGAAGAACAGACCAGACCCCCAGAGCGGTTTATTCAACAGCAGTAGGTCTGCTTTTGTACGCTTTAAACTATACGTCTGCCGGCAAAAGCAGGGTAAGTCGAAATAAAAGAAGTAGTGGGCAAATAGTAGGAGATTTTTTTAAACGCATGAAAGATTTTTTTGACGACTTTTTCTAAACCAATTATAATTATAGTTAAAGGGGGAGATAGATAGTGTTTGATATAGGTACTGAAACGGAACAATTTGCAGATATAAAAGTTGTTGGAGTTGGTGGTGGTGGAAACAATGCAGTTAATAGAATGATAGCTGAAGGTCTGGATGGGGTTGAGTTCATAGCAATAAACACTGACGCTCAGGTCTTAATGGAATCTAATGCAGGAGTTACTATCAGAATTGGAGAACAGTTAACTCAGGGATTGGGCGCAGGTTCTGATCCTGCTATAGGCAGAGAAGCAGCCGAACAGAATAAAGACGAAATTTCTGAAGCCCTGTCTGGTTCTGACATGGTTTTTATCACTGCAGGTATGGGTGGGGGCACAGGAACAGGAGCTTCTCCCATTGTAGCCAAAGCAGCCAAAGAAGAAGGGGCCTTAACAGTTGGAGTTGTAACCAAACCTTTTTCGGTAGAAGGTACAAAACGGATGGAGAATGCTCTGGATGGAATTAAAAATCTTAAAGATGAAGTGGATACACTCATAGTTATACCTAATGATAAATTACTGGAAGTGGCTGAAAAGAAAACCAGTCTTATGGAAGCTTTTAAAATAGCAGACAATGTTTTAAGACAGGGAGTTCAGGGCATTTCGGATTTAATTACTATAACCGGCATAATTAATCTGGATTTTGGCGATGTCAAAACTATTATGAAAGATGCTGGCACCGCTTTGATGGGTATAGGCAGGGCTCGTGGAGAAGAGAGAGCTGAAGAGGCGGCCAAAGAAGCAATTGAATCTCCTTTACTGGAGGCTTCAGTAGATGGAGCCCAGGGAGTATTGTTGAATATTACTGGTGGAGATGATCTGGGAATTCATGAAGCTTATGATGCGGCTAAAATTGTTAAAGATGTATCAGATCCTGATGCCAATATAATTTTAGGGGCAGTTATTGATGAAGATCTGGATGAAGAGGTTATGGTTACAGTCATAGCTGCTGGTTTTGATAAAGAAGGTAGTCCAGATAGAGGTAGAAGTAAAACTGGAAAAGCTGCTGAAGCTCAAGAGGAAATGGGATCTCATGTGGAATTAGAATCTTTTGACGAAGATGATCTTGATGTTCCAGCATTCCTCCGGAAAAATCAGGAATAATTATATTGTTTGAATTTGTTGCGGGTAACTCTGTTAGCTTTTTTGAGTCTTCTTTCATGGCAAAACAGGGTGTAAAAGCAATAATAACCAGTCGAAATGATAAATTTATTAATGAGAAAAAATTCAAGACCAATCTTTATAATCAGTTTAATCTTAATTATAAAGAAATTATTCAACCTCAGCAGGTTCATAGTTCAGCTGTATTGATTTTGAAAAATGAAAAATTTTACAATAAAAATCAACCTATAGCAGCTGATGCGGTAATAACCAATATAGATAATTTTACTCTTCAGGCTTTATTTGCTGATTGTGTGCCAATATTTTATTTTCACAGAGAAAGTGGGCTTAGGGCTCTCGTTCATTCGGGCTGGCGCGGGACTGGCAAATCTATAGCAGCGGCGGTTTTACAACAGGTTAAATTGTATTATGATGTAAATATCAAAGATATTTACGTTACTATTGGCCCTGCAATAAGTCAAAAACATTATGAGGTTGATAACCAGGTGTATAAATATTTTCGAAAATATTCTCCAGAACTGCTGTTAAATTATGAAGATAGAATTTTTAGGAATAGTGATGTTAATTTTGAAAAATATTATTTGGATTTAAAAATGGCAAATTATTATATTCTTCTCCAGGCCGGGGTTGATCCTGAAAAAATATATGTTTCAGATTCGTGCACATATTCCAATCCGCGTTTTTGCTCATACCGAAGGGAAGGGGAGCAAACTGGTAGAATGATAGCCCTGTTAATGTCAGAGGAAGTGCAAAGGATGAAATAAATGGTGAATAATATTTTGAGCAATAATTCCGGTAAAGTATTCAGTAAGAAGTTCATTATTGTGTTTTTGGTCTTCATTTTGTTTTCGGGTTTTATCTGGCTCAGGTATAGTAATAGAGTAAGAATTGAAACTGCTGCTTATGGTGAGCTTGTAATTAGCAATAAAAGTTCAGGCCTGATAATCCGGGATGAAAAAGTATTTTATTCTCCTTATCAGGGAGAAGTTGATCTGTTGAAATCTGGCGGAGAAAGGGTTAGTTATGGCGAAGAAATTTTGTCGATAAATTCTGAAAATAAGGAGATAGCAATTCATGCTAAAAATAATGGGGTTATAAGTTTTGCGGTTGATGGATGGGAAAGCACCCTGACTCCTGAAAATATTAATAAATTTGATGTCGAACGAAAAAAAGAGATTAGTTCTAATTATTCTCATTTGATTTCCGGTAATGAAGTGGAAGAAGAAGATCCATTATATAGGATAGTCGATAACAAAAATATTTATCTTTATCTTTTTATTTCCAATGAGTGGGGAGAGAGGATTAGCGAAGGTGATGAAGTTGTTATTCAGCCTCAGGGTTCCGAAAAACAATTTAATGCCAGAATTAAAAAGAATATTAAGCATGAAAGTGAAAATATAGCCTATGTAAAAATTAACAGATTCCCTGATAGCTGGCTTAATATCAGGACAGTGGATATCAAGATGATCAAGGATGTGCATGAAGGAATCTTAATTCCACGAGAAGCTATTTATAATACACCTCAGGGAAGAGGAGTTTTGAAATTTTCAGATGGTGAACAGTATAATTTTACTGAAATTACCGTAGAAGCCACTGGTCAGGATTATGCGGTAGTAAGAGGTGTTAACATTGGAGAGCAGATTGTTGTAAATCCTCAGGCTACAAATTACGGTGGGAGGCAATAATATAGAATGATTTCAAACTCTGAAAGAGAAGAGATTAAAAAACGTTATAAACTTGTTCGGGATAAAATTGCTGATGCTGCGCAAAAATCCGGGAGAAAACCTGAAGATATAAATTTGGTAGCTGTTGGCAAAGAACAACCTCTGGAAAAATTAAAATTGGTCAGGGATTTAGGTGTTTATGCTTTAGCAGAAAGTAGAGCTCAGGAATTAATGGACAAACAGGAAAAATGGTCAGAAGAGGTTGATTGGCATTTTGTGGGTCATTTACAGAGAAATAAAGTAAAATATTTAGCCAGGATGGAAAATTGTAAGCTTATTCATTCGCTGGATAGTTTGCGTTTGGCTAAAGAAATAAATAAAAGGGCTGCTAAAAACAACAGAATAATGTCTGTTCTGATTCAGGTTAACGTAGCCAGGGATGAAAACAAATTTGGTTTTATGCCAGAAGAATTAATTTCTTTTTTGCAGGAAGCAGAGAATCTAGAAAATATTAGTATGGAAGGGCTTATGACGCTTGTCCCTTATTATGAAGATAGTGAAAAAGCTCGCCCTTATTTCCAAAAACTTGTTCAATTACAGGCTGAAGCTGAGAATAAAGGCTTTGACCTGCCCGAGCTTTCTATGGGTATGACCAATGATTTTGAGGTTGCTATTGAAGAAGGGGCTACCATGATACGTCTGGGCAGAGGGATTTTTGGTTCTAGAAATTACAATTAAAAGAAGGCAGGTGATTATTGATGAGTGAAGAAAGTTATTGGGATAGTATAATGGAGTTTTTTGGCTTCAAAGAAAATGAAAAGGACAATGCTGAAATGGGAGATATGGATGGCAATGATTCGGCTGATCAGGAAGGCAAAGTGATTAATTTAAGTCGTACAAATGATGTTAAACTTGTCGTACATAACCCTGATTCGTTTGAAGGGGTTAGAGAAATTGTTGATGATTTAAAAAAATCACGTGCAGTAATTTTAAATTTAGAAGGCAGAGAAAAAGTACTTGCCCGCAGACTTATTGATTTCTTGAGTGGATCTGTATACGCTCTCAATGGAAACACCCAAAAACTAGGCACTGAAGTTTTTATTTTCACTCCTCCAGGAATGGATGTAGATGCTCGAGCTATTGAAAATGCTATCAAAGGTGAGTTTATTAACGAATGATATTCTGGATAATACACAGATTGCGGTAATAAACGCAAATAATTAATATAAAAGGATAATAGCTGGATTTCTTTCACTTTTTATTATCAGTAAATGGAGGGTTTATCAATTGTCATTGATTTATAGAACTGTGGACATCTTTTTTAATATTTTGTATCTAATCATACTTATCAGAGTTATTTTGTCCTGGGTGGGTAGAGGTATACCTTATAATTCTCGCTGGAGAGGTTTTATAACCTTTATTTATGGAGTGACAGAACCTATTTTGCGACCTATACGTCAGGTTATTCCTGCTTCAGGAATGGGGATTGATTTTTCACCTTTAATTGCTTTTTTACTATTGAGTATAGTCAGGCGTATCGTCTTAAATATTTTGAGGTCGTTAATTATTTAATAATAGAATTAATTATAGATTTTAACAAAGGAGACTGTAAATTTGGCTGAAAACCAAAACATTTTATCATTTTTAAATGATGAGGATGAGATAAAATTAGGAGAACGAATTCTTGACCTGGCTGAAACTGTGCAAGAAAGAAAAGACTCTCGGGCTACACATTTTTTGAATCCCAGAGACCAAAAAATTGCTGAAAAAATTTTATCTCAGATAATGAAAATTAATTTTAAATCCTGGGGAGGGCATCCAAAAGCTGAAAGAGAGAGAATTCTAATTTTTCCTGATTTTCTCTTTCCTGAACATCAAGAAGTACCTCTAGTCTGCCTCAATATTTCCGGGAATTTTGAGTATGTAAATGTTGACCATAGTGATTTTTTAGGTGCTATTTTAGGTTTAGGAATAAAAAGAGAACGGGTGGGGGATATATTTATTTACAAAGACTCTGCTCAAATTGTCACAACTCCTGAACTAGAAGAAGAAATTCTTTTGAATTTAGACAGAGTAAATGAAGTGCCTGTTGAAGTGGAAATAATGAGATGTGAAGATATAGTGTTTGAAGAAAGTAATAGAAAAGAAATTAAAGCTACAGTGGCTTCTCTGCGCCTGGATGCTGTTTTGAGTGCTGGTTTTGGAGAGTCAAGAAGCCGGAGCAAAAGAGCTGTTCAGCAAGGAAAAGTTAAATTAAATTGGCGACAAACTTCTGATCCAGCAGCTGAGATTGAAATCGGTGATTTGATTTCTTTTAGTGGACGCGGTAGATTAAAAGTTGCTGAAGACAGAGGTATTTCCAATTCAGGCAGAAAAAAATTATTGCTGGAAAGAATAACTTAAAGGAGGGATAGATTGAAATTTTCACCCCTGGATATTTATAATAAGGAGTTCAAAAAATCTACTTTCGGGTACAACAGAGACCAGGTGGATGAATTTCTTGATGAGGTTGGATTAGCTTATGAGAGATTATTGAAAGATTATAGTTCTTTAGAAGATGAAAAAGAAAAACTTGAAGAAAAACTTTCTAATTATGAAAATATCAAAGAACAGTTAGAAGAAACTCTGGAAAGTGTGCAGAATACGGCCCAGGAGCAGACCAGACAGGCCAGACAGGAAGCTCAAAATATAATTAAAGAAGCTGAATTGGAGGCAGAAGAAATAAAACAGCAGGCGAGGCAGGAAATTAAGTCTGAAAAAGAAAAAGTTAAACAGCTGAAAAGAGAGGCCAGAGCAGAGATTAGGTCTGAGCTGGCAAAAATAGAAAAAATCAGGGATAAAAAAAGTCAGTTTAAAAGACGTTTTAAAAATATGCTGGAAAATTATCAGGAATTTTTGCAGGAAGAATTACAGGATAAAGAAATACCTGATATCGATGATTTAGAAGATAAGGTCATAGAAGATAATTCGGATGAAGTCAATAAATTGGCCGATGAAATGGAAGAATTAGCTGAATCTGTTTCAGAAAGTAAAAACAAATCTGGATCAGATACTGATAAATCCCAGACAGAAGTTACTGATGATAATCAGGCCAGAGATAGTAAAAACACTGAACAAAAAAGCGACTCAACCCAGAATTTAGATGAAACAATTATTAATGAGTGATTTTCCGGGAGGTGAATGATATTTTTAAAAGTAAATCCTCTCTTATTATTATGGGATTTATTCTGCTGTTATTGTTAACCGGCTGCAGCAGAATTGATGAAAGTGCCATAGAAAATAACTCTGTTATCATTGCTCCCGGAAATCTTTCTGTGGATACTTTAAAACCAATGCATGATAAAAAAGCTATAATGGTTGGTGAATTTCCTGGTACTTTAGAACATCAGGAGTTGCTGGCTGAGTTGGTTAAAACTTTGCATGAGGAACGAAGAATTGATTCTGTTATTTTAGAGGATAGACATGCTTATAGCTGGATTTTTGAAGATTATGTGCTGGGGAGAATAGATGATGGGCTATTTACGCAAAATATATTCCAAAAATATGAGGTATTTCTCGAGGCAATCAGAAATTACAATAATGAACTTTCTCAGGAGGAAAAAATTTCCGTAAAAAGTGGAGATATAAATTTTCAACACGATCAATTTTTATCATCTCTGCAGTTTATGAGAAGATATTTAGCAGATAGGGAAATCATAAATCGTTTTTTAAATCGTTTAAGAACAACTGCTGATAAAAAAACTGAGCTGCTAGAATTTAAGGAGTTTATATCAGAAGAGAGGCCTTTTACTGATGAAGAAGATATTGATTGGAATGAACGAATAATGAATTTAATAGAAATCGAGATAGATAGTATGGAGCCCAGAGAGAGATGGCAGGAGGATTATGTTCAGGCTCATCAGCTTCGGGAAGAGGTTCTGAAGAAAATTGCCAGTCAGGAATTGAACCAGGATAAGAGAGTCTTATTTAATTATGGTTTTAATCATGCGCAGAAAGCCCATCATTTTGGCACAGAAAAAGAGTGGCTGGGGGAATTTCTTACAAGCCATCATCCAATTTCTAAAGACGAAACGTATAATCTCACTTTGGTCCCTGTAAGTGGGGAGTTAGTAGCGCAGAGTGGAAACTTAAGAGAAGTTGATCTGTTTTCAGATCAGTTAGATCAGGAACTTTTAAGTACCACAGCAGAACTTATGGGGAAAGAAAATTATATTTATTTACATCTTAATCCTGATAAATTTTCTTCAGATGAACTTAAAATAAATTTACACTTTCAGCAAATTGAAGCAGTTCCATATGATTTATATGATGGATTTATTTTAATCCCCCGGGTAACCCCCAATAAATGATTAGATGAGGATGATAATTTATGGCAGCAGATAGCAATGATAGATATGTTAAAGTTATTGAATTAGAGGATGAATTTGAAGCTGGTTTAATTTCTACTGAACTTGACAGGGAAAATATCCCTCATAAAATTAACAGCTATTTTGATAAAGCTTATGATGGAGTTTTTCAATTTCAATATGGCTGGGGATATCTATCAGCCCCACAGAAATTTGAAAATGAAATCAGGGAAATATATACTGACCTAAAAAATAGTAGAGAATTAGATGAAGATGATAGTTAACATTTTTAGGCAATTTAGCTGGAGGCTTGCTTTATGAACTATTATATTATTTTTATACTGGCAATATTTTCCGACCAGTTAAGCAAATTTTTTGTTGAAAGAAATTTATTGCCGGGAGAGAATATACCTATTTTGGAGGGGTATTTAGAAATTACCTACGTAAGAAATACAGGGGCTGCCTTTGGAATTTTTTCTGAAAGAAGAATATTACTTTTGTTTATTCAGTCTTTGGTTTTAATCCTGCTTTACATTTTATATAAATTTTATCTGCCTGCAGATGACTTTAGTAAATTTTTTTTGGTTTTAATAATCGCTGGTGCTCTGGGGAATATAATAGACAGATTTAGGCTGGGATATGTTATAGATTTTATTGATATCCAAATTTGGCCAATATTTAATTTTGCTGATATATTTATTGTGGTAGGCACTTTAGGTATAGTTTATAATTTATGGAATAGATTGTAAGCCGGCAGATTCAGGACGGGTAGGACGTTTAGGGGAGGACGGACGTTTAATGGAAGAAATAAATATTCGAGTTGACTCTTCTGAATACGAAAATATGAGACTGGACAAATTTTTGGCAGAAAAAATAGATGATTTGTCTCGTAGTTACATACAAAAATTAATAAATAAGGGGTATGTAAGTATAAATGAGATAAAAAATCCGGGTATCAAACCTGCCTATAATATTAAACTTGATGATGTTATAACTGTAAAAATTCCTGAAAGGGAAGCCGGGCAAATTGAACCCTGGGATATCAAGCTTGATATTATTTATGAAGATAAAGATATTGCCGTAATAAATAAGCCAGCCCCACTTGTAGTACATCCTGCTCCCAGTTATACCGGAAAAACTCTTGTTGCTGCTTTGTTGACTAATTTTGATAATTTATCTCTGGCTGCCGGGAAAAATAGACCTGGAATTATCCATAGATTGGATAAAGGTACTACAGGAGCTCTGGCCATTGCTAAAACTGATAAAGCTTATTATAATCTGAAGGAGCAGTTTAAAGACAGAAAAGTCAAGAAAATTTATCGGGCGGTAGTAATCGGTACTCCCCAACACAAAAATGCTCGAATCGAAGCTCCAATTGGGAGAGATCCTCACAATAGAACGAAGTTAAAGGTCATGCCAGAAAAAGGGAAAAAAGCTATAAGTGAATATAAAGTTCTGGAGTCATACGACGGGTTTAGTCTGGTTGAAATTGATTTAAAAACCGGCAGAACTCATCAAATACGTGTACACTTTTCTTTTTTGGGGCATCCAATTTTAGGTGATGAAAAATATCAAGGAAAAGGCAAAATAAATATAGATATCAAACGACCCCTTTTACATGCTTTTAAGCTGGGTTTTGAGCATCCTGTCGATGCAAACTGGCAGGTTTTTAAAGCTGATTTGCCCCGAGATTTTGAGAAAATATTAAATTATCTGAAATAAGATAAATTAAACCGGGTATTTTAAACTGTTGCAGGAGTTTTTAAAAGTATTATAGAATATTTAACATAGTGGATTTTAATCATATATTCTACTATCAAATAAAACCAAGGAAGGGTTGGTGGTATATTTGACTGATTATAACACTAATGAAATAAGAAACTTAGCTCTGGTTGGCCACAGAGGCTCCGGTAAAACTACTTTTACAGAAAACTTATTACATGAAGTTGGATGTAAAGATGAAGCAGGTTCGATAGAGGAGCAAAATACTGCTTCGGATTATTCCCCGGAAGAAAAAGAAAGAGGATATTCGATATTTAATTCTTATTTTACCTTTAATTGGCGTAACACCCGTTTTAATTTTATTGATACACCGGGATATATTGATTTTCAAGGTGAAGCAGCCAGCGCACTATCGATGGTAGAAGGAGCTTTAATTATGGTTAATGCGGAAAATGGCATAGAAGTTAATACTGATTTTGCCTGGAAACAGTCTGAGAAAAAAAGAACTACGAGATTTATTTTCATAAACAAGCTCGATAAAGAAGAGGTAAACTATGATGAAATTTTCGAGGAATTAAAAGGGTATTGTGATCTGCCTTTGATTCCTATGACTATTCCAGTGATAGAAGAAGATAAGTATAAAGGGATAATTGATGTTCTATCCAGAAGTTTTATAAATTTACAGGGAGATGAGAAAGATTTACCTGCTGAATATACTGAGATCATCGAAGATTACCGGGTTGACCTTGTAGAAGCTGCTGTGGAATCAGATGATGAATTAATGATGAGATATCTGGAAGAGGAAGATATTTCAGACAAAGAAATTACTGAAGCATTATTTGACTCGGTAAAACAGGAATTGGCTGTACCAGTATTTGCGGGTTCTGCAGTGCAAAATTCGGGCATCATAGAAGCTTTCGATTATATTCGCAAATTACTTAGATCTCCTGCCGAAGAAAAAGAAGTAAAAACCGTTTCGGGTGATTTACGTACTATTGACCCGGACCCTGAAGGTGAGCTTTTAGCTCAGGTTTCGAAAACAATGGTGGACCCTTATATTGGTAGACTTTCTATTTTTAGAATTTTTAATGGAAAAGTTAATGAAGATAAAGAGCTTTTTGTGCCCAGAATTAATGAAAAAATAAGTACAAATAAATTTTATCAACTCAATGGTGAAGAACAGGTGCAGGTAGATGAATTAATAGCTGGTGATATTGGGGCTGTAGCGAAAATTACAGAACTGGAAACATCGGATACTATTTGTTCTCCTGAAGATGAAATTGAACTTGAAAGTATAGATTTGCCTGAGCCCATGTTGATTCAGAAAGTCGAGCCCGTAGAGGGTGAAAGTGAAGAAAAAATGTCTGATGCTATTCAACGTTATAGTCAGGAGGATTTGACCTTTCAGGTAGAATATAATACCGAAACCAAAGAATTGCTGGTATATTCTATGGGGACAGTTCATCTTAATGTTATTAAAGACATTTGCCGCAGGAAATTTGATGTGAGCTTTGAGACATCTAAACCCAGTGTAGCTTATAAAGAAACTATTCAATCCAAAGCTGATGTGGAACACAGATACAAAAAACAAAGTGGTGGGCGCGGTCAATTTGGTCATGTCATGTTATTGATTGAACCTCTGCCCAGAGGAGAAAAATATGAATTTAAGGAAGAAATTTTTGGTGGAGCAATACCAAATCAATATATACCGGGTGTGGAAAAAGGTGTCAAGGAAGCTATGGAAGAAGGGGTTCTTGCTGGTTATCCGGTAGTTGATTGCAAAACTACAGTTTATGACGGAGATTATCATGAAGTTGATTCCTCTGAAATGGCTTTCAAAATAGCAGCTTCCAAAGCTTTTAAAAAGGGAATGGAAGATGCTAAACCTGTACTTTTAGAGCCCATAATGGAGGTACAAATTGTAGTACCTGAAGAGTACATGGGAGATATTATGGGGGATCTTAATTCCCGCCGGGGTCAAATTCAGGGAATGGATTCACAAAATGGTCAGCAGATAATTAAAGCCCGGGTTCCGCAAAAGGAGATGTTCACTTATGCTACAGATTTGAAATCTCTGACTGGAGGTTTTGGAAAATTTTCCATGGATTTTTCTCATTACGAAAAAGTCCCCTCCGAGCTGGCTGAAGATGTTATAACCAGGGCGAGAAGAGAAAATGAATAATTAAATCAATTCATTTATAAACTTTTGCTGCAGGTTTCCCGGGGTCTTATAGACTCCGGGATTGCTTTTATGTTTTACCAAACAGGGAGAGATGATAGATGAAAAAACTTACTAAAATAATATTATTAATATTTAGCTCCATATTATTAACTCTTCCCCTCACTTATGAGAACCTGTTTTTTCTGGCCTGGCTGGGATTTCTGCCAGCTCTACAAGTATTCTTACAGGAAAATAATTTGAAAATAACTTTTAAATTTGGCTGGATTTGGGGCTGGCTGCTGGCTCTGGGGGCAACTTACTGGTTATTTCATCCTATTAATGATTTCAGTGGTTTACCTTTACCTCTGGTGCTGCTGGTTTTGATAATTCTTTTTGCAGCAACTGGTCTGTTTAACGCTTTATGGGCAGTTATTTTTAAAATATTGACTTCAGGCAATAGTAAATTTTCTGTTTTTACTTTTGCTTTTTCCTGGGTAAGCATGGAGTTTATCAGAGGTCTTATATTCCCTTATTATCCCTTTGGTTTTATAGGACTGACGCAAACTGGATTTGATTCTATTTTTCAACTGGCTGAAATTGGAGGCACTTATTTAATAACATTTTTAACTTTATTTATAAGTGGTTTGATATTTAAATTTTTTCGTAATAAAAAAGGCAGATATCTTTTGGCTGTCATTATAGTATTATTAACCAGCTATTTTTATTCCTCACATCTTGTGAATGAGGTGGAAAGCACCGAAGCAGAATTACAGGAAATGAATTTCGGAATTGTCACAACTGAAATAGATCAGGAAGAAAAATGGCAGGAAGAAAATATTGAAAGAAATCTGGAAATAATTGCACAGGACATTTCAAAATTATTTGCTGAAGGAGCAGAGGTTGTAATAACCCCTGAGACCTCTTTGACTTTTGATTATTTGAGGAATGAGTATTATAGAGATCAATTTTATGAAATTTTAGAACCGCAAGGACATTATATGATTGGAAGTCAATCCCGAGGAGAAGATTTGGCAGGAAATTATAATAGTTATTTTTTACTTGATGCGGACAGAGAAGTATTGTTTCGATATAATAAAAATGATCTGATTCCGGGAGAAATAATACCCTTTTCTAGTATTGTTGAATTTTTTACAGGCAGAGAGTGGCATTCACTTACACCGGGTTCAGAAAAAACTAAATTTTCTTTTAACACTATAAATGGATTTGAGCAAAACTATAGAGTACTGACCTGTTCTGAAATTCTATATGCTCCTGATGATTATGATCAACTTGAGGAAATAGATATGATCATCAATCCTTCTAACGAAGCCTGGTTTGGCGATTCAAATCTACAAAATCAGATGTGGCAGGCTGCCCGTATGAGAGCCATTGAAACCAGAACCCCCGTATTAAAAGCAGGCAACAAAGCTTACAGTGGTTATATTTCTCCCCTGGGGGAGGAACAAACTGTGAGTCAGAGCGAAAATTTAACTGTATCCAGTGGTGGGGTTTTTCCGGAAAAAACTTTTTATCAGCAATATGGAGATTACCCGGGTTACTTTTCATTGATCTCAATTCTGGTGATAATTCCTGGACTTAAATTAATCCGAGCGGGGGATTAATTTAAGTCCATATAGCTAAAACTTAAAATTTTTAAAGATGATCTGGTTTTTCATTTTTTGCTATTTCTTTTACTTCAGTTTCATCTGGATTAACATAAAAAGTTTTATGATTATCATAATAAACTATTCCAGGTTTAGCACCACTGGGTTTTTTTACATCGCGTACTTTGGTATAATCCACTGGAACATTTTCGGATTGTCGTGCTTTGCTATAATAAGCTGCTAATAAAGCAGCTTCTTTGATAGTTGATTCGGGGATTTCTTTATCTGGCTGATGATTTCTTATTATTACATGAGAACCTGCTATCTCTTTAGTATGAACCCAGATATCTTTACTGGAAGCTACTTTTTTAGTCAACCTATCATTCTGGCGGTTATTTCTGCCGATTAAAATTTGATACCCATCGCTGGAGAAAAATTTGCGGGGTTTAGATGTCTGCTGTTTTTGTTTGCTGCTTTTTTGGCTTTGCTGCTGAATATAACCTTCGGAGATAAGCTCTTCTTCTATTTCATCCAGTTCTGATAGCGTTTCAGCCTGGTTCACTTCAAGCTCAACTTGAGAGAGATACTTTTCTTCGTGTCTAAAACGTGCTAGTTCTTTAACAAGATGGTCACGACTCTTTTTAAGCTTATAATATTTTTTGAATAATTTGTCCACATTATCGGAGGGAGAAATATCACCGTCCAGAGGTATAGTTATTTCTGGTTGATCTTCCTGATAATAATCTATAACTTCAATCTCTTCCTGGCCTTTATCTACCCGGTGAAGGTTTGCTTTTAATAGTTCTCCGCGGCGCTTATATTTATCTGCTTCTTTACTCTGCTGTAATTTTCCTTTTAAAATTTTTTGCTGTTCTTCATTTTTATCCTGATATTTATTTATGATATCCTGCAGCCTTTTTCTTTTTCTTTCTCTGTCTTTTTTTACGATATGATTTTCATAGAAATAATCGAACATTAAATGAGTACTGGCAAAATTTTTGTGATCCAGGTCCTCTCTGTGATATAAAGGAAAAGCCGATTGATATTCAATATGTCCTTTGCTGTTTAATCCTAAAGTTGGCTCATAATCTTCCTGTTTTATTCTCTGTATAAAATGGAAAAGTTTTTTCTTGATATTTTTCTTTTGTTTTTGATCGAATTTTGCAAAATTGACATCAGGTTCTCCTCCTGCCTGATATATAATTTCGCGAGCTATATCGGGCCCAAAACCCTGAATATTATTTAAAATCACTCTATAAGCAGTTTCATTTGAATTTGTTCTGGTTATTTCTTCCCACCTTTCTGGGGTTAATTCATAAGGATCTGCTTTATTTTGTGGTGGTGGGGGTTCATATTTCACGTTTGGCATAAGGACCCGGTTGGAATCTTTCTCAGGGGGAATTCTTTTCATAGCATCTAACACAGTATTTTCTTCATTCACTAAAATAACATTGCTATATCTTCCCATTATCTCAGCGATAAGCCTATAAATTTTGTTGTTGCTAGCAATTTTTATGATTAACATTCTTTCCATTCCCGGCTGTTCAATTTCCTTTATTTGACCATTGCGCAGGTGTTTTCTCAGCACCATAGCAAATACCGGAGGTTCTGAAGGATTGGAAAAATCTATTTTAGTTAGATGTATTCTTGATTGGCGAGGATCTATTGTGGTTAATAGAACAGGATTTTCTTTTTTGTGTCTTAATCTCAAAGTAAGAAAATCACTTTCGGGTTGATATGCCTTATCTACCCTGGCACCAATTATTTCATTTTCCAGATCATAACGACAGCAGGAAAGGGTAACTCCATCTATAGCCAAAGATATCACTCCTGTAATTTATATTATTGTACATATTAATTCTATCATTTTACAACTGGGCTGACAAATTATTTGCACGGGACTGGTTATAAAGCGAATTCAAAAAGATAGATAATAGGAATTTAACTGAGCTAATCCAGTTTAATACTATCAAATAAGTACTCTTGCTAATTGACTTAGGCTATGTTATCATAATCTAAAATAAGGAGCAAATAAAAAAAGATGTAATTAATTTTTGTAATAAATTTTGGTTTTCTTTATACATATTTTCTGTTAATAAACTTTTAGCCATTAAATTAAATTATTGATTATAGGATGGGGGGATAAAGTGTCTGATGTGCAGTTAATAAATATTGGATTTGGCAATATAGTTGCTGGTAATAGAGCGATAGCAGTAGTGAGCCCGGAATCTGCGCCGATTAAAAGAATTATTCAGGAAGCTAGAGAGAGAGGAATGTTGATTGATGCTACTTATGGCAGACGTACCAGGGCAGTTATTATTACTGACAGTGATCATGTAATTTTATCTGCTATTCAGCCCGAAACAGTTTCACAGAGGCTGGAAAATAAAGATGAATAAGATTTATTTGATTTTGGGAGTGAAATGATGTGAAAAGGGGAATTTTATTCGTTTTTTCCGGTCCTTCTGGTGTTGGAAAAGGTACTGTATTGGACAGACTTTTTGAAAAATATGATGGAGTGGAATATTCAGTTTCCATGACTACCAGGCCTCCACGTGAACATGAGGTAGATGGAGAGGATTATCATTTTGTGAGTGAAGAACAATTTGAGGAAATTAAAAAGAATGATGGTTTTATAGAATGGGCCTGCGTACATGGTAATTGTTATGGCACTCCTAAAAAATTTGTCTATGAAGCTTTAGAAGCAGGCAAAGATATTATTTTAGAAATAGATATACAGGGGGCAAAACAGGTTAGACAATCTTTTCCCGAATCTGTTTTTATTTTTCTTGAACCACCTTCTTTTTCCGCCCTGGAAAAAAGACTGGCCAGGAGAGATTCAGAGAATAATGAAACCAGGAAATTGCGACTGGAAAATGCCAGAGAAGAGATTGCAGAAGCTTCCATGTATGATTATAGAGTCGTTAATGATGATATCGATAAGGCTGTAGAAAAATTAGTAGATATTTTTGAGAAAGAAAAGGCAAGGAGGGAAAATAATGATTGATGAACCATCTTTAAAAGAACTCACTAAAAGTAACAGTAATTTATTTACTTTGGTAATTATGGCTTCTAAAAGGGCTCGTAACTTAAATAATGGTGGTAAAGAACTTTTAGAAGAATATAGAGGTAACAAAGTTGTTTCAAAAAGTTTAGAAGAGATTGCTGCAGAAAAGATTGAAATAGAAAATGATTCACCGGATCAATAAACAAAAATACTTAAATCTGCATATTTTGGAGGGATGTAATTGGAGCCTACGATTTTGCTGGGGATAACAGGGGGGATAGCTGCATTTAAGTCAGTCAGTTTAGCCAGCAAATTGACCCAGAGTGGATTTGATGTTTATTCTGTCATGACTGAGGCTGCTAAAGAATTTATAGACCCTACTACCTTGAGATCCATAACCCAAAATGTGGTTGAACATGATATGTTTTCTCCTCCGCAGAAACACAATGTTAAACATATTTCCCTGGCTGATAGAGCTGATTTAATCGTTATAGCTCCAGCAACAGCAAATTTTCTGGCCAGAATTGCTCAGGGACAGGGAGATGATCTGTTAAGCACTGTCATGCTGGCCTCTAATGCTCCCGCCATACTTGCACCGGCGATGAATGTCAATATGTATGACAAAGCAGTGGTGCAGGAAAACCTTGCAGCTCTACAGAGCAGGGGTTATAATATTGTAACTCCAGGTAGTGGTTATCTGGCCTGTGGGGTTGAAGGTCGAGGGAGAATGGCAGAGCCGGAACAAATAATTGAAGCTATTGAAAGAAAATTGACCCCTGAAGACCTTGCTGGTTTGCAGTTTTTGGTTACTGCTGGACCTACCAGAGAACCTGTGGACGAAGTCAGATTTTTTTCAAATTATTCCAGTGGCAAGATGGGTTATGCACTTGCCAGTCAGATTATAAAAAGAGGAGGGGAAGTTAAATTAATTACAGGCCCTACTTCACTTTCAACTCCTCATAATTGTGACACTATCCATGTGGAAAGTGCCGAAGAAATGTTTGCTGAAAGCAAAGCTATATTTCCCAATTGTGATGTGGCAATTTTAGCTGCTGCAGTGGCGGATTTTAAACCTCAAAATTTTTCTCAGGGAAAAATAAAAAAAGATAGTTTAAATGATTTCTCTATATCCCTGGATGCTACCAAAGATTTAATGGAGCAATTAGTTTCAGAAAAAGAATCTCAACAGATTATTGCGGGGTTCGCGGCAGAATCAGATGATCTTAAAAAAAGAGCCCGCAAAAAATTTCAAAGGAAAAAACCTGATTTAATTATGGCCAATAATATTTCCCGGTCAAATAGTGGCTTTGAATCGGATCAAAATGCCGGATATATTATAAAAGAAGAGGAAGAAATTGAGATTACTTTGCGCAGTAAAACGGCTGTAGCTAATATAATTTTAGATGAATTAAAAAATTTAATCAGGAGGGACTGAAGTGGATCCTGTAGCTTTTACTTTAGGGCCTTTTAATGTTAGATGGTATGGTATTTTTGTTGTTTCAGGAATAATTCTCGGATTTTTGCTTACCATCTGGCAGGGGAAAAAGTGGGGATATGATAGTGAAGATATAATAGATTTTTTGTTATATGGTTTGCCAATAGGGCTGGTGGGCACTAGGGCGTATTATGTGATATTTAATATTCAATATTTTAGTAATAACCCCATTGAGATATTTGATATTTCTGGTGGTGGTCTGGCAATTCATGGAGCTATGTTTGTAGGTTTACTCTACACGGTATTTTTTGTTAAGTGGAAAAAATACTCTTTTCTGAAATTTGCGGATATATTGACACCTGCTTTTCTTTTAGGACTTGCTATTGGAAGGTGGGGTAATTTTGTTAATCAAGAAGCACATGGAGGAGAAGTTTCTTCTGAATTTATTTCTTATTTTCCTCAGTTTATTCAGCGTGGCATGAATATAGGAGGCACCTACTATCATCCAACTTTTTTTTATGAGTTTACTGGTAATTTAATAATTTTTCTCGTTTTGGTCATTTTTATGCGTTCCAAGTTTTATATAAAAGGAAGAGTTTTAGCTTTAGGCCTGGGTTTATATTCCCTTATACGTTTTTTGATTGAGGACTTAAGGGTAGATAGTCTTTATCTTGGAAATATTCAGATTGCTAGACTTGTTAGTATTTTGATTATCGCGGGATGTGTATTATTATTTATCTATGCTAGAAAGCTGCAAAATTATAAAGCTTTTTAACTGGATATTTAGCTTTATTATACAACTTTAAAATTTAATCACTACAATTGACAAAGAAAGGATGTAAAAGCTAATATGAAAGGTAATTATAAATTCACTTCAGAATCAGTTACTGAGGGCCATCCAGATAAAATTGCTGATCAAATTTCTGATGCTGTTCTTGATGCTATCTTAGAAAAAGACCCTGAGGCTAGAGTTGCCTGTGAAACATTTACGACAACCGGTTTAGTGCTTGTATCAGGAGAAATATCAACTGATTGTTATGTGGACATTTCTCATGTTGCTCGTGAAACTATAGTAGATATTGGCTATAATCGAGCCAAATTTGGTTTTGATGGAGAAACATGTGCAGTTATGACAGCTATTGATGAGCAGTCCTCTGATATTGCCAGAGGCGTTGATAAGGCTGCCAATAGTGATGGAAAAAAGAAAGAAACTAAATTAGGAGCAGGAGATCAGGGCATTATGTTCGGCTATGCCTGTTCGGAGACTTCTGAGTTGATGCCATTGCCTATAATGCTATCTCATAAGTTAGCGAGAAAATTAGCGCAGGTCAGAAAAGATAAAATTCTTGAATATCTTCGCCCTGATGGAAAGACTCAGGTGACTGTAGAATATGAAGATGATGAACCGGTTAGAGTTGATAAAGTGGTAGTTTCAGCCCAGCATCATCCTGATATAAAAATGGATAAATTAGAAGAAGACATTATTGAATATGTCATTAATGAGACAATTTCAGAAGATTTACTTGATAATGAAACTAAATATTTAATTAATCCTACCGGCAGATTCGTTATTGGTGGTCCCCACGGAGATGCTGGACTCACAGGCCGAAAAGTAATAGTTGACACTTATGGAGGTTATTCCCGGCATGGTGGTGGATGTTTTTCCGGCAAGGATGCCACAAAAGTTGATCGTTCAGCTTCTTATGCTGCCAGATATATTGCGAAAAATATAGTTGCTGCTGGCCTGGCGAAAAGGTGTGAAGTCCAATTATCTTATGCTATAGGAGTAGCTCAACCATTGTCTATTATGGTAGACACTTTTGGCACCGGAACAATTTCAGAGGCTAATATTAAGACTCTAGTCCGTGATAATTTCGAGTTAACTCCTGCTGCAATCATCGATAAATTAGAATTGCAAAAACCTGTTTTTCAACAGGTGGCAGCATACGGTCATTTTGGCCGATCCGATCTGGATTTAACCTGGGAAAAAACGGATAAGGCTGATCTGCTTCGCTCTCAAGCTGAAAAACTATAAATTTATAAATTAAGGAAGTATTTAGATATGTATTTAAAAAGAGAGCTTAGCAGGGAAAATTTAATTAAAGGAGTTAGGTTAGCAGTATCCATAAGCCTGGTCATTTCAGCGATACTTATTATATTTACTATAGATATTGAAGCTTTAGAAAGCGTTTTAGATTACATTGACTTTGCTACTTTTGCTCTTCTATTTTCACTTACAGTTTTAAACTGGTTTATGGCTGCTTTTACTTTGAAAATTTTAGCCCTGGCAGTAAATGAAAAATTATCCCTGTGGGCAGGACTAAAAGTTTACCTGGCTGGTGCTTTTGCTTCCAGGGTTACCCCCTTCGCTACAGGTGGCGGACCTTTCCGGGTATTCTTTTTGACAAGAAATGGAGTTGATGTAGCTAAAGCTTCTTCCATTGTGATTGTGCAATTTGTTTATCGAATGATGATTCTTGGTATCATGACCATCATATTTTTTGCCTTTTTCCGTGAATATATATCAAGCGGTTTTATACCTTTTTCTTTATTTGTGCTGGTTATATTATTTGGGGCCTTAATTTCTCTTGGCATAGTGCTGTTTTCTCTGGTTCCAAATGTGGCGGAAAGTATTTTCGCAAAAATATTACATATCCCTGTTATTTATAAGTTTTTCCAGCGCAGCTTTAAGGCCAAGCGTTATCTGGTCAGAACAAAGTGGGGATTAACCCGATTTCGAAATTCATTACGTTCTTTAAGTCATAAACCAATCCATCTCATAATTACATTAATTACTGTATTTTTATTCTGGAGTTTATTATTTATAATAGTACCGGTGCTGTTATCGGGCTTAAGTTTAGAAGCAAATTTCATGAGAGCTTATATAATGCAGACTTTAATTTTTCTGGTTTTACCTTTTTTTCCTACTCCTGGTGCCAGTGGTATAGCAGAGCTGGGAGTGGCATCATTATTTGCTGCATTTGTACCGGGAAATTATTTGGGGATAGTAGTTTTTGGCTGGCGTTTTTTCACATTTTATATACTTCTTTTGCCCGGAGGTTTATTGTGCCTGAAGGAGATCAATAAGGGGGATAATATTGACTGATAAATTTATTGTGGTTACCGTTGATTTGCCAATTAGCAGCGGAAATAATGAATTCATTTACAAACCCGAAAAGAATAAACAGGCAGAGGACTATAAACTGGGTCAATTAGTTAAAGTTTCTCTCGGGCAAAAATCTGTTGTAGGCTTTGTAACTGACTTTACCGAAAATCCTCCCATTGAAAAGTCAAAAATTAAACCCATCAGTTCATTAATTTCCAGCCGGCCCTATATACCCAAACTTTTAATAAAATCACTGAAAAAACTGGCCCGTTATTATCACACTTCTCTGCAAAAATTTATTAAGACAGCTTTACCGGCCAAAGTTAGGGAAGAAGAAAACACTGAATTAAAAAGGCTGCATTACAGTTTAAAGAATTCCTTCGAACCAGAAAATAACATCATGCAGGATTTACAAAACAGGGCCCCCGCTCAGCACCAAATTGTTAAATATTTATTACATGAAGAGAGAGAATTTATCCCGGCTACTGAAATTATCGAGAATATTGAAACCAGCAGGTCCGTATTGTATAGCCTTGAAAATAAAGATATAATAAAAAGAAGCATGAAATCTTTATGCAGACGACCTGTTTATAAATTTTTTGAGCAAGATGACTCTAAGAATATTTCTGATATCCAGCTTAATGACGAACAAAAAGAAGTTTTATCTGTTCTCAATCCTCTGGTCAAGCAACAAAAATCAGAGGTCAATTTGTTACATGGAGTGACAGGTAGCGGTAAAACCGAAGTTTATTTGCGGCTGGTAAGAAATTGTCTGCAACGGGGAAATAGTGCTATTATCCTGGTTCCGGAAATTTCTCTAACACCTCAGCTTGTAGATTTTTTTTATAGAAATTTTCCGGCTGAAATTGCCGTTTTACACAGCAGACTTTCTGCCGGAGAAAGAAGGGATGAATGGTTCAGAATAAGAGAGGGAAAGGCCCGCCTTGTTATCGGTGCCAGGTCTGCTGTTTTTGCCCCGGTAAAAAATCTCGGTCTTATAATAATTGATGAAGAGCAGGAAACCTCATACAAGCAAAATTCTGACCCCTATTATCATGCTCGCGGAGCAGCGGTAATAAGAAGTCAGATTGAAGAATTTCCAGTAGTGCTGGGGACTGCTACTCCATCACTGGAGAGTTATTTTTTTGCCAAAAATGACGAATATAATTATTTAAGTTTAGATAAGAGAGCCGGGCCCGGGAAAATACCGGCTAAAAAAGTCGTAGATATGAGAGAGGAAATAAACAAAGGTAATTTTGGTTTATTGAGCAGGGATTTGCAGGAAGCTATAAATACTCGGCTGCAAAGAAATGAACAGGTTTTACTCTTTCTTAATCGCAGAGGTTTTGCTAATTTCTTGCTCTGTCAAAAATGTGGTACGGCACTCAAATGTCAAAATTGTGATATAACTTTAACCCTGCACAAATATGATGATAGCTTAAAATGTCATTATTGCAATTATAAATTAAATATACCGGAAGAATGTCCGGATTGTGGTAGTGAACTATTAAAAGAGTTTGGTGCTGGTACTGAAAGATTAGAAGAAAAAATATCAGAAATTTTTCCTGGAGCTAATATAGCCAGGATGGATAAAGATACTACCAGCAAAAAAAATTCTCACCAGGAAATTTTGTCTAAAATTGATCAGGGAAGTCTTGATATCTTAGTTGGCACACAGATGATTGCCAAGGGCCATGATTTTCATGATATTACCCTGGTTGGAATTTTAGGCGTTGATTTTATTTTGAACCTACCTGATTTTCGTTCGGCCGAAAGAACTTTTCAACTTTTAACTCAGGTAGCTGGAAGGGCTGGGCGAGGAAAAAAACAGGGGCAGGTTGTTGTTCAAACTTATTCCCCGGACCATTATGCTTTACAGACTATGGTTAAAAATAATATAGAAAAATTCTATAAAATCGAATTAAAGTTGAGAAACAAATTGAATTATCCTCCTTTCTCTCGTCTTGTACGTATAGTATTTAAGGGTAAAAAAGATGAGGAGTTATCTACAATCACTTCCAAAGTTAGAAATTACATGAATAAAAAAGATATAAAAGGCCTGAAATTTCATGGCCCTCATCCGGCCCCACTTGGTAAAATTAAGGGGAATTTGCGCTGGCATCTCTTACTGTTCTTTGATAATTTACAAGTTCGCCAAAAATTTCTTTCCCGCTTACAGAATTTTATTCTGGATAATATATCGGGCAATGTTTCTTATTTTATTGATGTGGATCCTCTTTCGATGTTATAATTAATTGAGATGATAGGTAGTTTGTAGTTTGTATACTTTTAGGAGGTGTTTACATGGCTGTTATGCCCATAAAAGAAATTGGGAATCCGGTGTTAAGAACTGAAACAAATAAAGTGGAAAAATTTGATGATAACATTCAGGACTTGATAACAAATTTAATAGATACCTTAAGGGCTAATGATGGACTGGGACTTGCTGCCAATCAAATAGGAATATTAAAACAGGTGGCTGTAATTGAAGTAGAGAATGAACTAATTAAGCTCATTAACCCAGAAATAATTGAAAAAAAAGGCAATGAAATTAGAGAAGAGGGTTGTTTAAGTGTGCCTGGAAGACAGGGGCCGGTGCCCAGGGCAACAGAGATAGCAGTTAAATATAAAGATGAAAATGGCAGGAAAATTGAAAAGAAGTTTGCAGATCTAACTGCCAGAGTTATTCAGCATGAAATAGATCATTTGCAGGGTGAGCTATTTGTAGATAAAATAGTTGATATTTCAGCTGGCCTGGATTTAGGAGAGCAAATTAAGGAGCTGGATTGAATTATGGATGTAATTTTCATGGGAAGCCCAGAATTTGCTGTGCCTTCTTTAAGAAAATTAGCTGATAGTGAGGATTTTTCCGTCTCTTTGGTTATTACTCAGCCTCCAAGAAAAAAAGGCAGGGAACAAAAGCTCAGTTTAACCCCTGTAGGTAAAACAGCTGAAGCTTTAAATTTAAAACTCAAACCAGTTGAAGATATTAATAAAAAAACAATTGTAGCTGACCTGATTGAAATAAAGCCTGATTATATCGTTGTAGTTGCTTTTGGGCAGATACTGGGACCTAAAATTTTAAATATACCCCGGTTAGCGCCAGTGAATTTACATGCTTCATTATTGCCCAAATATCGCGGGGCCAGTCCTATTCAACATGCTATTATTAATGATGATGATATTACGGGAGTTTCTACTATTTATATGGTGGAAGAACTGGATGCTGGAGATATTTTGCAACAATACGAAGTTAATATAGCAGAGGATGACACTGCAGGTAGTTTACATGATAAATTGGCAGAGATGGGGTCTGATTTACTTGTGGAAACTTTGCTGGAGTTTTCCCGGGGCAAAATTACTCCTGTTTCTCAAAACGAAGAATTAGCCAGTTACACGCCTAAATTGAGCAAAGAAGATGGAGAAATTAATTTTAATCAGCCTGCGGTTGAAATTGTGAATAAAATTAGAGGATTCAATCCCTGGCCTGGTGCTTTCACTTTTTTCCGGGGAGAGAGGTTAAATTTACTTCAGGCCAGTGTCGCCTCTGAAAGCAATAGTAATATTGAACCAGGAAAAGTTCTGTGTGCAGATAAAAGAGCCGGCTTACAGATCAGCACATCTCAAAATAATTTAAAATTAGAAAAAGTCCAACCTGCCGGGTCTAAAAAAATCAATGCTCAGGATTTTATTAACGGTTATCAACCCAAACCGGGAGAAAAATTTGGCAGATAATTTTGCAGGCTGGAGGTTATAAACATGGCCTTCTGGTTATTTTTTCTTTTACTAATTTTCTTCTTTCCTATATTATTGGGGCCTTTTCTATTTTTTCTTGTATTTCTTTTATTATTGATACCTCTAAAATTTACTTTAACATCTATGACCAGTTTGTTTTCTGTCCCAGGGGAATTATATAGAATTGCCAAAAATCCTGCCCTGCGAAAGAACCACGCATTGGAACATGCCACTATTAATGTTCTGGAAGAATTATTCCCGTATGAAGGTTTGGCAGGTTATGCTGAAGAGGAAGGGTTTTATATAATTGGCATCAACGATATTTCCCGGGTCAAAAAGGCCGCTAATGAAGGGTTGCATAGACTGCGAAAAGGGGAAAATAATTTGGTAATACACGATAGATGTGGCACTACTATTACTGCTGCAAATCTAGCTTCAGCAGTGTTTTTTCTAATTTTACTTTTTACAACTGGCTATTTTTCCATCTGGACAATGCTATTTGCAATGCTTTTGGCCAATCTTACAGGTCCATTTTTGGGCAAATTTTTGCAGATGCACATCACGACTTCTTCTGATGTTGATACTATGGTTATTAAAGGTGCTTATATAGATGAGGCTAAAATTGGATTTTTCCAGCAGGGAGGAAAAATATTTGTAGAAACCCGGGAAATCCCCTATATTCAGCCTGGTTGATTTGGAGGTAAATTTTTGTGAAAGACCACATTATGAGCAGGACTTTAACTGAACTGAAAAATGAACTTGAAAAATCTGATTTTCCCCGGTTTAGAGCTGAACAATTGTATAACTGGTTTTATAAAAATACAACAGTTAAACTAGAAAACATGACCAATCTACCCCAGGATTTTAAGAGTTTTCTTAAAAAAGAGTATGTGTTTACAACTTTAACCAGGAGAGACATCAATGAAGTCAAAGATGGTACTTTAAAATTCTTGTGGCAAACCAAAGAAGATAATCATCTGGAAAGTGTATTAATTCCGCAAAATAATAAGGATAACTATACCGCCTGTCTTTCTTCTCAAATAGGTTGTAATCTGGGCTGTAAATTTTGCGCTTCAGGGGTTTCAGGTAAAATTAGAGATCTTACTGCAGGCGAAATTGTAGAGCAGTTATGGCAGATGAAAAAATATCTTGCAGAGTATAAAACAGGGGATATTAGAAATATTGTATTTATGGGCATGGGGGAACCGTTATTAAATTATGAAGCCTTAAAAAACTCCCTTAAAATTTTTATCACAGATAAAGGTTTTGATTTTGGCAAACGCAGAATTACTGTTTCTACTGTGGGAATAGTACCCAAAATTAAAAGATTTGCCGATGATTTTTCTCAAATAGGACTTGCAATTTCTTTGCATTCTGCTGACAGTAAAATTCGTTCACAATTAATTCCCATTAATCGCAAGTATTCTCTCGAGCAGTTAAAAAAATCCTTGCATTATTACAATAATACTACTGGTAGACGAGTTACTCTGGAATATATCGTGTTTGCAGGTAAAAATAATAGCAGAGAGGACGCAAAAAAATTGCAAGAATTTTGCTCAGGACTGAATAGCCATATTAATTTGTTGAGGGCAAATCCAGTCGAGGAACTGGAAGTCAAATCCACTCCTCAAAAAAAAGTCAATGAATTCAAGAAGTTATTAAAGGATCTGGGACTTTCAGTTAGCATTAGAGAAAGCAGAGGTAAAGACAAAGAAGCAGCCTGCGGTCAATTAAGATTACAACGGGAGGAATGATAATTTATGAAAGCTGCCGGCAGGTCTGATCCCGGGAAAATTCGCAATAAAAATGAAGATAATTATTCTATCAGACAGAAACCTTACCCTATTCTGGCGGTAGCTGATGGCATGGGGGGGCATGCAGCTGGAGATGTAGCTAGCTCAATTGTGATTGATATGGTTGAAAAATATGAGTTTCCGGAGAATAATATTGATAATAATGTTATGAAAGATATTGTTAATTTAGCTAACAAAGAAGTAATTAAAAAGGGAGAAAACAATCCTGAATATCAGGGAATGGGAACTACCTTATCTGTAGGGGCTATAGTTGACCAGAAATTATATTATGGTCATGTAGGTGACAGTCGAATTTATCTACATAGAAATGAAAGTCTACAGAAAATATCGGCTGACGATTCTTTAGTAGCTCAAATGTTAGAATCTGGCGAAATATCAAAACAAGAAGCCTTTCAGCACCCCCGCAGTAATGTTTTAACCCAGGCTATTGGCCTGGAAGAAAACCTTGATATAGAGACCGGCAACCTGGAATTGAATTCTGATGATTTGCTGCTATTTTGCACAGATGGTCTTACAGATATGATTCCCGAAAACAAAATCGAAACAATTATTTCGGAGCTTAATAAAAAACAAGTCGAAAAAGTTTGTGAACATTTACTGGAAAATGCTCTTGCTGCAGGCGGTTCAGACAATATAACTATAGTTGCTGGCTGGATTGACTGAGATAGAGGTGAAGATAAGTTGGAAGAAAAACTTGATGATAGATATCAGTTGAATAAAGTTTTAGGTGAAGGCGGTATGGCTGTGGTTTATCAGGCAACAGATTTATTATTGAACAGACCTGTTGCTGTTAAAATTTTAAAAAAAGAGTTTGCCAGTGATCAGGGTTTTATTGAAAGAATCAGAAGAGAAGCCAGAGCAGTAGCCAGGCTTTCCCATCCCCATATTGTCAGTATTTATGATATGGGGCAGGACGGGAACAAACATTACATTGTAATGGAGAAGGTATCTGGAAATACTCTTAAAAATTTCATAGCCAATAATGGCAAATTAAGCCCGGAATTAGCCTTACAGATAGCCCGGCAAATTAGTTCTGCTTTAATTAAAGCCCATGAAAATAATATTATTCATTGTGATATAAAACCCCATAATATATTAATTACTGATAATAATAAAGTGAAAGTAACTGATTTTGGTATTGCTAGAGCAGTAAATACCTCGCAAACGTTAACATTAACTGATTCTATAGAGGGAAGTGCCCACTATTTTTCTCCGGAACAGGCCCAGGGAGGAAAAGTTGGTCCAGCTACAGATGTATATTCTTTAGGGGTGGTTCTTTACGAAATGATAACAGGAGAAGTCCCTTTCACAGGTGATACCCCTATTTCTGTAGCAGTTCAGCATGTACAGGGTAATATTCCAGATCTGAGTGAATATAAAACTGTTCCAGAAGAGATAGATACTCTGATAAAAAAAGCCATGGCTAAAGATCCCCGGGATAGATTTTCGAACGCCAGAGAATTAAAAAACAATCTGGAAGTAGTTTCACAGAAACTGAAAAATAGAAATAATGGACAAAAATCTCTGGACAGTGCTACCAGCGATGAGGAAACTATAAGCAAAGAAAACGCAACTAAAAATAGAGGAACTAAAAAATCACAATCCAGAGAAAAGTTTTGGGGTATCAATAAACTTAAAAAAATATTTAACTTTTCTCCTATCAAATATCTTGTTGTTATATTACTGGTATTTATTTTTGTGATTGGGGGAGTAATTTTTGCCTATAATTTATTTATGGATGTACCGGTAGTACAAGTCCCAGAAGTAACAGAATTACAACTGGAAGAAGGACAAAAAGAATTATCTGAGGTAGGGCTGGAATATAATATTGCAGAAGAAGTGCATCATCCAGAAATTCCCTCCGGACATATTGTTCAGCAGCAGCCAGAAGCTGAAACAGAAATAAGGCAGACAAGAACTGTACAGATTTATGTCAGTTCAGGTCCAGAAAAGAGTACTATTCCCGATTTAACCGGAGCAAATTTAAGGACAGCAAGAATAGAATTGGAAAGCAAAGGGTATGAGGTAGGTGAAACACTTTACGAATTTTCTGATTTATATGCTCAGGATGAAGTAATTAAAACTGATCCTCAAGCTGGTGAAGAATATTCTGTAAATCAAGAAGTAGATATGATCATTAGTATGGGACCTTCCCCTTCCCAGGTGGAAGTTCCAGGAATTATTGGACTTGATTGGAGAAAAGCTCAGGAATTTTTGCAGGCAAATAATCTAAGACTGGGAGGGGTTAACGAAGAAAAAACTTCACGTTTTCCCAGGGGATTAATAATTGATCAATCCTTGGCACCAGGAAGGTTTGTCTCTGCCGGCCGCAGTGTTGATGTCACAATAAGTGCAGGTTTAAAAGAAGATATAGACGAAGATGATATTAATTCTAGAGAAATAAGTTTTACTGCTAAAGGAGAGGAGAGGGCTGAATACAAAGTCATAGTAGAAGATGATATTGGTCATGAGGTGGTCTGGCAGAAATTTTTACCTCCTGATCAGGAAGTACAAATAGAAATTTATAGTGTTGGATCAACTCGTTATCAAATCATGAGAGAAGAGGAGATTATTTATAACAAAATTTTTGATTAAAAGAGGGGTGGCAGATGAAAAAATCATGGAGGGAATAGTAACGGAAACAATTGGAGGCTTTTTTTATGTTGCAGATAACAACAGAGAGATTCATCAATGTCGTATCAGGGGAAAAGTTCAGGAAACAATTTATCCCGGTGATAAAGTTAGAATTGAGGACAAAATGATCGAAGAGCTGATCGAGCGGGAAAATCTGCTGCCCCGACCAAAAGTTGCCAATGTTTCTGCTGTCAATATAATGTTTTCAGTAAATCAGCCTGAAATAAATTTTAACATGATAGATAGATTTCTGCTTTTAATTGAAAGAGAAGGATTTAACCCTGTAATATTTATCAACAAACTGGATCTCGAACCAAACTTTGCAGAGGAAAAAAATAAGAAACTTGCTGCTTACGAAAAGGCAGGCTACTCTATATTTATTTTTAGTGTAAAAGAACAGACTAATTTACGCCAGGTGGAAAAATCTCTGCAGCGGGGAATAAATGTGATGGCAGGTCCTTCTGGAGTGGGAAAGACAGCTTTAATAAATAAGCTGGTACCAGAAGCAGATTTGGAGCTGGGGGATATTAGCGAAAAGTTAGGTAGAGGCACCCATACCACCAGACAGGTTAAACTACTCCCCCTGAAAAAAGGAGGATGGGTGGCGGATACTCCTGGTTTTACTTCTCTTTCTCTGGAAAATCTTTTTCCAGAAGAAGTAAAATTGTGCTTTCCGGAATTTGCAGAATATCGCAATTCGTGTCATTTCAGCTCCTGTTCTCATACACATGAACCTGATTGTGCTGTGAAAAAAGCAGTAGCGGCAGGAGAAATTGCTGAGTTTCGCTATGAATCTTATTGTGAACTTTTGGAAATCGTTCAGGAAAAAGGAGGACCGGATTATGGCTAAATTAGCACCTTCGCTTTTGGCGGCAGATTTTACAAAATTAAAAGACCAGGTTTCTCAAATCTCCGGAGCAGATATGCTCCATCTCGACGTTATGGATGGCAATTTTGTTCCCAATATTTCTTTCGGTCCGGATATCATCAGCGATATTAGAACAATAAGTGATCTTATTTTCGATACACATTTAATGATATCAAATCCGGCTAAATATATTGATACTTTCGCTGAAGCAGGAAGTGATATCATAACTTTTCATGAGGAAGCAACCAATCATAGTCACAGAGTAATCCAGAAGATCAAAAATGCTAATTGTCAGGCGGGTATTTCTTTGAATCCTAATACCCCATTAACTAATATTGAATATTTAATTCCAGAGCTTGATTTAATACTAATTATGTCCGTGAATCCAGGATTTGGCGGCCAGAAATTTATACCTGTTATCAAAGACAAAATAACACGTACCAAAGGTTTACTGGAAAAGTATGATAGTTCTGCCAGTATTGCAGTAGATGGTGGTATAAACCAGGAAAATGTAAATAGCATTATCAGAGCTGGAGCAGATATAATAGTGGCAGGTTCAGCTATTTTTGGTAGTGATGATCCTAAAAGTGCAGTTGAGGAATTTAAAACTGCAATGGCTGATAAATAAATTTACAGAATTAATCTTCTTTACAGATAACTGTTAGTATGATAAACTATATGAAGACATCAAGGTTTTAATCTAAATACAGCAAAAAATTAAATAGGATTGCTGACGGGGAGTGGTGAAATTCCATACCGGTGGTAAAAGTCCACGAGCCCACAATGGGCAGATTTGGTGAAATTCCAAAACCGACAGTTATAGTCTGGATGAAAGTTGGCAGGTATATTAAACCTTCCTTCCCGGGAAGGTTTTTGGTTTTTAGAAAGGAGTATTATATATGGCCGAAGACTTTTCCAGCCTAGATACTAACAGCAATAAAAATGAGTTTTATATGAATAAAGCTATAAACTTAGCAAAAAGAGGGAAAGGTTTTACCAGCCCCAATCCTCTTGTAGGAGCGGTGATAGTAAAAGAAGGCAAAATTGTAGGGGAAGGTTATCATCCTGAATATGGCGATAGTCATGCTGAAGTTTATGCCATCGAATCTGCCGGTCAAGAGGCTGAAGATGCTACAATGTTTGTGAACCTTGAACCCTGTAACCATCAGGGTAAAACACCGCCCTGCACAGAAAAAATAATTGAAGCCGGAATAAAGAAAGTTGTGATTGCTAACATTGACCCCAATCCCAGAGTAAACACGCGGGGATGTGAAGCTTTAAGAAATCATAATGTACAGGTTGAGACCGGGGTGCTGGCTGAAAAAGGCCAAAAGCTTAATGAAGCTTTTTTTAAGTATATGAAAGAAAACAAACCATTTTTTGTTCAAAAAGCAGCTCAGACTCTCGATGGCTTTTTAGCAACCTCTCAGGGAGATTCCAGGTGGATAACCGGAGAAAAATCCCGGGCTTATGGTCATAAGCTTCGTCATGAACTTGATGCCGTTCTAATTGGCGGGAACACCCTGATAAGTGATAACCCACGATTAAATGTGAGAGATTATAAAGGGGAAAAAAGTCAGCCTATCAGAATTATACTTGCAGGCGAGTCAGAGATTAACCCAGAAAATAAAATTTTTAACTCACAGGGCGGTAAAGTCCTGGTTTTTACAGAGGAAAAATCATCTGTAAATGCCAGAGAAAAATTAAAAAATGTTGATGATTCTGAAGTTATAGTTGTCGATAAAACTTCAAAGGGAGTTCTAAATTTATCACAAATTGCCGAAGTCCTCTATGATAGAAATATTATGAGTGTGCTGATCGAAGGAGGCGGCAAAATAAATCATTCTTTTCTGGAAGCTGGTTTGACCGATAAGTTTTACTTTTTTCTGGCCCCAAAACTTTTAGGGGGAAATGACGGTATTTCCGCTTTTAGTGGTAGAGCAGTCAAAAAAATTTCAGAGACTTTTTCCTTAAATGTTGAAAAGGTGGAGCAGCTGCAGAAGGACATTTTGATTACGGCTTATCCAGATGGTCAGGGTATTTAAAAATGTTTGTGAGGTGAATATTTTGTTTACAGGTATCATAAGGGAGCTGGGCCGAATTGCTAATATATACCGCAGTGGTTCAAATTATCAGATCAAAATAGAAGCTAAGAAAGTGCTGCAGAACCTGAAAATCGGCGACAGTATTGCGGTTAATGGAGTTTGTTTAACCGTAGTTGATTTTGGTGAAAGCAGTTTTATAGCTGATGTTATGCCAGAAACTCTTAAACGCACAAATTTACGTGATTTAAATAGCGGAGATAAGGTCAATCTGGAACCATCTCTGGGGCCCGAAGATTTTTTTGATGGACATATAGTCACCGGACACATAGATGGAGTTGGCCAATTAACTAATATTGTCAAAGAAAAAAATGCCTGGTTGATAGATGTTGCCTATCCTGCTGATCTAAATCAGTATCTGGTAGAAAAAGGTTCTATTGCTGTTAACGGGATTAGTTTAACCCTGGTAAATGTGGAAAAAGATAAATTTAGAGTTTCTTTGATACCTGAAAGCTGGCGCTCTACAACCTTTCATTTATTAAAAACTGGAGCACAAATGAACCTGGAGACTGATATATTGGGCAAATATGTAGTTAAAACCGTAAAAAATTATCTCGCCACTGATAATAATCAAAATAATTTGCAGGGAGATAAAGGTTTGAGCAGAGAAGTTCTGCAAAAAAATAATTTTATATAATTTTTCTTGAGTAAAAGGAGGAAGATAATGGATTCTATAGAACAGGCTATCGAAGATATTAAGAAAGGTGAAATGATTATAGTTGTTGATGATGAAGATAGGGAGAATGAAGGTGACCTGGTGATGTCGGCAGAAATGGCTACTACGGAAAAGATTAATTTTATGATTAAAAAAGCCCGGGGGCTGGTTTGTGTCCCAATGGAAGAGGAGAGGTTAAATGAGCTAAATATACCTCTGATGACAGAAAATAATGAAGATCCTCATGAAACTGGTTTTACTGTTTCTGTGGATCATGTTTCGACCACCACGGGAATATCAGCCGAAGAGAGAGCTAAAACAATTAAAGAGCTTGTGAACCCTGAGAGTTCTCCAGAAGATTTTAACAGACCAGGACATATCTTTCCCTTAAAAGGTCGAAAAGGAGGAGTTTTACGAAGGGCCGGTCATACTGAAGCCGCTATAGATCTAGCGCGTCTGGCTGGTCATAAACCGGCAGGTGTAATATGTGAGATAATTAAAGATGATGGTACTATGGCCCGCCTGCCGGATTTAGAAAAATTTGCTGATAAACATGATCTTAGTATTATCAGCATAGCTGATCTTATTAAATATCGAAAAACTAGAGAAAAGCTTATAAATTTAGAAGCAGAAGCTGATCTGCCCACTGATTATGGAGATTTTAAAATCCGGGTATATTCTACTATGGTTGATGAGCTTGAACATGTTGCTCTAATTAAAGGAGATGTGAAAGGCAAAGAAAACGTTCTGGCCAGAGTACACTCTGAATGTTTGACCGGGGATGTATTGGGCTCTCATCGCTGTGATTGTGGTCAGCAGCTGGATGAGGCTTTAAGAATGATCGCTGAAGAAGGAGAGGGAGTATTATTATACATGCGCCAGGAAGGAAGGGGGATTGGTCTGGCTAATAAAATCAAGGCTTATCATTTACAGGATGAAGGCCTGGATACCGTAGAAGCCAATATTGCTTTAGGCTTCCCTCCAGATCTACGTGATTATGGAATTGGAGCTCAAATGCTTCTGGACCTGGGGTTAAGTTCTATAAGGTTAATAACTAATAACCCTAAAAAATTAGTCGGTCTGGAAGGTTATGGTCTGGAAGTAACAGAAAGAGTGCCTATAGAGATAGATCCAAGCAGAGAAAATGCCTGTTATTTGCAGGTTAAAAAAGAAAAAATGGGACATTATTTATCTAACTTTGAGAACAATGATTGCCAGGAAAAAAGCAGTTAAAAAATTTAACAGGGGGTTTATTAAGAAATGGCAAAAGTTATAGAAGGAGATCTAAAGGGCGATGGACTTAAAGTAGGTATAGTGATTTCCCGATACAATGATTTTATAACCTCAAACTTATTGGAAGGCTCTAAGGATGCTCTAATTAGACATGGTGTATCAGAAGATGACCTTGAAATAGCCTGGGTACCGGGGGCTTTTGAAATTCCAATGGTTGCTGAAAAGATGGTTAATACCAGTAAATATGATGGGGTCATCTGCCTGGGCGCAGTTATTCGCGGGGATACTCCTCATTTTGAATACGTATCTTCAGAGGTTTCGAAAGGAATAGCAAAAATTGGTCTTGATGCGGATATACCGGTTACTTTTGGCATACTTACCACGGATACAATAGAACAGGCTGTAGAAAGAGCGGGCACCAAAGCTGGTAATAAAGGGTTTGAAGCTGCTGTCAGCATGCTAGAAATGGCAAATCTATTTCGCGAATTTTAGTTGATAATCAAACAATTAAAACAATGACTGCCAAAAATCAGATCAGTTCAAAATATAATAGGGCCGCTATTTTTTTAAATGGTGAAATAAAAAGTCCCGCATATTACAAAAATTTTTTGCATAAAAATTCTCAGTTTTTGTTGATTGCTGCTGATGGAGGGGCAGATTTCTTTTTGCAGAGAGGGTTATCCCCGGATTTTATTATTGGTGATCTTGATTCTTTACAGTCTGAAGATATAAAATATTTACAGGATAAAGGAAGTGAGATAATTTCTTTCCCCCGGGAAAAGGATGAGACAGATGCTGAATTATGCCTGCAGTTCTGTCAGGAAAAAGATATCTGTGAAACAGTCTTATTTTCGGCTTTAGGGGGTAGAATAGATCAGCAGCTGGCCAATATTTTTTTACTGGAATATGCTCTTGAACTGAATATAGCCTGTAAGATTCTGGAATCAGATCTGGAAATAGGGCTGATCCCGGACAAAAAAGTATTTTTTGAGAGGAGAGGCTGGCACCTATCTTTGCTTCCTGTTGACTATCAGGTTAGAAATGTAAATATAACAGGCTGTAAATATAATGGAGAGGGTATAAAAATGAATAGATTTTTAACCAGAGGTATAAGCAACAAAATCACATCTTCCCGGGCAGAGGTTAAAGTGGGTGAAGGAAAATTAATTTACATTATAAGAGCAAAGGGGGAGAATTATGGAGAATAATAATGATATATACAAAAAAGCTCTGGAACTTCATGCCCAAAATAAAGGTAAAATTTCTGTAAATAGCAAAGTAAGAATTGAAAATTCTGATGATTTGAGTCTGGCCTATTCACCTGGGGTAGCAGAGCCCTGCCGGGAAATATCTGATGACCCGGAAAAAAGTTATCAATATACTTCCCGGGGCAATATGATTGCTGTGGTTTCTTCCGGCACTGCTGTTTTAGGTCTGGGGGACATTGGAGCCGAAGCTGCCCTGCCGGTTATGGAAGGAAAAGCAATTTTATTCAAAAAATTTGCCGGTCTGGATGCTTTTCCCGTATGCCTGGATACCCGGGACCCTGATAAAATTGTTGAGACTGTTAAGTTGTTAGCCCCAAACTTTGCCGGGATTAACCTGGAAGATATAGCTGCTCCGGAGTGTTTTTATATAGAGGAAAAGCTCAAAAAGGAAACAGATTTAGCCATTTTTCATGATGATCAGCACGGTACAGCTATAGTTATTCTGGCGGGTCTATTTAATGCCCTTGATCTGACAGGCCAAAAACTAACAGAGAGTAAAATAATAATTAATGGGGCCGGTGCATCTGCAACTGCTACGGTTAAACTTCTTCGTCAGGCTGGTGTAAAAGGAGAAAATATAATTGTTTGTGATAGTACAGGAATTATATATGAAGGGCGAAAGGAAGGTATGAACGAAGCTAAAAAAGAATTAGCTGCCATAACTAATCCTGGCAAAATTTCTGGAGAACTGGATAGGGCAGTAGAGAAAGCAGATATATTCATTGGTTTATCGGTGGGGGGAGTTCTATCTGAAAATATGGTCAGGGATATGGCTGATGACCCAATAATTTTCGCCCTGGCCAATCCAGAACCTGAAATAAATCCACAGTCTGCAGTAGAAGCCGGGGCAGAAATTATCGCTACTGGCAGGTCTGATTACCCCAATCAAATAAACAATGTGCTTGCTTTTCCCGGAGTATTGAGAGGAGCAATTTCTGTCAGGTCAGCGGAAATAAACAATGAGATGAAACTTGCTGCTGCCAGAGCAATCGCTAATCTGGTCAAGGAACCAACCTCAGAAAATATTATTCCCGCTCCCTTTCAAAAGGGTATTGCAGGGGAAGTGGCAATTTCCGTTGCGGAAGCCGCCATGGAAACAGGGGTTGCCCAAAAAAACAGGTCCAGAGAAGACCTGCAAAATGAGTTTGCAGATATCACCTATTAAAACCTCAAAACAAGCAAATTATTGATATACAGTAATAGAAAAGCCGGGGAAATTGAATTGATTCCCCGGCTAAAATAATGATTTGATTTTGTTATATTAATGGGCCTTTATAACTTTATTCGACTTTATACACTGGGTGCAGACTTTAACTTTTTGTTTTTTGCCATCAATCAGAGCATTAACCTTTTTTAGATTAGGCCGTTGTTTTCTGCCGGATTTTCCTGTTATATTTTTTCCGACTCCACCTTCTTTTTTGGCTTTACCCCTGCGGGTAATGGAGTTTGCATTATTACTACCTTTGCCACAAATCTCACAGACTCTTGACATTATTTACACACCTCCTGACACGAATTTTATATTAAAAGGTTTGTCCTACTATTTGTGATTCTTTTTAATTTTATCATATATGGCAGCAGGATGACAAGGAATTCCGGAAATTATTGCTGTATTTGCATGTTATGTTTAATTATTATAGAATAATATTGAATAAATATAGATTTTGACCTTATCAGCAACCTAAAGAGGTGAAAAAATGGGTAAGATGTGGAATACTGAATATGGAAAAGTAATAATAGATAAAGAAGTTATAGCTAAAGTTGCAGGCCTGGCGGCAATGGAATGCTATGGCCTGGTAGGAATGGCTTCCCAAAATGTTCAGGATGGACTGGCTGATATGCTGGGCTGGGAAAACATGACAAAAGGTGTAAAAGTAGAAGTTGATGATGATACAGTGAGTTTAGAGCTGAATATCATTGTAGAGTTTGGCACTAATATTGCTCAGGTTGCTAATAATGCAATGAAAAGGGTGAGTTATATTATTCAAGATAAATTGGGGATTGAAGTAACAAAAGTAGATATAAATGTTCAGGGAGTGAGAGTGGAAAATGAGGAATGGTAAGAAGTCAGGAGATAAGGTGAAATCTTTAGACGGTAAAAGCCTAAAAAAATTATTTAAGTTTGCTGCTAACCTTCTAGAAAAAAAGAAATCCATTATAGACTCATTAAATGTGTTTCCTGTTCCTGATGGGGATACAGGAACTAACATGCACCTCACGATGCAAAAAGCGCTAAAAGAAATCGAACAGGTTGAGTCAAATCATGCAGGGGAAATATGTCAGTCACTGTCAAAAGGTGCACTCATGGGAGCCCGGGGGAACTCCGGGGTTATTTTGTCCCAGTTATTAAGGGGGTTTGCTCAGGCTAATAAGGACAAAGAGATAATTGAGGCAGAGTCATTTGTTCAAGGTTTAAAAGAAGCTTCCAGAGTAGCTTATAAAGGAGTTTTAAAACCTGTTGAGGGTACTATCCTGACTGTTTCTCGTAAAGCTGCTGATGGGGCTGAAGAAGCCCTGGAAGAATCCAGCGATCTAATAAAGATTTTATCTCAGACCCATGAGGCGGCAGAAAAAGCGTTAAATAAAACCCCCGAGCAGCTTCCTGTTTTAAAAGAAGCTGATGTTGTTGATGCCGGGGGTCAGGGATATGTTTTTATAATTGAAGGAATGTTAAATGCTTTAAAAGGGGAGAAATTAGAGCCGGTAGGCGATACTGCTGAAAGATTACAGGAATTTACAGAAAGCAAAGAAACCAGAGAGCTTGAATATAAATACTGCACTCAGCTGTTAGTTAATTTTACCAATGGTAATATCCAGCAGGACATAGAAAAGATTCGTTCTGATCTCAAAAATTATGGCAATTCTTTGATGGTGGTTGGTTCAGAAAATATCGTTAAAGTTCATATCCATACCAATCACCCTGGAGTAATACTGGAATATGCTTTAAAATTAGGTTCGCTGGAAAATATATCTATAGATAACATGGAAATTCAGCAGGAATCTCATGAAGACTTCGTGCAGGTGGAAAACCAGGAACAGATGACTGCATCCGGTATGTCTTTAGAAGCAGAGGAGGAAACTAAAGAAACTGGTTTGGAGACAGAACCGGACAATGTTAATTCTGAAACTGCCCGATCCCAAAAAAGAGGCATAATTGCCATAGCAGCAGGTGATGGCATCAAAGACATTTTTGAGCAGTTAGGAGTTAATAAAGTTATACACGGGGGGCAGTCCATGAACCCCAGCACCAATGATATTTTATCTGCTTTAAATGATATTAACGCCCGAGAAATAATAATTTTTCCCAACAACAAGAACATTATTTCGGCTGCCCGACAGGCTGCAGAATTATGTGAGGATAAAAATATTGTGGTTATTCCTACTGAATCTTTCACAGAGGCTATAGCAGCCCTGATGTTATATAATCAGGAGGACGATTTGAAAGAGCTGACGGAGTCGATGAAAAAGGAAAAAGATACTGTTAAAACCATTGAAATTACCAGAGCCGTAAAAGATTCTAATGTTAAGGGACTTTGCATAAAAGAAGGTGAAGTTATTGGGCTGGTAAATGGTGATATAGTTACTAAGGGTGAGGATTACGAAAAGGTAGTTTTGGAGATTGTAGAAGAGGTAATGAATGATGAGAGTTTAATTACTATATATTATGGTGAGGAAGTACAGGAAAAAAATGCAGAAAAATTAAAACAGGATATCCAGGATAAATATATAAATTCTCACAAAGAAATAGAGGTTTATCCCGGAGAGCAACCACTATATCCGTATGTAATATCATTAGAATAATTTTGATTTGTTTGAAGCTTTTTTAAAGAATAAACCAGTATAGGCGGTGAATAACCATTGAAAACGGCAATACTGACTGATAGCACCTGTGATTTGCCCAGGGAGATCAAGCAGGATTTAAATTTTCTCTATACAATTCCACTCAATATTCATTTTTCTGAAGAAGACCTGACCGATGGTAAAGATATTACTTCCGAAAGTTTTTTTGCCCGGATAAATCAAACAGGAGAAATTCCCTCTACCTCTCAGCCTTCTGCGGGAGAGTTTATGAAGACATACGATCATCTCTCGGCAGAATATGATCATATTTTGTCCATACATTTATCCGGAGAGTTAAGTGGTACAATAGCTTCAGCTCACACCGCTGCTCAACAGGTGGAAGGAGCAAATATAAATATTTTTGATTCGGGCTCAGCTTCTTTAGGTCTGGGATTTTTGGTTTTATTTGCGGCAAAATTGCTAAAGTCAGGTTCAGAACCTCAGGAAGTTTTAGAAAAATTAGCAGTTGCTAAAAAACGAGCCAATGTATATTTTACCGTCGATGACCTGACTTATTTAGAAAAAGGAGGAAGAATAGGTAAAGCTCAAGCTTTTCTGGGTTCCATCTTAAATTTTCAGCCTCTTCTCACTTTACCCGGGGAGGAAGGAGAGGTCATTCCTAAAGGTAAAGCACGCGGAAAAAACAGATTCAAGCAAAAATTATTTGACCAGCTTCAGGAAGATTTAGCCGAAGATAATTACGCCTGGCTGGGCATTTTACATGGAGCCAGTCAGGAAAATGCTAAAGAGCTTCAGCAGGATGCAGAAAATTTGCTGGCAGAAATTAATATTGAAGCTAAAATTTACTCCAATATTATCAGTCCTGTTCTGGGCTGCCACACCGGACCTACAGTTTACGGGCTGGCTACTTTAAGTGGAGAATTTTTAGATATATGAGCCCAGGACCTTCCAGAATAAAGATAGATGAAGTCAGGGGGGTAGGTGCTGCTCGAGCCCAAAAATTTAAAGAGTTAAATATAATAACAGTGGCAGATCTGCTTTATCATTTTCCGCGAAAATATGAAGACAGAAAAAATATTTCTTCTATTGCTGGAGCTGAACCGGGCAATAAAGTGTTAATTCGGGCTGAAGTTAAACAAAAAGAATTAAATAGCTCTGGCTCTGATTTAGATATATTAAAGGTGAAGTTTTCTGATCAATCAGGAACTCTTTACGGTTTGTGGTTTAATCAAAACTATTTGCTAAATAAATTCGAAATCGGCCATAAATTTATGATTTTTGGCAGGATAAATAGCGAAAGCTGGCAAAAATATGGCAGAAAAGAGATTAATAATCCTATCGTAGAGTCGACGGCCAGAAATAATTTTTTACATACCGGGCGGATAGTCCCTTTTTATTCTTTGAGCGAGGATTTATCGCAAAGAGTTATGCGTAAAATTGTTTTTCAGGCTCTCAACCAGTATCAGGATAAATTCAAAGAGTGGCTGCCAGCAGCAATTATGAAAAAATTTGATTTTCCCAAACTAAAAAATGCTCTCAGGGAATTTCATTTTCCTCGCTGCCGCCAGGAATTTCGTAGAGCCAAATTTCGTTTTGCTTTTGCTGAATTATTTATCATTCAGCTTAAACTGCTGCAGAAAAAAGCTTCTTACAGTAGAGTCCGGGGTAAAGCTCAACCACCGGATCCGGAAATTCTTTCTCTCCTGACTGATAAATTAGATTTTTCTTTAACAGCCTCGCAAAAACAGGCATGGCATGAGATTGCTGGTGATTTAGAAACTGAAACCCCAATGCAAAGATTATTACAGGGAGATGTAGGTTCTGGTAAAACCATAGTAGCTTTACTGGCACTTTTAACTGCAGCTTCTAATGACAATTTAGGGGTTTTTATGGCCCCCACAGAAATACTGGCCGAGCAGCATTACCTTGCTTTTCAGAATTTATTAGAAGAACTTCCAGTTAAGATTGATATTTTGACTGGAAGTAAAGATACTTCCAAAAAAGAGTTGACATTACAAAAAATTAATAATGGAGTTACTGATATTTTAATTGGCACCCATGCTCTGCTGGAAAATTATGATTATCCAGATTTGGGTCTGGTAGTCATTGATGAACAGCATAAGTTTGGAGTTAATCAGCGAAGAAAAATACTGGAAAAGGGTGATAACCCGGATCTGCTGGTTATGACTGCTACACCAATACCTCGCTCCCTCGCTCTGACTTATTATGGGGATATGGATATTTCCACTATAGAGGAGCTGCCTTCAGGCCGACCACAGGTAATTACCACTCGAAGATCTTCAAATGATCTGGACAATATCTATAATTTTATCAAACAGAAAGTGGAGCAGGGTGAAAAGGCATATATAGTTTGTCCCCTTATCAATGCTGCTGAAGAAAGACCAGAATTGAGCTCTGTAATGAAAAGAGCTAAATTTTTAACTGATAAATATTTTTCCAGCCAGGAAATAGGAGTTATGCATGGGGGTCTAAGTACCGAGCAAAAGAGAAAAACTATGAAAGAGTTTAAACACGGTGGTATTAATGTTTTAGTCAGCACTACAGTGATTGAAGTCGGGCTTGATGTTCCCGGGGCAACTTTTATGGTTATTGAAAATGCTGAACAATTTGGCCTGGCTCAGCTGCATCAGTTAAGAGGCAGAGTTGGTAGAGGCAGTAAAAAATCCTATTGTATTCTAATTGCAGAACCTAAAACAGAAAGGGCGCAAAAACGAATTGAAGCCATGATAAATACTGAGGATGGATTTGAAATTGCAGAACAGGATTTGAAAATCAGAGGTCCCGGTAAAATTTTTGGGGAGCAGCAGCATGGGATAAGTGAATTAAGAGTAGCCGATTTTTCCCGTCACGAAAAATTGCTGGAAATTGCCCGGGAAGAGGCGGGTGAATTATTAAAAAGCCAGAGATGGCAGCTAGAAAATCCAGCTTTAGCAAATAAAATTTCCCGACTGGATATTGTTTTATAAATCAGGAAGGTTGTGATTTTGATGAGAATTATCTCAGGCAGTGCCAGAGGTACTCGTTTGAAGACTGGCGATTCTGATAAAGTTAGGCCTACCAAGGATGTAGTTAAAGAAGCAGTTTTTAATATGATAATGGATTACCCCCAGAATTCAAAATGTCTTGACCTCTATGCAGGTTTTGGCAACTTAGGTTTAGAAGCAGCCAGCAGAGGTGCAAAAAAGGTCACTTTTGTGGAAATAGATGCTAGAAATTGTGATATAATAAAAGAAAACATTGGAATTATACACGGTGAAGATGTTTGTGAAGTAGTTTGCAACAAAGCACGTAGTTATCTGAATTATACCGACCAGAAGTATGATTTAGTTTTTCTCGATCCCCCTTATGATTCAGAAGAATATGATAAAGCTTTAAAAAAATTAATTGCCCAAAATTGCCTGATTAATCCCGCCATAATAGTTTTGGAATTTTATACCCGAAAAAAACCCGATGTTGATCTTGAAGATTTCCTGGTATTAAGAGAAAAAGAATACGGTAAAACTGGAGTATTGCTGCTGGAGTATCAGGGATAAAAATAATATGATGTTTTAAACACAGAATTAGACACAAAAATTTACTGGAGTGATTTTTATGGTTAAAGCAGTGTATCCCGGCAGTTTTGATCCATTAACTTATGGTCATCTAGACATTATAAAAAGGGCAGAAAACATTTTCGCGGAAATTGACATCGCTGTTATAGATAATCCTGATAAAAACTGTCTTTTTTCTCCTGGCGAAAGAGTAGATATTATCGAGAAGACTGTAGAAGAAATTTCCGGGGTGGAGGTAAACTCCTTCTCTGGTCTAACAGTAGATTATGTTCAGAAAGTTAAGGCTGATGTAATTATCAGGGGATTGAGATCTGTTTCAGATTTTGAGGGTGAATTACAGATGGCCAAGATGAATAAGCAGATGGTTAATGACATAGAGACAGTGTTTTTAATGACATCGCCCAATTATGCCCATGTCAGTTCCAGTTTAATTAAAGAAATCGCCAAATTTCAGGGGGATTATTCTCAGTTTGTCCCTGACAGCTCAGCCCGAGCTTTAAAAGATGCATATTCTTCTTAGGGGTTTGTTTTTGTTTTAATCGGATGGCTTAATCTTGCCGGGAGGGAAAAAAGAAGTGAATAGTAATCAAATTTTACATGATAAGTTAAAACAGCTGGATAAACTAGAATTGCGCAGGATCAGGGCTGATATAGATGATTATATCAACTGGACTCCCTGCAGTTATTGTGAAGGATTGAGTGAAGAATATGATCAAGATATTTATTTAAAACTTGAGAACCTACAGAGAACCGGTGCCTTCAAAATAAGAGGCAATGCTCATAAGCTATCTCAACTTGAAGATACCAAACTTCAGGAAGGAGTCATAACTGCTTCTTCAGGTAATCATGGGCTGGGGTTGTCTCTGTCTGCTTGTTTAAGAACTATTCCAGCTACAGTGCTGGTACCCAGACAAACCCCGGAAATAAAGATAAAAAAACTGAATAGTTATGGGGCTGAGGTTATTGTAGAAGGAGATAATTACGATAAAGCAGTTAATAAAGCTAAAGATTTAGCCCGGGATAGAGATATGCTGTATATTTCCAGTTTTGATGACCAGGATATTATTCTGGGTAATACCACCATGGGCTGGGAAATTTTCACCACCCTGCAGGAGCCAGGTCTGGTGATTTGTCCGGTTGGCGGTGGTGGAGGTATGGCAGGTATAAGCATTGCTCGTAATATACTTTCCCCCGGTACAGAAATTGTGGGGGTAGAGGCTGAAGGTTCAGCTTCTATGACTAAATCACTGGCTGCCAATAAAAGAATAGAACTCCAAAATATTTCCACTCTGGCCGATGGAATTAAAGTTGCTACTCCGGGCAAATTAACATTCCCTCTGGCTCAACAAAATACCAAAGAAATGATAACAGTTAATGAAAATGATATGCAGAAATCTTTTTTAAAGCTGATGAACAAAGCCAAAATTGTAGCTGAACTGGCAGGTTGTGCTCCTGTAGCTGCTCTGGATTATATAGATTTAAGTGAAATATCCGGTCCGATTGTTTGTGTAATTTCGGGCGGAAATATCGACCATCGTCTGATTGGGAAAATTTTAAAAGATAATCTTTATTAATTTCTGGATGATTATATATTTTCTGCATTTTTGGGGGCAGGAAAATCCAGCCCCTTTTTTTGATTTAAACTTATTCAGGCTGGTAAAATATAGGGTGATGATAAAACATGCCTGCAAAAATTTTAGTTGTTGATGACGAAGAAAAAGTCCGCAATATAGTTACTTCTTATCTGGAAGAAGAGTATGAAGTACTGACAGCAGCCAGGGGGGATACTGCTTTAGAAATTATATATGAACAGGATGTAGATCTGTTGATTCTGGATTTAATGCTCCCGGGTTTGGCGGGCGAAAAAGTTGCCGAAAAAGTAAGAGAAAGGTCTGATCTCCCTATTTTAATGCTGACAGCACGCAGCAAAGATCAGGATAAAATAGCAGGATTTGAGCATGGCGCTGATGACTATCTGGTAAAACCTTTTAATCCCCGGGAATTGCAGGCCAGGGTCAAAGCTATACTGAAAAGAACCGGAGCCCTGAAGCTTAGCGATAAAGAGATAAGTTTTCCCGAATATTGTTTGAAAATATATCCGCAAGCAAAAGAGGTTATTTTGCAGGAAGAAGAAGTTGATCTAACTGCGACCGAATTTAAGTTATTAGAAGTATTTATAAATAATCAGGGGCAAATTCTCAGTCGAGATCAGCTCATGGATAAAGTATTTGGCCTGGATTATCAAGGTTTTGATCGTACAATAGATGTTCACGTTAAGAATCTGCGTAAAAAACTCAAATTGCAGCAGGGAGAATTTATACTAACAGTTTATGGCATGGGTTATAAACTGGATGGAGGCTTAAAGTGTAATGAGTCTCAAATTTAAAATATTTTCGAGTATGCTGGTTATTATCATTTTAACTGTTATAAGCTCTGCCATATTTTTCAATATCGGTATTGAACGTCATTTTTCTCAATTCCGCCTGGAGGAATCAGCCCAGGAAATAGATCAGTTTTTGCAACGGGCTGAAAAACTATATCAGCAGACAGATGACAGGGCACAGGTTATAGATTTTATCAGTGTTTATGCGGAAGAAAATAATATAGATTACTTTCCTGGTGCTCCTGACAACCAGCACCATCAGCATGGTAATAATAGGAGTACTTCTGCTGAGAGGAGTAGCAGGATGATGGAAAGAGGCCATCAGGGCATGATGCGGGATATCCTGGAAGATGGTTTGGTGCTGGAGTTTTCTGGAGAGCATTTTGGCTATTTAAACTGGTCGCAGAGTCCAGAAGAAGCCGGGTTACTCCAGGAAATTGAAGCACAAACTGCTGACCTGCGTAACAATATTAATAGATTTTTGTTTCCTATAGGAGCTATTTTAATTTTTTTATCCGGCCTGTTAAGTTTTGGTCTGGCAAAACGTCATACCCAACCAATTGCTGCCATGATAAAAACTGTTGAGAAAATTGAGCAGGGCGAATTTCAGGTTAAAATTTCAGATTGTGATACCCCGGAATTACAATCACTGGCAGATGCAATTAATTCTCTTAGCTCTCGTCTTAGTTATCTGGAGCAGGTACGCAGACAATCAGTATCAGATATCAGTCATGAAATGAGAACCCCATTAACAAATTTAAAAAATTATTTACATGCCCTGGATGATAATGTACTTGAATGGGATGAGGAGACCTTAGAAGAATTAGAAGAAGAGGTTGATCGCCTGATAAATTTAACGGAGAAATTTGAAGAATTAACTGAAGCAGAAAGAAAGGCCAAAAATATTGAGCTTTCCCGCCAAAATCTAACTGAAGTTTTTCGGGGGTTGAAGAAAAAATTTTCTAACCGGGCAAAACAGAAAAATATATCTCTGAACTTTACTGTTTCTCTGGATAAATTGGTATGGCAGCTTGATGAAGAAGCTGTAAAAACTATTTTAATTAATTTGCTTAACAATTCTATTAAATATACCGAACCTGGCGGCAAAATAAGATGTAGTGTAAAGCGAAATGAGGAGATGCTGGAGTTTAATGTTAGTGATACAGGTATCGGTATTCCCGACTCAGAACAGGAAATGATCTTCGAGAGATTTTACAGAACTGACAAATCCAGATCGCGTGATACAGGTGGCAGTGGTCTGGGCCTGGCCATAGTCAAAGAATTGGTGGAGGCAATGAAAGGCAGTATAAATATTGAAAGTGAAGAGGGGACGGGCACAGTGATATCTGTATTGATCCCGGCTATAAAGGAGGAAAAATAAATTGAATTTTGATGCCTGCAGTCAAAGGTTTTCTTCTCAGCGGCAATTAACAATGTCCTGTCGGGGAGCAGTGGCTACCTCTCAGCCTCTGGCGGCTAATGCTGGTCTAACCGTTATGCAGGAAGGAGGAAATGCTTTTGATGCGGCCCTGGCTGCTGCAGCTGCTTTAACCGTGGTAGAACCTACTTCCAATGGTCTGGGAGGAGATTGTTTTGCTCTTTTTTCTGCAGGGGGTAAAGTTACAGGTATGAATGCTTCCGGCTGGCTACCTGGAAGTTATCCCCGCAGTCTTCTGCAAAAAATAGCTGAAGAGCAGGAAAAGCTGGGGCCTTATGGTTGGGAGGCAGTAACTGTTCCCGGCCAGCTGGCAGGCTGGAAATATCTCAGAGAAAATTACGCTATACTGGATTGGGAAAAGATATTGAAACCGGCTATAAAATATGCCCGGGAAGGGTTTCCCGTTTCTCCTGTGGTGGCCAGAAGCTGGAAAAAAGCAGTAAAAAAATACCAGGAGAATTTAAAAGACAGGTTTTTAAAGCACTTTTTAGCAAATTTTAGCAAAGATGGTAGAACTCCACATCCGGGAGAAGTCTGGCAGAATCATAATCAGGCTGATACTCTGGAAAAGCTGGCCGATAATGGTGTTGATGATTTTTATAAAGGAGAGTTAGCAGAAAAATTTATAGAATTTGCCCGCAGTTCTGGAGGTTATATTTCTGAACAGGATCTGGCTGAGTTTGAGGTCAAACCTGTAAAACCTTTGAAAATAAATTATAGAGGACACGAAATATTTGAACTGCCCCCTAATGGCCAGGGATTAATAGCTTTACAGGCTCTTAAAATATTATCAAAGTGGGAATTTGACAATTTTAACAGCATAGAAGAAATGCATATGAGAATAGAAGCTCTCAAACAGGCTTTTGCAGATGGCAAGAAATATGTTGCCGACCCGGAAAAAATTTCATATAATCCTGAATCTCTACTGGAAGATGAATACATCAAAAATAAACGTAAGAAGATAAAAAACCAGGCCGTTTCACCTCAACCTGGCAATATAGATACCGGAGGCACAGTCTATCTGGCTGCCATGGATAATAAAGGCAATTCTGTTTCTTTTATACAAAGTAATTATACAGGTTTTGGCTCAGGGATAGTTATTCCGGAAACCGGAATTGCCCTGCACAATAGAGGTTATAATTTTGACACCGACAAAAATTCAAATAATTTTCCTGAACCTCGTAAGCGGCCCTATCATACAATCATACCCGGTTATTTGCGTTCTCAAGATGATAAGCTGGCAGGCCCTTTTGGAGTGATGGGAGGTTACATGCAGCCACAGGGACATATGCAGGTGCTGCAAAATTTAATTGATTATAATTTTAATCCGCAGGAAGCTCTGGATGCACCCCGTTGGCGCTGGCAGGATAACAAAAAAATATTTTTAGAAACAACTTATTCTGCAAATACAGCTCAGAGACTTGCTGATCGGGGGCATGAGGTTTTCTTTTCCCGGAATAAGGGTAAATTTGGCAGAGGGCAAATAATTCTCAGGGATCAAAATAAAGGAATTATAATAGGAGCAAGCGAACCCCGTGCAGATGGTCAGGTGGCAGTATTTTAGGCAGTATTTTGGAAAGTAGGTGAATTTATTGGCTGATAAATATAATAAGAAAAATAACATTAAAAATTCTACAGAAAAACATCATAAAATTTCTGATGATAAACAGAGAAGAATCCCTTTATACAGGATTATAATAGCAGGTCTTTTACTTTTATTTGTTGCTGTTAATTTAATCCCCTCTGGATATTATATTGTCGAGCCGGGTCCTCCCCTGGCCTTACATGAATTAATTAAGGTAGAAGACAGTTACCGTCAGGAGGATTGGGGGGCTTTTTACCTAACTTCAGTTGGTCAGAGAAGAGCTTCTTTATGGGAAGTTTTTCAGTTCATTCTGCTTCCTGGAACTGATGACAGGGAATTATCGCCGGTGGAAGCTGCTGTGCCCCCCGGTATGGATGAGAGGGAATATATAAATTTGATGGCCAATCTTATGGAAGAAAGTCAGCTAGAAGCTCAGGCAGTAGCTTTAGAAGCTGCAGGTTATGAAGTTCAAATTGCTGGTCAAGGTGTAGAAATAATTGATATATTGCCTGACAGCCCGGCAGAAAATAATCTGCAGACAGGGGATATTATCACTGCTATAAACGGAGAGCAGATTGACATGGCAACTGAAGCAGTGGATTTAATTTCCCGCAGGGATGTAGGGGAGCCGGTTGAACTTTTAGTTTCTCGTCAGAATGAAACTCAGCAGCTTGAAATATCCACTTATGAGAATCCGCAGAGAGAGGGGCAGCCATCTATAGGAGTGATGATTACTTCAGCAAAATTAGATTATGAAATGCCCGAACTTGTTAGCTTTGCTGAGAGTGATCTAGTAGGTCCTTCAGCCGGTGTGATGTTTGCTCTAGAAATATATAATCAGCTTACTGAAACTGATATTACCGCAGGAGAAAAGATTGCTGGTTCAGGAGAGATAGACCATAAAGGAAATATTTCAGAAGTAGCAGGTATAAAATTAAAGCTGGCTGCGGCCGCTGAAGAAAGTGCCACAAAATTTATATCTGCTTCTGCTAATAGAAAAGAGCTAGAAGAACACCCTTATTCTGAAGAGCTTGAAATTATACTGGCCCAGAATTTTCAGGAGTTATTAGAAAATTTATCAGCTTCACTTGACTAGAGGAGTATAAAAATCAAGCCCGGATTTTCTGTGTTTTTTTTCGGGATAAAACAAACTGTAAATATCTGAAGCCATGATTTCCAGACTGATATATAATTCTTTTAGATTTTCGCTTTCTAATTTAGCTTCATTAACAATGTCTGAGGGATTAGTTATTACAGGCAGTTCAGCATTTTTGTCAAGCTGGGACATGATTTTCTCTCCATTTTTACCGAGGGCCAGAACTCTTATATATTTTGGCACAATTTCTTCTGAGAAAGGAAGCTGGTTTAATCTGCAGACTAACTGCATTAAACCCCTCTTTATTCGAGATTGAGGATGGGTTTTAGACGTAACATCATTTATTAACTCCTGGTAATTATCGGCATTTTTCTGGCTTTTCAGGATAGAGCTGGCTATATCGTTTGTTAAAGCAGGGCAATTAGCAATTTCTTGTCGACTGCTGCGTCTAACGGTGGATATGACCATCTGTTTAAATTTATCTCTTTGCACGGGTAGCTTCCCCTGGTTATAGGCATTTAACATGATATTATAGCAGTTTTTAGGTAGATATTTTTTGGTTTCTTTAAATTTACCTTTTTGGATTAAGTTTCTTATAGCAGTGGCGCTGGTTATTTCTTTTTCACCAGCATATTGGTCGTGATAATTGGAATCTTTACGAGCTATTGTCTTTGGTTTTATGTTTATTTTATCGCGATAGATATTTTTAATATATTCTATACCCAGAATATTATTGGGGGAGGCAATTATATCTGCCGGATTTTTGAGCTCGTCACCATGCTGACGGGAGAAATAACCAGATGTATTGCTGGCGAAATATTCATTTATTGCTGTGGTTCTGGCCCGGGCATAGGAAGCTCCTGTTTGCAGTTCTTTGTGAAAAATTTCTTGTAACTCCCGGGGTTCTTCAGCCAGAACGCTGGCAATTTCCTTTAGAGGTTCAATTTTTCCAGCTTCACTTCCAAAAACAATTTCATCTACAAGCCCTGTTGCAGCTAAAATTCTTACAGCTCCCTGAGCAAAATAATGAGCACTTCTGATTCCTGCCACGAGTGGGAGCTCCAGTACCAGGTCAACCCCTGTATTAACAGCCATTTTTGCTCTAAGCCACTTATCCAGGCAGGCTGGCGTACCTCTCTGGGTAAATTGACCATTCATTATAGCTATTACCTGATCATGTTTGCTTATGTTTTTGCTTTTATTGAGGTGATATTTATGTCCATTGTGGAAAGGATTATATTCAGTTATTAAACCAATAGTCTTCATTTATAATAATCTCCTTTTGAAAAAAAGGTGAAAGATTGTATAAAAAGATTGCATAAATAACAAGGATTTATCCGGTCATATATAGTATATTATAATAGGCAAGAAAGATTTTTAGAAAAGTTTATCTTACATACTAATGTAGTTTAAATTTTCTGCTTTTATAATAGCAGAAATATCAAGTTTCTACAAACACGTTGTAAAAATTGGGCTTGATATTCTTGAATTATTTATAACTGCTGGCTTAGTATTATATAATCGGAGGGATATTAATGGACTTAATTGAAGAATTTCGTGAAAAAGCTCGCAAAGTTTCCGGCAAAATAGTACTACCGGAAACAGAAGATGATCGTATATTAAAAGCTGCTGATATTATTTCGGGTGAAGATATCTCAGACTTAATCTTGCTCGGTAATCAAGAAAATATCAGGAAAAGAGCGGAAAATTTGGGGCTGGATTTAAGCGGTTGTGAAATAGACAACCCTGCTAACTCTCAAAGAAGAGTGGAATTGGGGGAGCTCCTCCACAAAAAAAGAAGTCATAAAGGGTTGAGTAGAGGAGATGCCTATGATATGGCAGGTGACCACCTCTATTTTGGTACGCTGCTGGTTGAGTGTGGTTATGCCGAGGGATTGGTAGCAGGGGCAGCCCATCCTACAGGTGAAGTACTCAGACCTGCTTTACAGGTAATTAAGACAGAACCAGGTATTCAGGCAGTATCCGGAGCTTTTATCATGGTTTTGGACAAAGAAGAATTTGGCCATGAAGGTATTCTAGTGATGGCAGATTGTGCTGTTAATCCTGAAGTTGAAGCAGAGGTTTTAGGGGAAATTGCTGTTAGCACTGCTCAGACTACAAATAGTTTGCTGGGTATTGAACCTAAAGTTGCTATGTTATCTTTTTCCACGGCTGGAAGTGCAGAACATGAACTGGTTGAAAAAGTTCAGCAGGCTACCAAAAGAGCAAAAATATTAGAGCCAGAATTATCCATAGATGGAGAAATGCAGGCCGATGCTGCCCTTGTGCCCGAAGTTGCTGAACAAAAAGCTCCGGAAAGCGAGATCGCAGGCAAAGCTAATGTATTAATATTTCCTGATCTGGAAGCAGGAAATATCGGTTATAAACTTGTACAGAGATTAGCAGGAGCTGAAGCAATAGGCCCGGTGCTGCAGGGTATGGCTCAACCAGTAAATGATCTTTCCCGCGGCTGCTCTGTAGAGGATATTGTTAATTTGACTGCAATAACAAATTTGCAGGCAAAATAGTGATTAAATTTCGTTAATTAAACAAATCCAGGAGGTATAAAAATGAAAGTTTTAGTAATTAACAGTGGAAGCTCTTCAGTAAAATATCAGCTTTTTAATATGGACGAGGAAAAAATGCTGGTAAAGGGGGTTGTCGAAAGAATAGGTATTGATAATTCTTTTCTGGAACAGGAGACCAGTGAAGGAGAAGAAGTAAAAATTGAAGAAGACATTGCGGACCATTCCCGGGGGATAAATTTGATCATGGATACTCTGCTTGATGATGAAATCGGGCTTTTAAATAGTATGGATGAAATTTCTGCCGTAGGTCACAGAGTAGTCCATGGAGGCGAAGAATTTGCCAGTTCTGTTGAGATAACAGATGATGTAATTGATACTATGGAAGATGTCTCTGATCTGGCCCCCCTCCATAATCCTCCCAATCTTGCCGGGATTAAAGTTTGCCAGGAATTAATGCCTGATACACCGCAGGTAGGAGTATTTGACACTTCTTTCCATCAGTCAATGCCCAGACATGCTTATATTTATGCCCTCCCTTATGAATATTACGAAAAATACGGCATTAGAAGATATGGTTTTCATGGAACCTCTCACAGATTTGTATCGGAAAAAGCGGCAGAAATGCTGGATAAAGATTTTGATGAGCTCAATATAATAACCTGTCATTTAGGTAATGGAGCAAGTGTGGCAGCCGTTAAAAATGGTGAATCAGTTGATACGAGTATGGGTTTAACACCTTTAGAAGGACTGGTAATGGGAACTAGATGTGGTGACCTGGATCCCGCTATAGTGCCCTTCTTACAGAAAAAAGAAGGATTAAGCCCGGATGAAATTGATGATATAATGAACAAAGAGAGTGGACTTTTAGGAATTTCAGGCGTAAGTAATGATTCTAGAGATATAGAAGAAGCAGCAGCAGACGGTAATGAAAGAGCTAAACTGGCCAGAGAAGTTTTTTCATACCGGGTAAAAAAGTATATAGGTGCTTACGCCGCTGCTATGGGCGGAGTAGATGCTGTAGTGTTTACCGCCGGTATAGGAGAGAATGCAATAGATTTAAGAAACAAAATATTATCAGGACTTGATTTCCTGGGGCTGGAACTTGATGAACATGCCAATCAGGTGAGGGGCGAGAAAGCTGAAATAACCACTTCTGATTCTCAGGTAAAAGCTTTTGTAATACCTACTAATGAAGAGCTGGTTATTGCTCAGGACACAGCCAGAATAGCCGGATTAAAATGATACGTTTTCTTGACAGGGGCGGCGATTATGTAATATAATAACCTGTGATTGGCTAAAAGAAATTATAGAATGATTAATTAGAAATTAATGCCAATCGCAATCTGGAGGGAATAGCCGTGAAGCTTAATCTTACCCAATTAAAAGATGATAATACGTATATGAGCCTGGAAACCTCCGTTAAACCTGAAAATATAGAATTTTTAGGCCGGCAAATTAAGATGCCCCTGGAGTTTTCTCTGCACCTGGATATAATCGGAGAAAAAGAAGAGTTATTTTTCACCGGAGAGATTGAAGGCGAATTTTTACTGGAATGCAGCCGTTGTTTAAAAGAGTTTAAAGAACATGTTAAGACCGATCTGGAGTTTAGTATTATGCGCGATGATATAGACGATTTTGGCCAGGTTGATATTAGTGAATATATCAAAGAGAATTTAATTTTAGCAATACCTATAAAAGCTTTGTGTCGTAAAGACTGCCAGGGAATCTGCAGTATTTGTGGCCAGGATCTAAATGAAGGAGATTGTAATTGTGTAAAAAGTGATACTGATCCTCGTATGGAAAAATTAAAGCAATTTTATGATTCTAATGAATGAATCTCACAGGAGTTAATTGTAAGTTGTAAGGAGGTGTAGGAAATATGGCTGTACCAAAAAGAAGAACTTCTAAGACCCGGAAGAGAAAGAGAAGAACTCATAAAAAAATAACACCACCGAATTTGGTTAACTGTTCGAATTGTGATGAACTTGTAATGCCTCACCGGGTATGTCCTGAATGTGGACATTACAAAGGCAAAGAGGTAATCTCTGTTAAAGAAGAGTAAAAAAATTACAGATTTAAAACCTGCAGCCTGGTGCTGCAGGTTTTATTTTTCATTTGCATTGTTAATATAAATTATTTATAATATCTTAAAGTAGTATTTTAAAAATATGTTTGTACTGAAAAATGCTGTTTAGATTAGTTAAAGTTTGCAAATAGATGTCAGGAGGAGCTAATGATGAAAATAGTAGTAGATGCTATGGGGGGGGACAGCGCTCCTCAGTCCATTGTCCAGGGCAGTATTGAAGCTGTTAAAACTTATCAGGATATAGAAATAATATTAACCGGTAAAAGTGAACAGCTTGACCAATTGATGCCAGATAGCAAAAAGCTTAAAAATAGATTTGAGATAGTAGATTGTCAGCAGGAAATTACCATGGATGAAAAACCAGCTAAAGCTTTGAGGAGCAAAAAAGATACCTCTATCGGAAAAGCAGCTGAGCTGGTCAAATCGGGTAAAGCCGAAGCATTATTTTCTGCTGGGAATACAGGAGCATCTTTAGCAGCAGGAATTTTAAAAATTGGCAGGATTTCAGGTATAAAAAGGCCTGCAATTGCTTCATTATTTCCCAGCCGAAATAAACCGGTGCTGCTTCTTGATATGGGGGCAAATGCTAATTGTGAACCCCGTTATCTTCTACAATTCGCTATTATGGCCCAGATATATGCGGATTCTATACTGCAAAGACCAAACCCCTCAATTGGCTTAATGAATGTAGGGGAAGAAAAAGGTAAAGGTAACAAAATGATCGATAAAGCCCATGAACTCATTGAAAGTGATAATCGCATAAAAAATTTTGCGGGCAATATAGAAGGCCGGGATATTTTCACAGGAGAATATGATATAATACTCTGCGATGGTTTTGTGGGCAATGTGATTTTAAAAACTGTGGAAGGTATGGGTGATTTTTTATTTGAGCTTTTACGAGAAGCCCTTCAGAATGATTTTCGCTCTAAGCTGGGAGCTCTTCTGGCTAAAAATTCCCTTAAGAATATGAAAAAGAAAGTGGATTATCGCCAGTATGGTGGTGCACCTATGCTGGGAGTCAAAGGTAATGTAATAATAGGTCATGGTAGTTCTGATGCTACCGCTGTCAAAAACGCAATTAAAGTTGCGAAAGAAACAGTGGAACAGGAGATTGTTACTATAATTGCTGATGAAATTAGTAAGGATGGTGGGGATTTAAATGCCTAACGCAGTTATAACCGGTATAGGAAAATATTTACCTGACAATGTTTTAACAAATGATGATTTAGAAGAAATGGTAGATACAAGTGATGAATGGATAAGACAGCGTACTGGTATAAGAGAGAGAAGAATAGCTTCTGAAGGAACACCAACTTCTGAATTAGCTTTAAAGGCTGCCAGAGAAGCATTAGCAGATGCTGAATTATCTGCAGACAAATTAGATCTGATATTGGTGGCAACAGTAACTCCTGATATGTTTTTTCCGGCAACAGCCTGTCTGCTGCAGGAGGAATTAGGGGCTGAAGATGCCGCAGCTTTTGATCTGGAGGCTGGTTGTTCCGGGTTCGTATATGGTTTAAGTGTGGCAGATCAATATATATCCAGTGGTACATACGAAAATATTTTGATTATAGGGGCAGAAACTTTATCCAAAATAGTGGACTGGGATGATAGGTCCACCTGTGTTTTGTTTGGTGATGGAGCTGGTGCGGCTGTATTACAGTCAGGATCCAGTGGTGGAATTTTAAGTACAATTTTAGGTTCAGATGGCAGTGGAGGAGAAAACCTTTATATGCCCGGAGGTGGTTCACTTAATCCGGCCAGTGAAGAGACAGTTAAGAATAAACTACACTACATTAAGATGGAAGGAAATCAGGTGTTTAAATTTGCCGTAAAAAAAATGGGTAGTGCCTCCTTAGAAGTTTTAAACAAAGCAGATTTAGCAGCTGAAGATGTTGATTTTTTTGTTCCACATCAGGCTAATACCAGAATTATTTCTGCTGCTGCTGATAGATTAGGGGTAAAAAAAGAAAATGTAATAGTTAATCTGCCCTATTATGGAAATACTTCCAGTGCTTCAGTGCCAATTGCTCTGGCAGAAGCAGTAGAAGAAAATAGGATCAATAGGGGAGACATACTTGTGCTGGTTGCATTTGGAGCAGGTTTAACCTGGGCTGCGGCAGCTCTGGAATGGCAGCAGTAAAGGTAAAACTCGGAGGGATAAGGAGGGAAAATTTCATGAATAATTTTTTCAAATCATCCTTATGTGAAAAATTAAATATTGATTATCCGATAATTCAGGGAGGAATGGCCTGGGTTGCCACAGGGGAATTAGCAGGTTCAGTATCTCGTGCTGGTGGCCTGGGAATAATTGGAGCAGGGAATGCTCCGGCCGAAAGTGTAGAAGCAGAAATCGATAAAGCCAGAGAAATAACTGATAATCCTGTAGCTGTTAATCTGATGCTTCTTTCCCCTCATATAGAAGATGTTATTGACTTAGTGCTGGAAAAAAATGTGCCTATTGTTACTACCGGAGCTGGTAATCCGGGAAAATATGTGGAAAAATTAAAACAGGGCAGTGTAAAAATTATACCGGTAGTCTCTTCTGTGGCTCTGGCAAAAAGACTCAGCAGACTGGATATTACGGCTGTAATTGCTGAGGGCAATGAAGCCGGTGGTCATGTAGGACAGCTGGGGACTATGGCTCTTGTCCCCCAGATTGTTGATAGCGTTGATTTACCGGTTATAGCTGCCGGTGGTATAGGAGATGCCAGAGGTTTACTGGCTGCTTTTAATCTGGGAGCAGAAGCGGTGCAAATGGGTACAAGATTTGTCTGCTCTCAGGAATGTAAAGCTGACCCGGATTATAAACAGGCCATTATTAATGCTAGAGATAGAGATGCGGTTTTAACAGGCAGGACCACAGGTCATCCAGTGCGCACCTTAAAGAATAAACTGACCCGAGAAATTCACAAAATGGAAAAGGAAGGCGTAGATCCCCAAAAAATTGAAGCAGAGGCCGAAGGGGCCCTGCGAGAAGCTGTGGTAGAGGGTAATGTTGAACGAGGCAGTGTAATGGCAGGGCAAATCGCCGGAATGATTGAAGAGGAAGTTCCTGTAGAAGATATCATTATAAATATAATTTCTCAGGCGGAAGATTTAATGAATTCTCAATGTGAAAGTTTTAGGAGGGGAGTTAATGAGTGAAAGTAAAATAGCTTTTTTATTTCCCGGACAGGGGGCCCAAAGTGTGGGCATGGGCAAAGACCTGTCAGAAGAATTTAAAGAAGTGAATAATTTCTTTAACAGAGCCGAAGAAATTCTGGACTTAGAGCTCAAAAACATCTGTTTTGAAGGGCCGGAATATGACCTAAATTTAACTGAAAATACCCAGCCAGCTCTATTTACTCTTAGTTCTGCAGTGAATAAAATTCTTAATGATCATGATATATACCCTGATGTAGTAGCTGGTCACAGTTTAGGGGAATATTCAGCTCTTACAGCTGGAGGAGCAATAAATTTTTCGGATAACCTTAAGCTTGTCAGAGAAAGAGGTAGAGCAATGGAAGAGGCACTTCCCGCTGGTTTGGGTTCTATGGCGGCAATTATTGGTCTGGATTTGGAACAGGTTAAAAATATATGTGCAAAAGTTAACGGGGTCTGTGAAATTGCTAACCTGAATACTGCAAATCAACTGGTTATTTCCGGGGAAAAAGAAGCGGTAAAAAACGCCAGAGAAGAATGTAAAAGGGCAGGAGCGAAAAAGGTAATAGAATTATCAGTAAGTGGCCCTTTTCATTCCAGTTTAATGGAGCCTGCAGTAGGCAGATTGGAATCTGCCCTGCAGGATGTGGCAATTGCAGATATGGATTTCCCCGTAATAGCCAATGTAACTGCTGAAAAAACTACTGAAGCAGAAAAAATAAAAGATAATTTGCTTAAACAGCTTACAAGTTCTGTGCGCTGGCAGGAAACAATGGAAAATATGCTTGAAGATGGTGTGGAGATTTTTGTTGAAGTTGGCCCGGGGAGGGTTTTGAAGGGACTGCTTAGAAGAATAGATAGATCCGCTAAATGTTATAACACCCGAAATCCACAAGAATTAAATGAGGTTTTGGAGGAATTATCATGATGGATTTCACGGATAAAAGTGTTCTGATAACTGGTAGTTCCAGGGGTATTGGCGCTGCCTGTGCTGAAAAATTTGCTGAGCTAGGTGCCAATGTTATGTTAAATCACTCAAGTGAGAACAGTAAAGAGCAGGCTGAAGAATTGGCTTCTGCACTAAGAAATATTCAGGACAGCGGTCAGATTGCTGTCTGTCAGGCAGATGTCAGCAACAAAAATGAAGCAGAAAGTCTGATTGATGCTACCTTGCATGAATTTGATTGTATTGATATACTTATAAATAATGCAGGTATCAATAGGGACAACTTTCTGTTAAGAATGAAAGAGGAAGACTGGAAAAAAGTGATGGAAGTAAATTTGGACGGAGTTTATTATTGTTCTCGGGCAGCAATTAAACAGATGATGAAAGCTAGATGGGGCAGGATTATAAATATGACTTCAATTGTGGGGTCAATTGGCAATCCGGGACAGACTAATTATGCTGCTGCTAAAGCAGGGATAGTGGGATTTACTAAATCTCTGGCCCGGGAAGTAGCTTCTCGCAATATTACTGTCAATGCTGTTGCCCCTGGATTGATTGCAACCGAAATGACAGAATCAATGCCAGATAAAGCCAGAGAAGGTTTGCTGGATAATATACCTCTGGATAGAGCCGGACAGCCTGAAGAGGTTGCTAATTCAGTAGTTTTTCTGGCCTCTGATTTAGCTGAGTATATAACTGGTGAAATTATAAAAGTTACTGGTGGATTAGGAATTTGAAAGGAGGTGAGAACGGTATGGCTGATTTATTTGCCAGGGTAAAAGAATTAATTGCAGAAGAACTGGCCCTGGATGAGGAAGAAGTAACTGCCGAGGCATCTTTCATTGAGGATTTAGGTGCAGACTCTCTTGATGTTGTTGAACTTGTTATGGCTATTGAAGAAGAATTTGACATTGAAATACCCGATGAAGATGCAGAGCAGATTGGTACGGTACAGGACGCCGTAGATTATTTAGAGGATTATCTATAAAATTTAAAAATTACTTAAAACGTCCCCGTTGAAAAACGGGGACATTTTAACGATTTAATATAGATTAAAGGAGGCAAATTTCTTGGAAACAAGAAGAGTTGTAGTAACAGGAATGGGAGTTCTGACATCTTTAGGAGATAATGTAAAAGATTTTTGGGCGAACTTAACTGCCGGCAATTCAGGCATTAAAAAGATAGAAGGCATCGATGATGTCGAAAAATTTCCCAGTCAAATCGGGGCAGAAATCCAGGAATTTAATCCTGATTGTTATATAGATAAAAAATCTCGCAAACGTATGGCTCTTTTTACTCAATATGGAGTTTATTCTGCTTTAGAAGCTTTGGAGGACGCAGAGTTAGAAATTGATGAAAAGCTGGAAAAGGAAACAGGTGTAATCGTGGGTTCAGGAATTGGTGGAATTGAAGTTATTGAAGAACAGATAAATAGACTGCAGAATAGAGGTCCGAAACGGGTCAGTCCTTTTTTCATTCCCATGATGATCTCCAACATGTGTGCCGGTCAAATTTCAATTTATGCTGGAGCTAAAGGACCCAATAGTAATACTGTCACAGCCTGTGCTTCTGCTACCCATGCAATTGGAGATGCTATGGAGGTTATTAAGAGGGGCGATGCTTCAGTCATGATTGCCGGTGGCACAGAAGCTTCGATAGCGCCTTCCGCTCTGGCTGGATTTGGTAATATGAAAGCTTTATCTACCAGAAATGATGAACCGGAAAAAGCCAGCAGACCCTTTGATGCAGAAAGAGATGGGTTTGTGATTGGAGAAGGCAGTGGCATGTTAATTCTTGAAGAACTTGATCATGCTCGCCAGCGTGATGCAAAAATTTACGGTGAAATTAGTGGGTATGGCTCTACAGCCGATGCCTATCACATCACACAACCTGATCCGGAAGGTGACGGAGCTGCTAGAGCTATGGATGTAGCTATCAAAGAATCCACCATTACTCATGATGATATAGATTATATTAATGCTCATGGTACTTCTACTCCCTTCAATGATAAACTGGAAACTAAAGCAATAAAGAAAATTTTTGCGAATAAAGCGAAAGATTTAAATATTAGCTCCACTAAATCTATGACGGGCCATCTATTGGGAGCTGCTGGAGCAGTTGAAACTATTGCTTCTTTAAAAGCTCTGGAAACCAGGGTTTTACCTCCTACGATTAATTACGAAAACCCTGATCCTGAATGTGATTTATATTATGTGCCTAATGAGAGTGAAAAACTGGAAGAAGTTAATGCGGTTATGACTAATTCTTTTGGTTTTGGCGGGCATAACGCCTGTCTGGTAATGAATAAATTGTAAATTATTCGAGGATGGTGAATTATTTGTCGAAATTTTTGTTGGACAAAACGGGTCTGCAGAATCTGGAAGCAAAAATTGACATTGAATTTGCTAACAAAGATTTATTAAGAAGAGCTGTAACCCATAAATCTTTTCCTAATGAAAATCAAGAGTACGACATTAATGATAATGAGAGATTGGAATTTTTGGGGGATTCGGTTTTAGGACTGGCGATTTCTACTTATTTATTTAGAAATTATCCTCAGGCCTCGGAAGGAAAACTGGCCAAAGTTCGGGCAATATTAGTGAGCTCAGACATGCTGGCTCGAAAAGCTCAGGCTTTAAAATTAAACGAACATCTGCTGTTAGGACACGGGGAAGAGCTCACAGGTGGTAGAGATAGAGATTCAATTTTAGCAGATTCTCTGGAAGCAATTTTTGGGGCAATTTATTTAGAAAAAGGTTTTTCTCGCACAGAGGATTTCATAATTAATTTTTTTCAGGATGATATTAGAAAAGTTTGGGCGGGAGATCATAAGAAAGATTATAAAACCTTGCTCCAGGAAAAAATTCAAAAAAATAGTGATAAGCGACCGGAATATGTGGTCGCAGATGAAGAGGGACCGGATCACAATAAGAGTTTTGTTGTTGAGGTGAAACTGGCAGATGAAACTCTGGGAATAGGCCGGGGCAGCAGTAAAAAAACAGCAGAACAGCAGGCTGCACGTTCTGCCCTGAAAAATCTGCAAAAATAAAAGTGTTTGCATGGTTATGATTTACAATAATCCTGAGGGGGAATATCAATGTATGCCATTAGAGGGGCTACAACAGTAAAGCAAAATACTGAAGAGGATATAAGATCAGCAGTTGTAGATATGATGAAAGAGATTATGGCTAAAAATATGCTGACATCAGAGGAGATTATTAGTGTTATTTTCTCCTCTACCACCGATGTAACTGCTTTGTATCCGGCCAGGGCATTTCGCGAACTGGGATATGATGATATTCCCCTTTTCAGCTGTACTGAACCTCCTGTTAAAAATAGTCTGGATTTATGTATAAGAGTTTTGCTGCATATAGATCGTAAGTCTGAGAATTCTGGCTCAACTAAACATATTTATAAAAATAAAGCGGCAGAGCTAAGACCGGATTTGCTGGAAGCAGAATCAAATTGATATGTCAAAGGTACTAATTTTTACCTTAACTGACAGAACTTAGCGTATTGATAGATCGAGGAGGCCAGTGTTATGCCCCATGCAATTGCTGTAGATGGACCTTCGGGTTCTGGTAAAAGCACCGTGGCTAAAATTGTAGCCGGACGTTTAAAATTTAATTATATTGACACCGGAGCTATGTATAGAGCAGTAGCTCTTTATTGTATCAGGCAAAATTTAACCAGCGATGATGTTGATGAGATTGCCAGCTCGGCAGATAAACTAAAAATTAATTTTGGTTCCATAAAAGATAATGGCAGCCAGAATATTTATCTCAATGGTGAAAATATAACGGAAAGAATAAGAGAACAGGATGTAGACGAAAATGTGTCTGAGATAGCCAGCATTCCGGCAGTTCGAGAAATTTTACTTACCAAACAAAGGAGACTTGCCCGGGAAAAAGATGTTATTATGGATGGCAGAGATATTGGAACAAGGGTTTTGCCTGCTGCAGATTTGAAAATTTTTTTAACTGCCAGTCTGGAGGTAAGAACAGACAGAAGATATAAAGAATTGCGGGAGAAAGGCGAAAAAATTTCCCGGGAAAAAGTTAAGAAAAATTTAGCTAAAAGGGACCAAAAAGATAGCAGTCGCAGCCATTCACCTCTGGCTAAAGCTGATAATGCTGTGGAGATAAACTCAAATAATCTTTCTCCTGAACAGGTAGCGGACAGGATTATAGAACTTTATAGAGAAGAGGTGGAAAGTTGAAAAACATAATATACTGGCTGGCTAAAATTTTTGTTATAATTGTTGCTCGGACATTATTAAGAGTTAAGATAAAGGGCCGGGAAAACATTCCGGAAGAAGGTCCGGTTGTAGTTATGTCCAATCATATTAGTATGCTGGATCCTCCACTCATCGGCTCTTTTATGCCTCGCAAAATATCTTTTATGGCCAAAAAAGAGTTGTTTAAAAATCCAATCATTGCCTGGTTTCTGGGAGCTTTGGGAGCTTTTCCGGTAAAGCGGGGAACCGGAGATAGAAAAGCTTTAAAAAAATCTTTACGGATATTGCGCGATGGCAAAGTTCTGGGCTTATTCCCGGAAGGGACCCGGTATCCAGAAGGGGAGCTGGGAGAACCTCATACAGGTTCAATCATGATAGCTATTATGGGGGAGGCACCGATAGTGCCGGTAGGGATAAAAAATATCAAGAAAAAAGGTAGAACCACAATAAATTTTGGGGAACCTATTTACCTGGAACAATATTTTGAAGACAGACCGGATAAAGAGGAACAAAAAGAGATAGCTGAGGGTATAATGAAGGAAATAGAAAAATTAATATATTATGAATGAAATTACACTTGATTATTGCAGTAAATTATTTTAGAATATAAGCAGGAATTTAAGTAGCTTTTAGAGAATTCATTAAAAGAATGCAGTTATAGAGAGGCTGGAGGGGGTGTACTGGCTGGAGATTCTGACAGCGGAAGAGGCTGGCTTCTGTTTCGGTGTAAAAAGGGCTATTAAATTAGCTACTGAAGCTGTTAACAATAGTGAAGAACAGGATGTTTATACTATCGGTCCTATTATTCACAATCCTCAGGTAGTAGACAATTTAAAAAAAATGGGAATTAAAATTGCAGAATCTATAGATGATATAGATTCCGGAATTATTATAATTCGTTCTCACGGTGTTAAACCGGAAATAATTCAAAAGGCCCGGGATAAAGGTCTTGACATTATAGATGCTACCTGTCCTTATGTCAAAAAAGCCCAGGATAATGCCTGCCGTTTAAAAGAAGATGATTATCAAACTCTGATCTACGGTGATAAAGAGCACCCTGAAGTCAAAGGAATACTGGGAGCAGCTCAGGGCCAGGCTGAAATCATCGAGGAAGAAAAAGATATTGAAAAAATTGATATTGGAGCCAGGGTGGGGATAGTAGCCCAAACTACCAAGTCGCCCACGTCTTTTCAAAAGCTAATTGTAAAATTAATCCCCCTTGTCAAAGAATTGAGAGTTTTTAATACAATTTGTAATACCACCCAGGTCAGACAGAAATCAGCTGTAAATCTGGCTGAAAAGGTTGAGATCATGTTCGTCATAGGTGGTTTTAACAGTGCTAATACTAGTCGTCTGGTAGAAATGTGTTCGCAAACTGGAACCCCTACCTATCACATTGAAACACCGGACGATATAGATTGGAGCTGGATAGAAAATGTGGAGAAAATAGGACTAACTGCCGGGGCTTCCACCCCGGATTGGATTATAAAGGAGGTCATTCAGTTAATGAGTCAAGAGGACAAAGACTTGCAAATGAACGAAGAATCTCAGGAAGAGGAACTGGAATTGGCAGAAGAAAAAACTTCACAAGACAAAGAAGAGGTGGAACAGGAAATGGAAACAGAAAACGTTACTGATGAAACGGAAGTTATGGAAGCAGACACTGAAGATGAGGCAGCAGAAGAAGAGCCAGAAGCAGAATCAGTTGGGGAAACTGAGGAAAAATCTGCTCAGGAAGAAATGATGAGTGAGAATGATATGGCAAATATCGAAAAAGGTCAATTAATCGAAGGTACCGTGGTCGAAATTAACGAAAGAGGTGTGTATGTTGATGTAAATTACAAATCAGATGGCTTTATTCCCCTGCGGGAATTGAGCACTTCTGATGTTTCCGACCCTCATGAGGTGGTTGAGCTTGATGAGGAGATAAAAGTTGTTGTTTTAACCCTGGAAGATGAAGAAGGCAACATGGTACTGTCCCACAAAAGGGCGGAACAGGAAGAAGCCTGGGAAGATATTCAGAAGGCCCATGAAAATGATGAAGTTATAGAAGCTGAGATAACTAAAGAAGTAAAAGGTGGTCTTGTTGCTGATGTCGGTCTAAGAGGTTTTATACCTGCTTCTCATGTAGCTATAGGTTATGTTGAAGACCTGAGCGAATATGTGGGGGAAACACTGCAGCTAAAAATTATTGAGGTCGATAAGAACAATAATAATGTTGTGCTTTCTCACAAGAAGGTTCTGGAAAAAGAAAGAGAGCAGAAGAAAGAAGAAACTCTGGCAGAGTTAGAAGAAGGGCAAAATGTTTCTGGTAAAGTAACTAAACTTGTTGAGTTTGGTGCCTTTGTGGACCTGGGTGGTATCGAAGGACTTCTGCATATATCCGAAATGTCCTGGGGAAGAATAGGTCATCCTTCAGATATACTGGATGAAGGAGAAGAGATTGAGGTAAAAGTGCTTGATGTTGATAAAGAAGAGGAAAGAATTTCTCTGGGTTTAAAACAGCTGTTACCCGATCCCTGGGAAGAATTTGCAGAAAAGCATTATGAAGGTGAGATAATTGAAGGCACAATTACTAAAATAGTTGATTTTGGCGCTTTTATGGAAGTTGAAGATGGAATAGAAGGTTTAATTCACATATCACAGCTGTCACATCGTCATGTAAAAACTCCCGATGAAGTTGTTGAAGTTGGAGAAGAGAGAGAAGCTAAAATTATTAACATCGACCCTGATGATAAAAGGGTTGGTTTAAGTTTAAAAGAATTAGAAGATCAAGAAGAAAGCAAATCAGAAACTCAAAAACAGGAGACCAGTGAAGAATCATCACAGACTGAAGAGGAAGACGATGCTGAAGTCGAGGATGTACCCTCGGGAGCAACTATCGGAGAACGGCTGGGAGATCTGAAAGACATGATGGAAGAATAAAATTTTCAATACAGTCAGCTTTTAAATTCAGGTCTGCCCTGTAAATTTTAGGGCAGACCTTTTTGTTTTGGCAGTTATTGTTGTCAACCCCTGTTAAATATGGTATTATCACTTATGTAGTTGATTATTTAGGTATATTTTCGCTTTAGGAGGATTGGAATGTCATGGTCGAAATAGCAAATGTCAAAGAAAATTCTTTGGCCCACAGCAAAGGTATTGAGCCCGGAGACAAATTATTAAAGATTAATGGTTTAAGACCTAGAGATTATATAGATTATATGAATTGTGTTTCTGCAGGTCAGTTTGAGCTAGAAATACAAAAGAAAAAGAAAAAAAACAGCAAAAAATACACGTTTAATAGGTCATATGGAGATGAAATAGGTCTGGAATTTGCCAGTATCGTTTTTGATGAGTTGCTGACCTGTGATAACAGCTGCGAATTTTGCTTTATTGATCAACAGCCGCCAGGTTTAAGGGATAGTTTAATGTGTAAGGACGATGATTATCGTTTTTCTTTCCTGCAGGGTAGTTTTATTACTTTAACTAATCTTAATGAGGAAGAACTAGAAAGAATTGTTAATAATCATTTATCTCCACTTTATATATCTGTGCACACTACTAACCCTGATCTGCGTCGAAAAATTATGAATAATCCCAGAGCGGGAAAGATCAAACAACAACTTGAGTTTTTGGCTCATCATAATATTCAATTTCATTTACAGCTGGTCATTTGTCCAGGTATAAATGATGGAAGTGAACTTGATCGTACTTTTGCGGATTTGCAGAAGTTTTCTGAATCTTTGTTGTCAATTGGGATAGTACCTGTTGGTATAACTTCCTGGAGAGAGGCAGATAACGATTTAACTCCTTTTAATAGCGAGGGTGCTCGCGAAATATTAATACAAATAGAAAAATGGCAGGATAAATATGCACAAAATCAAAGAGAAAATTGTATTTATGCCGCTGATGAATTTTATTTACTGGCAGACAAAAAGATACCCAAACTGGACAGCTATGGCAGTTTTCCTCAACTGGAAAATGGTATTGGTTTAACCCGGCTCAGCCGGCATAATTATTGGAAAAAAAGACAGATCTATCCTGATAGAATCAGGGAGTCAAAACACCTGGAAATTATTACTTCTAAACTGGGAAATAAAGCTTTGCAGCCTATCTGGAATGACATGAAAAAGATAGATAACTTGAAATTGTCTGTGCAGGTAATAGATAACAATTATCTGGGAGAAGAAGTTACTGTGACCGGACTGCTTTTTGGGCGGGATATTTTAGACCAAATTTCTGGTAAAAATTGTGCTGATATTATAATCTTACCGGAGGTAATTTTTAATGATGATGGTTTGACCCTGGACGATTATTCTCAGCAGGATTTTCAATCAGCCTGTGTTAATGCTGAAGTTTTAAGTTGTAGCAGTATGGCAGAGGTTTTGGAGGTGGGTTTTGATGACAAATAGACCGGTGGTCGCAATTGTAGGTAGGCCTAATGTGGGAAAATCTACACTTTTTAATAGATTGATTAAACAGAGAAAAGCTATTGTGGAAGGAACTCCTAATTTAACCAGAGATAGAATCTACGGGGAAGCTAAGTGGCAGGATGAATCCTATACAGTAGTAGATACGGGAGGACTGGAACTTAGCTCGACTGATGAGTTTAAAAATCAGGTTGAATTTCAGGTGGAAGAGGCTATCAGAGAAGCTCATCTTATAATTTTTGTAGTTGATGTAAGGGAAGGTATTATGCCACTGGATGAAGAAATAGCCAGAATGCTGCGCCAAAAACAGGCTAATGTCATAGTGGCCGCCAACAAAATGGATGATTTTACTTCACAGGAGCAGCCCTGGGAATTTTATAGCCTGGGATTTGATGAAGTTATACCTATTTCTGCAGAACACGGTAAAAATATAGGTGATCTTAATGAAAAAATAGCCAATAATTTAGCTAATGAAATGCAGGAAGCTTTTACCGAAGATCGAGAAGATGTTATTGAGGTAGCTATTGTCGGCAAACCCAATGTGGGCAAATCATCGCTGGTAAATTATCTTTTGGGGGAAAATAGGGTGATTGTTAGTCCCAAACCGGGGACTACCAGAGATGCAGTAGATACTATTCTGGAAAGTGAAGGCACCAGATTCAATTTAATCGATACTGCTGGTTTAAGAAAAAAAGCCAGAGTACATGAGGATGTTGAGTATTATAGTAATTTAAGAGCAATCAAAGCTATAGAAAGAGCAAATGTAGTAGTAATGATGCTGGATGCGGGAGAAGGTGTTACGAAACAGGACAAAAAAATCGTGGGTTATGCTCATGATGAGGGTAAGCCTGTGGTTCTGGCAGTTAATAAATGGGACACTATTCCAAAAGACACTCACACTGTGGATCTTTATCGAGAAGAAATTTATCACCAGTTAAAATTTATTAATTTTGCGCCTATAACTTTCATCTCGGCTTTAACAGGAAAAAGAGTTCATGAAATTCTGGAATTATCTGAATATGTATATGATCAATCTTTACAGCGCATTAAAACAGGAGTATTAAATGAAGTCATTCAGGATGCAATTCAGATGAATCCACCTCCTTCATATCAGGGTAAAAGATTAAAAATATATTATGTAACCCAAACTGATGTGGGACCACCGCATTTTGTATTTTTCGTAAATAACCCTGATCTGGTACATTTTGCTTATAAAAGGTTTCTGGAGAATGAAATTAGAAAAGCTTTTGGTTTTGTGGGAACACCCGTGAGAATGAAATTTAAGCAAAGGGAATAAGGGGGAAAATTTAATGGAACTTATTCTTCCTGTAGTGCTTGCCTACTTAATCGGTTCTATACCTACTGCCTATCTTGTTACTAAAAAGTTTTTGCATACAGATATTCGTAATTATGGGAGCGGTAATGTCGGCGCTACCAATGTTGCCAGAAAACTGGGATTTAAAATGGGAGCTTTTGTTGCTCTGGTAGATATTGCTAAAGGATTAATCCCTCTGTTAATTGCCAGAATTATCCTGCCGCCAGCTTCTCCTGCTTTTTATCTTTACATAATTGGCCTGGCAGCAATCATAGGACATGTTAAATCGATATTTTTAAAGTTTGATGGAGGCAAAGGGGTAGCAACTACATTTGGAGTGATGCTAGGAGTTGCTCCCGCCAGTTTTGTGGTGATGGGGCTGGTCTGGTTAATAATTGCTTTCACCTTAAAAATCGTTTCAGTTGCATCTTTGCTTGCTAACTTAAGTCTGCCATTATCAGCCTATATTTTTACTGGTTCAGGTTTTCAGGTGTTTTTTGCGGCTCTGGTGTTTATCTTTATAGCAATAACCCATCGGGGTAATATAAAAAGATTAATACGCGGAGAAGAAAATCCTATTAATCTGGGAGATAGATAATTTATTTTATTTCAGAAGTTGTTATAGGAGTTGATATCATGAAGCAAAATTGTGCTGTATTGGGCTGTGGAAGCTGGGGTACAGCTATAGCAGTGTTATTGGCTCGTCAGGAACATGATATTTATCTTTATTCCCGGAGAAAACAGCAGATTAAGGATATTGAGAATAACAGAGTTAACAGTGATTATTTTCCTCAGGTGAAGCTCCCTGAGAGTATTTATCCCACTAATAATATAAAAGAGTGTATAACAAACAGCCGTTATATTTTCATTGCGGTACCCACCTCAGCTACAAAAACTATTGCTTCACAATTAAATAAATATTTGTGTGGAAATGAAATCATAATTTCTACAGCTAAGGGGCTTGATATAAAAAGCTTTAAAACTAATTCTCAAATAATTTCTCATTACTTATCTCAGCCTGTGGCGGTGTTATCTGGCCCCACCCATGCTGAGGAGGTTATAGATTCTCTTCCGTCTGCGGCTGTAATCGCCTGTCAAAATGAAAAGATTTCTCAAGAATTACAGGAATTAATTTCTGATGATCGCTTTCGAATATACATTAACACTGATATAAAAGGTGTCGAATTAGGAGGGGCACTAAAAAATATTATTGCAGTTGCTGCAGGAATTTCTGATGGGCTGGGTTATGGAGATAATGCTCGGGCTGCATTAATAACTAGAGGTATCGCGGAAATGTCCCGGCTGGGAGAAGAACTTGGAGCAAATAAACTCACTTTTTCGGGTTTAACTGGTCTGGGAGATCTGGTAGTTACCTGTAATAGTGAACACAGCAGAAATCGCACTTTTGGTTATAAAATTGGGGAAGGAAAAAGTGTAAACATTGCTGAGAAAGAAGTTGGCCAGGTAGTAGAAGGAATAAAAACTGCAAAAGCAGTATATAAACAAAAAAAACAGGGGAACATTTCTACTGATATGCCTATTACTGAAGCGGTTTATAGAGTTATTTATACTGATAAAGAACCCTTAAAAGCAGTAGACGAATTAATGACCAGAACACCCAAGGACGAAATTTAGAGGATATTCTGCCAAAAATTGAGGTGTTTTAGGCAAATAAAAGTAGAAAAGTAATAAAGTATTGAAATATAGAAAATTTTTTGCTATTTTATTGTTAGAAGGGCAGGAAAATTTGTACATGTCAAGAATATAAGTTATTAGCAGGCATCAATATTTAAGATATATAATAAAAATAATTAAGGGGAGGTGTTAAAGTTATGACCAAGACTGAATTAATTGATCATGTGGCTGAAAAGACTGGTATGACTAAAAAGGACTGCGATGAGATAATTAATGCCACTTTTGATTCTATTATGGATTATCTGGAAGAGGAATCAAAAAAAGACGAAGAGGAAAGAGATAAGGTGCAAATTATAGGTTTTGGCAGTTTTGAAGTGAGAGACCGACAGGAACGAGAGGGTCGCAATCCGCAAAACCCGGAAGAAACTATAATTATTCCGGCCAGAAGTGTTCCTGTATTTAGAGCAGGTAAAACATTTAAAGAAGCAGTTAAGTAAGGATATTTTCCTGCGATTATATTAAAAAAATATTGATTAGAGATAAAAGATACATAATTTAGCTAAAATAGATAATGAACCAGCTAATAAAACCATTTTTATTAGAGGTTACGACTCATCCAGGAAGGGCATATCTGCCCTTCTTTTTTTATTAGCTAGATTTTTCTGAAAAATAGTTCATATTTTGGCTAGCTTAAGTAATATTACTATAGTATTAATAGAGTTAAATTTATTAATTTATGCCTCTGTAATAGGAGCATAATAGGAGGAGGTCGGTAGGTTGGCCTACCAACCTACCGACCTCCTCCTATTCTCATCCTAGGTAAAAGGTAATTTCCTGATAAAATTCAGGTTAAAACCTTTTAAATTAAATATGTTAATTTTCATTCCCCCGGTAACTCTTTAATCCCGGCCAGATTTTTAACCTTATCAATATAATCATTCAGTTTAAATTTTCTTTCCAGACCATTACGGTTCATATATCTTACTTTTCCATAAATTTTTCGTTCTTGCCAGGCCCTATCATGTTTGCCAAAACACCAAGCTACCCCGCCATAACTATTAGGATCTCTTCCGTCAAGGGCATATTTATTATTGAGATATAAACAGATATCAAAGGCTTTTTTAGGGCTGTTTGACCATTCAAGAATTTTTTTGCCCCAATACATTCTCATATAATTATGTATTTTCCCCCGATGGATCAATTCTAACTGTGCAGCATTCCAGTATTTATCATGGGTAGAAGCTGATTCAAATTGATGTCTGCCGTAAACATATTCCCGTTTATCTTCCCGGTGAATATTTAAAGTTTCCCGGGCCCAATCAGGCAGAAATTCTGGAAATTTATCATACTGGCGATTGTAATAAACAAAATTAAAACTGAGTTCTCTTCTAATTATCAGTTCATCCCAAAAATTAGCAAGAGGCAGGTTTCTTTCTTTGGCAGCTTTGCGAGTTTTAATGGCTACTTCTCGGGGGGAAATATGACCAAAATGCAAATATGGGCTCAGATCAGATTCACATTCATAGTCGGGATCGCTTCTCTTATCTTCGTACTGAGGTAATTTGTTGGCAATAAAATCATTCAATATGTTTTTTGCTGCCTGATATCCTCCGGGGAAATCACGTATTTTGGGAGTATTGTTAGTGAGATTTAAATCGTTTAAAAATTTCTTTTTATCAGCAAATAACTCTGGCAGCTCGGAAAAATTTGGGGCTGCAGGCAAATCATCAGGCAGCTGCCAGATTTTTAAGTGATCTTCAATTTCAGGTTTCAGCTTTTTTCTTAATGTATAGGCAGCATATTCTTCTTTATGAGAAGCTATTTCGATGGGTACAATCAGATTTGAAGATACTTCCAATAATGGCACCTGTAATTTCTTACCCAGGTTCTTACGCCAGTTTTGTGCAGGTTTAAGATAACCACTATCAGTAATAACACAGGCTGATTTAGCTGCCATAGTTTTTACTTTATCAACTGGATCGCCAATTTTTATTTTTAAATCTATTGCAGTATCTTCTAACTGTTTTTTTATCTGCTCAATACCGTCATACATAAAAGAAAAATGCCTGTGATTACCTTCGGGAAATTCGGGGATAAAAACAAAACCAATCACCAGGGGCAAATTCAAATTTTGGGCCAGCAATGCTGAGACAACGAGAGCTTTATTATCTTTGATTCTCTGTGATTGCTGCATCCAGTATAATATATAATCATTTTTGGGTTTGAGTTTATTATCATTGTGAAGCTTCACTTCTTTAGGATCAAGGTTTTTGCTGGTTAAAAAGGACTTTAACTTTTTTGATGAACTCATATTTATTACCACCTGTTTATAATATTATTTTGTACTGAGTTAATAATGTAAATTCAGAAGAACACTAAATCAATAAGTATCTTAATTATAAAATTACATAAAAATTATTTTATGCCTGCATATTTAAAAAAATAGCAGGAAAAATTTTGTTGGTCTTGAATTATTTATAAGAGATGAAAGAATTAAAGTAAATAAATTGTTTTTACATCAATATTTTATTCTGGAGGAGTTAATATGAAAGAGAAGATATTAAATGCATTAAATGATCAGCTTAATTTAGAACTTTATTCTGCTTATATTTACCAGGCTATGGGAGCTCAGTTTGAAAGTGATGGCTGGGACGGCTTTTCATCATGGATGGACTTTCAGGCACAGGAAGAAATGGAACATGCTCGAAAGATCTATGATTTTATAAACGAAAGAGGAGAAAGGGTAGAACTACAGGAAATAGAAAAACCGCCTTTTTCCTGGGATTCTGTACTTGCTGCTTTTAAAGATGCTCTGGCTCATGAAAAAAAGGTCACAGAGTCAATTCATGATTTGGTTTCTTTAGCCCGGGAACATGATGATTATGCAACTGAATCTTTTTTACAGTGGTTTGTTGACGAGCAGGTAGAGGAAGAAGACTCGGTGGAAGCAATTGTGGATAAACTAGAAAAAGTTGGAGATACTGGACTGTATGTGCTGGATCAGGAAATGGGAAAAAGAGAACAGGCTTAAATTAATTTTAGACAATTAAATTGAACTGGGCGGGCTTTAACCATGAGGCGGACTGTACTATTTACAGTCCGCCTTACTGCTTGAATGAGGCTCTAATATGAGGTATAATTATCCTATAAGTGCAATTGAATTTTATCAGGTCATTAATCTAATTGTTTCTTCTCCAGAATCGTTGGTGAAATTGCCATATATGCTGTATTACCAGGACTATTCATACCTTTAATTGCCGGGGCTTATAAAGTATTGGAAGCTATAAAGCGAAGTGATACTGGAAAAATTTCCTGGTGAACAGGGTTTTATAGCTTTCAATTATATGCATTACGAAAAGGACTAAAACTTGATTCAGCCAAATGATATGGAGAAGATCCATATAATAAAACTTCTCCGGAGCTGAAATTTCAAATGATAGAATTCTTTAAAAATTTGCTGAAAAAAATAGGACTGGGTAAAAATAGCAAGCAAGATCATGTCTTGTTGTACGTAAAAGATGATAAGTGTGGAAATGTTGTGGAAGTAAGGGCAATAAAAACCTATGATCTACATCGTGTGTATGAAGATGATCTGCCGGGAGATTACAGACTTAAAAAAGTTATTATCTGCGATGAATGTTATAATAAAATTCATATTGAAGTATTTTTTGATAGTAATTATCAAATTGTATCTAGCAAGGCGGAAGGTGGAGAGATTTTTCAGGAAAAAGATTTACAGGAAAAGCACTAAAAGATATGAAGCATGTAGGAGGAATTAATTATTTTAATAGATAATATTTCAGAAATTTATCCTGCTTCTGATTGCGATAAAATAGAAAATGGTTATATATTAATAAAAGATAATATTATAGATGAACTGGGAAGCAGTGAAGAAGAAAAATATGAAAAGATAACTCAATCATATTCAGGAAAAATTATAGATGGAGAAGGGATGATTGCTTTACCGGGTTTAATTAATACTCACACTCATGCCGGCATGAGTTTGCTGCGAGGATATGCTGATGATTTAGAATTAATGACCTGGCTGGAAGATAAAATATGGCCTATGGAAGCTAATATGAGCCCCGAAGATATAAAATGTGGCAGCAAACTTGCTATATTAGAAATGCTTAAGAACGGTATAACAACCTTCAATGATATGTATTTTGCTATGGAAGAAGTAGCTGATGTTGTAGGTGAATCTGGTATCAGAGCCCAGCTGGGTTATGGTCTTATAGAAGAAAAAGATGGACCAGAAGGATTAGCCTATACTGAAAGGTTTATAGAATCTTTTCATAATTCCTGTGACGGGAGAATCACCTGTAATATAGCTCCTCATGCCCCTTATACCTGCAGTCAGGAATATTTACAGAAGATAGTAAAGCTGGCAGATGATTTTGATGTTAATATTCACACTCATATTGCAGAAACAGTCCAGGAAGTAAATGATTTAATTGACAGTAAAGGCATAAGTCCTGTAAAATATCTTAATGAAATAGGTGTGCTGGATCAGAATTTAATAGCTGTTCATTGTGTTCACGTAGATGAAAATGATATAATAATGTTAGCTGACAAAAATGTATCAGTTTCACATAATCCCAGCAGCAATACCAAGCTTGCCAGCGGTATATCACCTATTAGCAGAATGATGGAAAAGGAAGTGAATGTAAGTTTAGGTACTGACAGCGCGGCCAGTAATAATAATTTAGATCTCATTACTGAAGCCAGGCTTGCTTCTTATCTACAGAAAGTTAATACCGGGGATGCCACAGAAATTGATATTTCTCAGATGCTGGCAATGATAACAGAAAATGCTGCTGAAACTTTAAATTTAGATAACCTGGGCAAGCTTAAGTCAGGTTATAAAGCTGACATTATACTTGTTGATAAAGAGTATTCCCCTGAATTTTATCCCGACCATAACAGTCTTTCTAATCTGTTTTATGCTGGTAGTGGTAATAATGTAAAATATGTTATTATAGACGGCAGAGAAATTGTTAGAGAGGGAGAAGTTAAAACTTTAGCAAAAAATAAAATTTACAGAGAAGTTTCGGAGAAGATAAAATCGTTAATTTCTTAGAAGGTGAGGTGCTGATAAAATGCCTGACATAAAATGCTGGCATTGTGGCAGAGGAATTGAGGAAAATAGTATACTGGGTGTGGGGGAGTTTACCCTTGATATCGGCAGACTTACCGGGAAAGGGTTTATTGCATTTAATTGTGAGAATTGCGAAGAGATTAAATACCAGATATTGCGGGAAGATCATGAACTTTTAAAGTCCCGTCAGAAGCAAAATTTAGATAGAATTCATTTCAGTAATTTTGCACCTCCAGAAGAAATTGAACTGAATCAGGTGATAAATTTTTACCGAGAGATGGAAAATATCGAGTCTGTCAAAAATTTTCTGGAAAAATGTGATTGCAGCGAAGATTTTGATACTGATGTGTTAAATCGACCTTTTAATCGTAATGATGATATGATAGAGTTATTTGAAAATGTAATTGACGACAATAAAAATAGAGCTATGATTATAATTCTTGACGAAAATCGTTATCTGCGAGGCTGGGAATTGATGGGGCCTGGAACCGGCAAAGACATTAGTTTTGAACCTCGCGATATATTTTCTCAGGCTTTGGGCTTAGATTTTAAAACAATGGTTTATCTGGTTGATAATTTAAAATCTAGTCCCGGCGAAAAACCCAGCCATCAGGAGATTGTAGCTGTGAAGAGACTGATCAAAGCCGGAAAGATCCTGGGTGTTCCCTTTAAAGACAAATTGGTTGTTTCTGATAATAATTTTATCAGTTATAGGAGTTTAAATTTAATATAGAGATTTTAGGGAGGAAATATAATGGATAATAAGTTAAAATCTGCTCTGTTCATCATTCTGGCAGTTATATTTTTTCTGGTTATTGTACTGGTGAGCGGCAGCAGGTTTTTTACTGAAATATTATGGTTCAGTGAAGTAAATTATTTGAGTGCATATTTAACCCGTCTTTTCACGGAGATAGGATTTAGAGCTTTGTTTGGAATAGCTGCTTTTTTATTTTTCTTTATTAATCTGCGATATACTAAACAGGAATTGCTGTTTACAATTAATGTTCATGAAGATGATCAGGTGAGCTCTATTTTTCAGGGTAAACAGCCCCAAATATTAGAATGGCTTACTTCCAAAAGATTAAATTATATTTTTATGGCTTTTAGTGTATTTATGGGTTTTATATTTAGTGGTATCGGCTCAGGTGTCTGGGAGCCTGTCTTAAAATATCTCAACCAGGTACCAGCAGGAGTAACCGATCCAATATTTAGCAACGATATTTCATTCTATTTATTTAGTTTGCCCATCTGGGAGTTTGCCCGGGAAATTGTTGTGATTTTAATAGTTTTAACAGCTTTACTTGTTGGTTTGATCTATCTCTTCACTTCCGGGATTCTCAGTGGAAATGGTCTTAATACCGGAGAAAAACTTGATCTTAAGCTTTCAGAAAGAGCGAAAAAACATCTAACAATCTTATTTGCTCTTTATCTGCTGACAAAGATTGTAGATTATCGTCTCTCAATGTATCAGCTTTTATATTCAGATAGGGGAGTTGCTCTTGGAGCTAGTTTCACTGATATTCATGCTACCCTGCCGGGTTTAAGAATATTAATGGTGCTGGTGGCAATTTTAACTGCGCTGGTTTTATTTACTTTATATAGAAAGAAATATAAAATGGTTGTGGGAGTAATAGGTGTTTGGCTGTTAGCTTCAATATTTTTTGGTTTTGCGTATCCACAATTTGTGCAGCGATTTAGAGTTGAGCCCAATGAACTTGCAAGGGAAAGGCCATATATTGAGAACAATATTGAAATGACTCTAGAAGCTTATGACCTGGCAGATGTGGAGTCGGAAAATTTCCAGCTGGATTATGATTTATCCCGGGAAGATATAGATAACAATTCTAGTATTTTTGATAATGTGAGATTATGGGATTATAGACCTTTGAGAACCACCTTCAGTCAGCTGCAGGAGTTAAGGCAATATTATTCTTTTATGGATGTAGATGTGGATAGATATCAAATAAATGGAAACTATCGTCAGGTTATGTTGTCATTAAGGGAGCTAGATAAAGATAATCTGCCTTCACACGCTCAAACCTGGGTTAATCGAACATTACAATTTACTCATGGATATGGTGCAGTTATGACCTCCGTCAGTGAAGCAACCGAGGAAGGTCTGCCCAGATTTTTAATGCAGGACATACCTCCCAGAACTGACACTGATATAGAAATAGATAATCAGGCGATATATTATGGAGAAAACATGGATCAAGGTGATTATGTAATTACCAATAACGAGGAAGGTGAGTTCCACTATCCTGTTAACGGAGAAAATGTTTATACTCAATATGAAGGAACAGGTGGCATTGAATTAAGTAATTTCCTGCGGCGAGCTCTTTTTGCCTTGCGTTATCAGGATATACAAATTATGCTGGCTGATTCAATCAGGCCACAATCAAGGCTTATGTTCGATAGAAATATTCGTGAAAGAGCAAGAAAAATTGCTCCATTTTTACAATATGATCAGGATCCTTATCCAGTTTTAGCTGATGGTCAGATTTACTGGATTTTAGATGCTTATACTCTTTCCAATCGCTATCCTTATAGTGAACCCTACAATCAGAATATGAATTATGTGCGTAATTCTGTCAAAGTTGTAATCAATGCCTATGATGGTGATGTTAATTTTTATGTGGCAGAAGAAGATGATCCCATTGTAAATACCTATGCCAATATATTTCCCGATATGTTTCAATCATTGGATGATATGCCGGAATCTTTGCAAAGTCATATCCGCTATCCACAGGATTTATTTTCAATTCAGGCTGATATTTATAGTGTTTATCATATGACTGATCCCAATGTATTTTATAATCGCGAAGATGTATGGGAGATTCCGCGCGAAAATTACGCAGGCCGCGAAATACAGATGGAACCCTATTATATTTCCACAGTTTTACCGGGAGAAGATGAAGTGGAGTTTACACTCATGCTTCCCTTTACACCGGCGCGTCGTAATAATATGGTTTCCTGGCTGGGAGCAAGATCGGATGGAGAAAATTACGGGGAATTAAAATTATACAGTTTTCCCCGGGGAGAATTAGTTTATGGACCTTCTCAGATAGAATCCAGAATTGATCAGCACGGATATATTTCTCAGATGTTGAGTTTATGGGATCAGGTCGGTTCTCAGGTTATCAGAGGCAATTTAATAGTACTGCCGGTGGAAAATTCCATTGTTTATATTGAGCCTATCTTTTTGCAGGCAGAAACGGGAGCTCTGCCTGAACTTCGGCAGGTAATAGTTGCTTATGGAGATAGAATTGCCATGGAGGATAATTTAGAAACTGCTTTAGAGGTTGTTTTTGGTGAGCGAGCCCCCACCCAGGATATTGAAGATGCAGAAATTGAAGAACTGGATGAAGTAGAAGATGACCTCGATATGCCTGAGCCTGATACTGAAATAGATGACCTGGAAGAAGATATGGCTCCTCCAGAAATAGATGCTGAGCCAGAATTTGAACCAGAGGAATTACCGGAAGAAACTTCAGAGTTAATATCTGAAATTTCTCGGGCTTATCGTCAGGCCCAGCAGGCCTCACAGGAAGGTGATTGGGCTGAATATGGCAGACATATGGACAGGATAGAAGAACTGCTTCAACGTCTGGAGGAAAATCAGTAAGTAGAACAGCCTGATAGATAATAACGTTTTACAACCTATATTATAAGTAGTGGTTATAATTTAGATGTTATCAGGAGGCAAATTTTTTGTCAGCAGTTATCAATAAAAAGCAATTAGATAATCTGGCCCGGCAGGTTGGATTTTTAGCTGTCGGGTCCCTTTCTATTTCGGAATTTATCGGTGGGAATGATGATAAAAATTATGAAAAGATAATTCCTGCCAGTACTCAGAGTCTAATTGTTTTATTTCATCCATATCCTCCTTTATATTCTGGCACTAATTTTTATGATTATCCTGGTGACATTCAACTGGCCTGCTTTGCTCAAATTATCGATTATCATAAAATTGTTAAGCAGCGAGTTTCTGAGCTGGCCAGCCTGCTTACTGCCGAGACAGGGTTATCTCACAGGTGGTGGGGAGTCGATAATCATCCACTCCCGGAGAAACAATTGGCTTACCAGGCAAAAATTGGATTTATAGGCAGAAATAAATTACTGATAATGCCAGAATATGGTACTTTTGGTTCTCTTGGGGTTTTAGCATCTCCGCTGATAATTAAACAGAATGGAATTAAGGATCAAAATGTTAATGAGCAACATTTATCTACTGACAGCTATTGTCAGAGCTGCAAAAAATGTATCGAAAGTTGTCCCGTATCAGCTTTGAGCCGGGGAGAGGCACTTGACCAGGATAAATGTATAAGTGCACTTACCCAGAAACGAGGTAGGTTTAGCTGGAGACTGGCTGCTGAAATGGAGAATCATTTTTGGGGCTGTGACATATGTCAGCGTGTTTGTCCCTATAACTTCAGCAGTAATAGCAGAGATGATTTTCAAACCGAGTTAAATATATTAACAGCTGGCTGGCCTGAAATAGGAAACTTATCTGTAAAGGAAATATTGCTTTTACATAAGAGAGATATGCCAGCAGGATGGGATTATTATGCTTTTACCTGGATGGGTACCAGAATTTTAATCAGAAACATGCTGATTGTTCTGGGAAATAATGGAATTCCCGTTTACGAAGAAATTATTGAGGAGATTTGTTTGCATCCATCTCCGGTGCTGCGTTATTATGCTTATTTTTGTCTGTACAGATGGTTCTGGCAGAAAAATAAATCGACCGCAAAGGAATTTTTGCAGGAAATGTTAGAGGAAGAAACTGATGAAAAGAATAAACAGCAGCTGCAAAAAATGATCAACAGCAGGGAGGAATTAATTACATGATAGATGTAGTTATAGATGGGGAAGAATATAGCCTGCAGAGAGGTATGAGCCTGGAAGAGATGTTTTCGGCAAGTTCTATCAATAATGAGAGAATTGTAGCGGCTATTATTGACAATGAGATTTATCGATTAAATTATGTACCCGAAGCAAGCTGCCAGATAAGAACTGTAAACAGGGGAGAAGAACTTGGTAATAGAATTTATCGGCGCAGCCTGTTTATGCTGTTAGCAAAGGCTGTTTACGAAATTTATCCTGATTCTGACTTAAAAATTGAACATTCTCTCAGCAATGGGGTTTATTGTGAACTTATTAAAGATTCTCCTTTAACCCAGCATGATTTAAAGAAAATCAAAATCAAAATGAACAAATATGTGGAAGAGGACCTCCCTTTAGTCAAAGAAAAAATTCCCCGGAATGAACTGATAGACATATATAAAGATCAGGGCATGGATGATAAAGTGGCTTTACTAAAAAATTGTCAGGACAAAGAGCAATTTATCAGCTATCGTCTTGATGATTATCATGATTATTTTTATTATCATATGGTACCTTCCACTGGTCATCTGGATAAATTTGATCTGCATTATTGTATGCCTGGCTTTATACTGCTTTTTCCCCACACAGAAGATTCAAATAGAGTTCCCGAATTTGTGGACCAGCCAAAACTTGCCAATGTTTTTCTGGAATATGAGAGACTGGGTGATATCCTCGAAGTTGGACATGTTCATGACCTTAACGAAATAATTAATCGTGATGAGCACCAGGAACTGGTGAGAATATCAGAAGCTTTACATGAAAGAAAAATTGCTAAAATTGCTGATCAAATTTATGATGAAATAGAGAATAGAAAAGTCATACTGATCGCGGGACCAACTTCTTCGGGGAAAACTACTTTCACTCATCGTCTGGCTACCCAATTGAGAGTCGATGGGCTAGAACCAGTAACAATTTCTACAGATGATTATTTTGTTGATAGAGAGGAGACTCCGGTTGATGAGGATGGTAACTATGATTTTGAAGCTTTAGAGGCCATAGATTTAGATCTGTTTAATGATCATTTGTTAAAATTAATACAGGGAGAAAAAATTGAAGTTCCCAGTTTTAATTTTGAAAATGGCAAAAGAGAAATGAGTGGGGAATATTTACAAATAGAGGAAGACCAGCCGATTCTGGTTGAAGGTATCCATGGATTGAATGAAGATTTAACTCCTATGATACCGCAAAATCATAAGTTTAAAATATATGTTAGTGCTCTGACACAATTGAATTTAGATCAGCATAACAGAATACCAACCTCAGATACGAGGTTAATGAGAAGAATTATTCGCGATTATAAATATCGGGGACATGATTTGCAGACCACCATTGAGTGGTGGCCTAACGTCAGGAGAGGAGAAGAAGAAAATATATTTCCCTACCAGGAAAATGCAGATGTAATGTTTAATTCGGCTTTAATTTATGAACTTTCAGTTTTGAAAAAATATCTTTTACCTCTGCTCAACAGAGTGGAAAAATCCAACCCAATTTATCATGAAGCCTGTCGCCTTAAAGAAGTTCTGTATTATTTCAGGCCTATGCCTGACTTATCGGTGCCACAAACTTCCATATTAAGAGAATTTATCGGTAAAAGTGCTTTTAGATAAATTTATCCTTAATTATTTCATATATTTGCTGCCAGCTCTCAACCCTTTTAATATAATATTTAGGATCTAAATCTTGATTATGATGGTGGTCAAAAACAAGAGTAGCAATACCTATTTTATTCAGCTTAATAATATTTTCCTTTTTATCATCGACAAATAATTTTATCTGCAGATTGTCAGCTATTTCAGCTTTATCGCTTTCATGAAATAATTTATCGTATTTTATTTCATGTTTATCCAGCCAGTTTTCTGTTAAACTTTTGAATTTCTTATCTCTGGCAGTAATTAGCACAATTTCTTTGTTGAATTTATTTTTTAATTCTGCTAGAATCTTATCTGCCAGGGGAGCAGGAGGGACTGAGGCATATATTTCCTCCAGATATTCTGATAAAAATTCGTCCATAGTTTCCTGACTAAGTTCAAAGGCTTCGCAGAAATCATAGCTGTTGTTTTTAATTTCGATATTTTCGCCCAGAAATTTCTGTAGATATTTTACCCAAATATTATCATTACCTTCACCTTCTGCTGTTAATACGCCATCTATATCAAAACCGAGTGGCTGGTTTTGGTTATTTATAATATTCATATTTACTTTGCCTCCTGTATTGGTAATTTAACTTTGAATTATGCTGAAAAATTTGATTTCATATAATATCTTAACATCACTAACCTATTTTCACAAATTTATCAGGCAAAAATTCAGATTAATTCAGGAAAGGAGTAAAAACTTGAAAAAAGAAGATGCTGTAGAAATCAGAGAAATTCTGGCAGACAAATACCCGGTTCCCGATACTGCCCTGCAGTTTGAATCTCCTTTTCAACTGCTGGTAGCCACTATTTTATCAGCTCAATCTACAGATAAACAGGTAAATAAAGTGACTGAAGATTTATTTGAAAAATACTCCGCTCCGGAAGATTTTGCTGGTTTAGACCAAAATACTTTAGAGAAAGAAATACGTTCAATAGGGCTATTTCGCAATAAGAGTGAATATATTATTAAAGCCAGCCAGAAATTAATTGAAGATTTTTCTGGAGAGGTTCCAGCTGATATCGATAAACTTGTTACTCTGCCAGGAGTTGGTAGAAAAACTGCCAGTGTGGTAATTTATGCTGCTTTTTCTCGTCCGGCATTTCCAGTAGATACACATGTTTTTAGAGTTTCCAATAGATTAGGTCTGGCAGATAGCGATAGACGCAAAGAGGTGGAAACTCAGTTAAAGAATATTATACCCAGAGATGACTGGGGAGACATGCATCTCAGGTTAATATATCACGGGCGTGAAGTTTGTATTGCTCGCAATCCCCGGTGTGAAAAATGCTCTTTACAGGATTATTGCAGTTATTATCAAGAAAATTACATTGAGGAGGATAAATAATGAATTTGGCCAGTAATGAACTTAATGGTTTTAAGAGTTTTCAGGTGGGGCAGGCACTTCAGGGAAATATTGAACGCGGAGAAGATTTATTAGAAAGACTGGAGGAGATTATTCAAAAAGGAGAAATTGAAGCAGGCTTCATAAAGGTGCTGGGAGCTGTACAGAAAGCAAGACTGGGATATTTCAATCAGAAAACTATGGAATATGAAATTCATGAATTTGATCAGGCAATGGAAATTCTTAATTGTACGGGAAATATATCTTTGTCTCAGGAAGGGAACCCTACCATTCATGCCCATATCATCCTGGGAGATAGTGAGGGAAATGCTTATGGTGGGCATTTAGAACAGGGGACAAAAGTATTTGTGGCTGAAACTATTATTCAGGAGTATCAGGGCAAACCTCTCCAGCGTAAAAAAGATCCTGAATCTGGCTTAACTTTATGGAGCTGGTAAATATTTTTAAGGAGGAAAACTGGTGCGGGAATTAAACTTTAGTAATTTAAGCATAATATTAACACTCACCCTTATTTTCATAATATTATTTTCCAGCAGCAGCTATTCTCTGGATTTAGTAGCAGATTTATACAATGCAGGAGATTATCAGGAAGCCATATCTCATTTAGAACAGATAAATGTTAACGATTACCAGGATCTTTCTGAACTGGAAAAATACCGGCATCTGGCCCTTCTGCATAAAGAGGCTGGCAACAGGAAGAGATACAGAGAAATTTTATTTGATCTGCATACCGAGCACCCGGAAAACAAATTACTTCATCTGGATACTGCTGTGGCCTTCTATCAAAATGCTGATTATCAGGAGGCCGCAGTGTTATTTGACGAGCTGCTGATCAATTTAGAGGATAAACAATTCGAGGATAACGAAGGTCTGCCGGTAACAGAGTTGATGAGATTGTATTATTATCAGGGTAAAAATGCCCGGGCTCGGGAAAATTTTACTAAAGCCAGATACAGCTGGCGGCAGGGTTTAGAAGTGGAAGAGCACTCTCAATTTTATATAGAGCTGGGAAATTTAAAATTTGATTTGAATGAATATCAAAAAGCATATAATTATTATCAATTAGCTCTTGACCTGGACAGTTCTTTGAATTATCTTTATCCTAAAATGGCTGAGGCTGCAGAAAACTTTGATGATTTGAGCAAGGCTGCTGATTACTGGCAGCAAAGTCTGGAAACTGGAATTCATCCGGAAAGAGCCGAGAAAAATTTAACTAGATTAAGACAAATCATGTCTGAACCAGAAGATATTGCTGAAACAGAAGAGGAGGAATTGCCAGAAGTTGATATTGAGGAGGTCTGGCAGCCTGAATGGCATGATATAGCCCGGATAGATGACCATGAAAATTCCCCTCAGATCAAAATTAAAACCGGCACACCCAGGGAAGAGTTGCTGTTGAAATTTGATTCATCTTTTGTTATTGAGACCCGGGATGGCAATACAGTAGCCAGTGGAAATGCTCATGAAGTCTGGGAAGTTTCTCTGCAAGAAAATAGTTTAAATTTAAAATCTCAGGAACATGAAGGGGATATAACCTCTTTGCCAGCTGAAACAGAACTGATTTTTCAGAGTTCCAATAACAATTCTTCTTATATGCTGCATAATGTGATGTTTGGTGCAGATTATTATTGGGCCGGAAGAGAAGACAGGCAATATAGAGGGGACCTATTAATTTATCCTCAACCGGAACAGAATAATTTTATTACTGTTAATCAGGTTCACCTTGAGGAATATTTGCTTTCTGTTGTTCCTTCGGAGATGCCCGCCTCCTGGCCTGAAGAAGCCTTAAAAGCCCAGGTTCTGGCAGCCAGAAGTTATGCTTATCATAATTTGGGAAGACGGCATGAAGATGACCCCTATAATTTATGTGACACTGTTCATTGTGCTGTGTATTCCGGGGTGAAATCTGAGACCGAGAGAACAAATAGTGCAGTTAAAAAAACTATTGGGGAAGTCGGGTTATATGAAGGGGAGGTCATTGAAGCAGTTTTTAGCAGCAATAGCGGCGGGCATACAGAAGCTGCCAGCAATGTATGGGGAGGAGAAACTGAATATCTTTCCGGGGCAGATTTGCAGAAGAATACAGATTATGATTTTCCCCTATTGCCTTTTGATCTGCGGAACTGGTTAACCCGCAGGGTACAAACTTATTCAGGGCCGGGAGGATATTCTTATGAACCGGCTTATAGATGGATTCGCCGCCTTGATTCAGAATTTCTGCAGGAAAATTTTGACCTGGATAAAATTATAGATGTTACTGTTGAAAAGAGGACCGATAAAGGATATGTGCAATCTTTGATAATTATGGGAGAGGATGATCTGGTTGAAATCAGTGGCGATAGTATCAGAAGCGCTCTGGGAGGATTGAGAAGCAATAAATTTATAATTCAAAATAAATATACTGATGATGGGGAAATTCAATCTGTAAGCTTTTATGGGGCAGGCTGGGGCCATGGAGTTGGTATGGATCAGACTGCGTCGGCGCAAATGGCTCAAGAGGGGATGAATTATAAAGATATATTTTCCCATTTTTATCAGAATATAAAAATCGACACAATTTATTAAGTGAGGTTGACAACATGAAGATTAAATTTCTCGGAACAGGAACTTCTCACGGGGTGCCAGTTCCAGGATGTAATTGTAATACCTGCAAGTCTTCTGACCCCAGAAATAATAGATTCAGGTCTTCAATTTATGTAGAGTGGGAAGATAAAAGCTGTTTAATAGACACTCCTCCAGAACATAGATTGCAGATGGTAAAGTGGGGTGCTCCAAAACCAGATATAATTTTATTTACTCACGGTCATGCTGACCATATTATGGGATTTGATGATATCAGATCTCTAAACTGGAGGAAAAATGGTGAAATAACCTGTTATTGTAATCAGGAAACTGAAGCAAGAATTCGAGAAGCTTTTTCCTATATTTTTGCAGAGCAGGGAACAAAAGGGGGCGGGCTGCCACAGGCTAAAATTAAAAATATATCCATGCTACCTGAACCCTGGGAAAATTTAATTACTCCTTTACCGGTCAAGCACGGTAAAATGGATGTTCTGGGTTATAAAATCGGTTCGGCTGCCTATCTTACAGATGTCAGTAAAATTCCCGAAACAACAAGGAAATTGTTGACAGATATAGAATTATTAATTCTAGGAGTACTTAGAAAAAGACAGCACCCTACTCATCTTTCACTGGCAGAGGGCATTGAAATTGCTGATGATTTAAATGCTAACCGAAATTATTTTGTACATATGTCACATGACCTGGAATATCAAACTATTAATAAGGCGCTGCCAGAACATATTGATTTAGCTTTTGATGGATTGTCTGTAAAAGTTTAAAATATATTTGTAGCTTATCAGCTCTGGTTAAAGCATTTATAAAACTTATTAAAATTACTGGAAAGTGAGTTTAATTATGCATATTGTTCTTGTACACCCGCAAATTCCCCAAAATACGGGCAATATAGCTCGCACCTGTGCTGTTACCAAAACCAGCCTGCATCTGATCAGACCTCTGGGATTTTCTTTAGATGATAAATATTTAAAAAGGGCAGGTCTTGATTACTGGGATCAGCTGGATATTAAAATTCATGACTCTCTGGAGGAATTTTTGCGTGAGCGCCCCCGGGAAAAGATGTATTTGTTTACAAGTAAAGCAGATAAGTGTTATCATAAAATAGATTATACGGGAGATGAGTACTTAATTTTTGGCAGGGAATCGGACGGTCTGTCAGAGGACTTTATTAAACAGAACTTTCAAAGAAGTTTAAGAATTCCCATGCTGGATTGGGCCCGATCATTAAATTTAGCCAATTCTGCTGCGATTGTAATTTATGAAGCTTATAGACAATTAGGATTTCCGAATTTCACCTGTCGTGGTGACTTTTTACAGGAGTTTTAAGAGATGATATTATAAAATCGTGTTTAAGATGGAGGAAATGGATTATGATAAATAAAGACCTGCTGCAAAAAATTAGCGAAATTCCTGCTGTCTCGGGTTATGAGAGCAAAATGTATTCGGTGCTGAAAAAAGAATTTTCTTCTCTGGTTGATGATTGTTATCAGGATAGCATGGGAAATTTTATTGCTGTTAGTGAAGGGACCGGGGAAGATATACGGATAATGGTTGCTGCTCATATCGATGAGATAGGTTTGATGGTAAAAAAAATTGACGAAGACGGTTTTATCAAAATTTCTGCTGTGGGAGGTATTGATCCTCGAACTTTACCGGCACAAAAAGTCTGTATTCATGGTAAAAGAGAAATCACCGGAATTATTGGAGCTATGCCTCCACATCTGTTAGACAAGGAGGAAAGAGAAAAAGCTCATAAATTAAAAGATTTATATGTGGATACAGGATATGAAAAAGAAGAGCTGGAAAATCTGGTTGAGGTTGGGGATGTAATTACTATTCAGCGTCAGCTGCAGGAGCTTAAAAATGATTATGTCAGCGGTAAAGCTCTTGATGATCGGGCTGGAGTTCTAATGATGTATGAGTGTGCCCGAGAATTAAAAAATATTTCTCAAGAAGCTGATATATATTTTGTAGCCACCAGTCAGGAAGAAGTGGGTGTTAAAGGAGGAATTACTTCCGCATTTAATATAAACCCTCAGATTGGCATTGCCATAGATGTAACTCATGGGCTGTTTCCCGGTCTGGATAAAAGCAAGGCAGTGGAGATGGACGAAGGGCCAGCAATTTCTTTTGGCCCCCATGTTCATCCTGATTTATATGAGCTGTTCAAAGAGACTGCAGAGAAGAGAAGTATCCCTCATCAAATTCAACCTACTCCTTCACCGTTTGGGACAGATGCTGCGGGTATCCAGGTGGCTAAATCCGGGGTGGCAACTGCTCTTATTAGCATTCCCCAGCGTTATATGCATACTTCGGTGGAAACTATTTCTTTAAAAAACATAAAACAGGGAGCTATTTTGCTGTCGCAATGTTTAAAGGCTGTTGATGGGGAATTTGTGGGGGGATTAAAATGTTTTTAGAAAAATTAAGCGAAGCTGCCGGGGTTGCCAGCAGAGAAAATGAAGTGCGAGATATAATAAAAGATTATATTGACGGTCATGTAGATAGATTAGAAACAGATATTATGGGTAATTTAATCGCTGCTAAAGGCCTGGAGCAGAGTGGACCTGTAACAATGCTGGCTGCTCATATGGATGAAGTGGGTTTAATGGTAACTGAAATTGAAGAAAATGGTCTGCTTAAATTTATGAGTGTAGGCGGACTTGATAAAAGAATACTTATTTCAAAAGTTGTCAATGTTGGCTCGGAAAATGTAAGAGGAGTTATAGGAGCTAAACCAATTCATTTACAAAAAAAAGAAGAGAGAAAAAGACCGGTTGAGATAGATAATCTTTACATAGATATTGGGGTAAACTCGCGGCAGGCTGCTGAAAACTATGTTAAACCTGGAGATGTAGCAGTCTTTAAAACCGAATTTACTAAATTGAATAACAAAAAAGTTATTGGCAAAGCTTTTGATGATAGAGTTGGATGCTCTTTGCTGGCCCGGCTGACAAAATGTGAACCTTCCGTACCTACATATTTTGTTTTTACTGTGCAGGAAGAAGTGGGACTGAGAGGTGCCAGACAGGCAGCATATAAAATTGATCCTGATAGAGCCGTGGTTGTAGAAGGAACCACAGCAGCTGATGTCCCGGATAATGAGGAACACAGGTATTCCACTACTCTAGATGAAGGTCCGGCTTTTACCATACGTGATAGAAGCTTGATTAGCAATCGCTCGCTTCTACAGAATTTGATCGAGACAGCTGAAAATAATAATATAACCTATCAATTTCGTCGCACAACAGCAGGCGGTAATGATGCAGGGGTAATTCACCTAACCAGAGAGGGAATCCCCTCTGCGGTTATCTCACTGCCCTGCAGATATATTCATTCCCCTCTGGCCATGATGAGTCTGGAGGATTATAATCTGGCTGATAGTTTATTGAAAAAATTTATATGTGAATAAAATTAGAAGGGAAGGTTGAGTATGATAGAAATATTAAAAAAATTGACTTCAAGTTTTGGGCCGGCTGGAGAAGAGAATTTTATTAAAGAGATTATAAAATCTGAAATAAAAGATTCCTGTGATGATTTGCGGGAAGACAAATTGGGCAATTTAATAGCTTATAAAAAAGGGAAAGAAACCAATCTTAAGGTGATGCTTGCTGCTCACCTGGATGAAATTGGGATTATGGTGACTCATATTGACGAGGAAGGATTTTTACGATTTACCCCTATTGGTGGAGTTAAAAAAGAAATTTTACCGCATAAACGTTTTGTTTTTGCCGATGGTATAACGGGTAAGGTAGGGACTGAAGAAACCAAAGATGATGATAAAAAAATTGATTATGAGAATATGTATTTAGATATAGGTGCAGAAGACAAAGAAAAAGCTGAAGAATTGGTTGCTATTGGAGATGCTGCAGTTTTTTCCCCGGATTTTGTGGATGCCGGGGGAAGAATAATTGCTAAAAGTCTTGATGACAGAGCTGGCTGTACGGCTCTGGTGGAACTGATGCAAAGAATTAATGATATTCCTCATGAATTATATTGTGTATTTACTTCTCAAGAAGAAGTGGGGTGTAGAGGTTCTAAAACAGCGGCTTATGATATTAATCCTGATATAGCATTAGCAGTAGATGTGACAGCCACCGGTGATACTCCTGAATCTAAAACAAGAGAAGTATCTTTAGGAAAGGGGGCTGCCATAAAAGTTATGGATAGGGGTAGCATAACACATCCTGACATAAAAAATCTTTTACGGGAATTAGCTGAAGATAAAAACATTAATTATCAGTTTGAGGTTCTGGAATATGGTGCTACAGATGCCCATTCCATGCAGCTAAGCAGAGGTGGAACTCCCGGTGGAACTGTTTCTATACCCTGTCGTTATCTTCATTCTCCCGGTGAGATGATAGATACAGAAGACCTGGAAGAAGCAATTAAATTATTACAGGTTTTTGTTAATTCCGGGCAGCTGGATGAAATTTAAATTTATATATATTTTTCGAATAAATAATTTTAGGAGGCCTGGTAAATTTTGCATGTGTACAAGCTTTTCCGGCATAATTTTTCTGTTGTTTTGCTGGCTCTTTTGATAGTATTGGTATTTTCTATTTCAGGCAGTACAGCAACTCTGCAAAGAGGAGATATAGGTCCTCGAGTCGAACAATTACAAAACACTCTTAACTTACTTGGACAAGAAGTCGAAGCTGATGGGGTTTTTGGGGCTGATACTGAAACAGCCATAGAAACTCTTCAAAAAAATAACGATCTTAGAGTTGATGGAATTTATGGTAGTGAAACCAGAGAGGCTATTTCAGCCAAACTGGTCGGTGAGCTGGAAACTACAGATTATGAAGTAGAGCAGGGAGATACACTTTCTCAAATTGCTGAGAAGCAGGAAACCAGTCTAGAAAAAATCATGATCTTAAATGAATTGAACAGTGTAAGCATTAAACCTGGTGATCATCTCGAGGTTCCTGAACCCGGGCAGCTGGATGAAATTTCTTTAGGACGCGGGGGAGAATCTCGCATCGAGGAGAATGACAGTGCAGAACAGCAGCTAAACCGGGATCAGTCAGAGAGAACTGAAACCCAAAAAACGTTTACTTATACAGTCAGACAGGGTGATACTTTAGCCGGGATTGCCAGCAATTTTGACGTTGATATAAGCACTATCAGACATCTAAATAATTTTTCAGGTGATAGAATTTATGCCGGCCAGGAAATTAAACTCCCGGGAAGTGATCGCAGCTATGAAAACGAAAAAATTGATCAAATTAGTTTTATGTGGCCTACAACCGGCAGAATTACTTCTGGTTTTGGGCACAGACAGCATCCTGTTTCCGGTGAGAGTGATTTTCATACCGGAATTGATATAGCTGTTTCCCATGGTACACCTATTAAAGCAGCAGCCAGCGGTCGAATAGTTTATGCGGGCTGGAAATCAGGATATGGCTATACTGTTAAAATTAATCATGGTGGAGACATCAAAACTTTATATGCCCATAATTCTAGTTTGCAGGTAAATCAAGGAGATGAAATTAATAAAGGTGAAATTATAGCCTACTCAGGCAGCAGTGGTACAAGTACAGGTCCTCATTTACATTTTGAAATAATCGAAGAGAATAATCATGTTAATCCTTTACAATATTTACCGTAATTTTTCTGTCATAGGTTATTTATTTTTGCATACAAATATTTTTACTGAGGAGAATTTTATTTTATCGTGAATAAATATAAACATTTGAAAGGGCCGGTATATTCGCGACGGCTGGGTAAGTCGCTGGGAATAGACCTGTTGCCGGACAACATCTGCAGTGAGGATTGCATATATTGTGAATGCGGTAGCACCAAAAATTTGACTGTCGAACGCAGGGAATATGTGCCTGTCCAAAAAGTTTTGCGGGAATTAGACGAACGCTTGCAGGAGAATCCTCAATGTGATTATATTACCTTTTCAGGGAGAGGTGAACCGACTCTCCACAGTGGGATTGGTAAAATAATTAATTTTTTAGCCAAACATTATTCTCAATATAATATTGCTGTTTTGACCAACAGCACATTGCTTGACAGGAATTCAGTCCAGCAAGAACTGATGAATGTTGACCTGGTTGTTCCTTCTCTTGATGCCAGTTCTAACAAAACTTTTCAACAGATCTGCCGACCTGCCGATAAAGTTAGTTTTGAGAGATTGCTCCGGGGTATTATTGAATTTAGCAGCAAGTTTACCGGCAAAATTTTTTTAGAAATATTATTGATAAAGAATTTAAACGATACTCAGGAAGAGATAAATGGATTTAAAAAATTAATTACGAAAATTGAACCAGACAGAATTGACTTAAATACTGTTGACAGAAAACCTGCTGATAAAAGGGCAAAAAGTTTATCGAAAGAAAAATTGGAAAAGATAGCACAGGAACTGCCGGATAATACCCAAATTTGGAGGTGAGATATTTGAGCTGGGGCTGGATCATCTTTCTGGTTTTTCTTATATTTTTTGTTTTTATACCTATTGTTAAGAATAAAATTATACAATATAAGCGAGTTAAAATGATGAAAAATATAGAAGAGGAGCAGAATAGTAGAGTTATCACCCTGATTCATAGACAGGAGATATTAAGTTTAATTGGTATACCGTTCACCAGGTTTATCAATATAGAGGACTCAGAAGAGGTTTTAAGAGCAATTCGCCGGACGCCTGATGAGAAACCCATAGATTTTATTTTGCACACTCCTGGGGGGCTGGTACTTGCTTCAGAGCAGATAGCTATGGCTGTTAAGAACCATCCCTCACAGGTTAGAGTCATAGTTCCTCATTATGCTATGTCGGGAGGCACTTTGATTGCTCTAGCAGCAGATAAAATAATTATGGATCAAAATGCTGTGCTGGGTCCTGTAGATCCTCAAATTAGTGGTTTTCCCGCAGCTTCAATTCAAAATGTTATTGACCAAAAAAATATAAATGATGTTGAGGATGAAACATTATTAAAAGGAGATGTGGCCCGCAAAGCTGTAATACAGCTGGAAAATTTCCTGAAAAGGATACTCAGGGATAAATTTGAACCGGAAGAAATTGAAAGAATAATTATAAATTTATCCAGCGGCAAATTTACCCATGATTTTCCTTTAACCTGTGAAGTTTTGCAGGAATTAAACATTGATCACCATACTGATTTGCCAGATGACATATATGAATTGATGGAATTATATCCTCAACCAGGTAAGGGCCGTCCTTCTGTATATTATGTTAGATAATACTGCAGATAGCTCAATTGTCACTAATTTCAGTTTTAAATGTCCGGATATTTATCTATAGCATCGCGTTTCTGCTCTGGATCAGTGTGAGTGTAAATTTGGGTAGAAGAGATATCTGCATGCCCCAGCAGATCTTTGAGTACATTCAAATCTTTTGTTTCCTGGTATAATGTTGTTGCAAAAGTATGTCTAAGTTTGTGAGGGGTAATTTTTTCAGCGTTTCTTATTCCGGCCATTTTAGCATATTTTTTTACCGTATGTTGAACAGTTCTTACACTTATTCTATTTCCATGGCCTGAAATAAATAGGGCTTTTTCTGCATCTTTATTTTTTTTATTAATACTTTCTCGTTCCGGGAGATAATCAAGAATAGTCTGAATAACATCTTCGTGCAGGGGGACATATCTTTCTTTATTGCCTTTACCATAAAATTTTAAGGCTTCATCATCGAAATCAATATTTTCTAAATTTAAATTTACCAGTTCTGAAACTCTTAAGCCTGCATAAAGAAAAACTTTTATTATGGCTAAATCTCTGTTTTTATGGCGCGAATCTGAATTTTTAATTGTGCGCAGAAACTTTCTGGCCTGATTCATTTTTAAATAAATAGGCTCAGCCTTAGTTTCAGTTTTGCTGCTTTCAATATTTTCGGTGGGATTGTTTTCAAGATAAGAATTTAGCTGGAGAAATTTGAAAAAAGATCTCAAAGAAAATAGTTTTCTATTGCGGGTTACTGGCGAATTGCCTTTTTCAATAATTATATCACCCAGAAATTCAATTATTTCGTGTCTATCAATTTCTTTAACCGGGAAGTCTTCACTATAATTATATTTTTCCTGCAAATACTCATGCAATAAATTCAAATCGTTCACATATTCTTTGACGGTAAGTCCAGAATAGCTTTTTTCCACCAGAAGATACCTTCTAAAGCGGTAAACAGCATCTTTAAATGAAATATTTTCCACAATAAATTCACCCTTTCTGCATAAAACTTAGCTTTTACGCAAAATATTTTAAGGTTATTAGTATTATTGTTTATAAATTTATTTTTTCCTGCTTGAAAATTAAATTTTGGAGGTGAAAATTAATGAGTCAAAACTCTGAGGGGGAGGAATGTGTTTATAAAGTTAAAAATAGAGCTCAGGTAGAACTGCTGACTGATCCACTGGGGATTCCGATTTTGGTTGCAATGGAAAAAGATCAATGGATTACAGCTTCTGAATTAGCTCAAGAATTAGGTGAAAAAGAAGAGCTGTTATATGATTATTTACAGAACATGCATGAAACAGAAATGCTCCTAAAAAAAGAAGAAAATAATAAAGAAAAATTCTGCAAAAAAGCCACTTTCTATTCTGTAGGGAAAATGTTTTCGGATTTGCCTGAAACTATTGATGACCACTGGATATTTGGAATAATTCAGCATCTCAAAGGTGATTTCAAAGATACGCTCAAATTATTACAGGAATCTCATAGCTTAACCGAAGGCTTTGAAAATGCAGGATATCCTGGTGATAAGTCGCTGGATTTTTTGATAAGAAAACTGCATTTGAATGAGGATCAGATTGAAGATTTTAACAGGGAACTGAGAAATTTGATCAATAGATATAATAATGAAGAAGCTAAAAACAAGGAAGTTTATGACATAACCGTATTTAGAAAACCTTATCTACCGGCCATGAGAAATAAATCAAAAAAATAAACACTTTTGACAATTAATTTATCTCAAATAATATTAAAAATACTTAATGTTAATTTCATAATAAACAGGGAGGTGTAATCATGACAGATGAGAAGCTGGAACTTTTTTACATGCCGGCATGTCCATATTGTAAGAAGGTAACTAGATTTATTGAAGATAATGATATTGAGGGGATAGAGTTGAAAAACACTTCCAAAAACCAGTCAGCAAAAGAAAAATTACTGGAGGTTGGAGGAAAAGATCAGGTTCCCTGCTTATTTATAGGAGGAGAGCCCTTATATGAATCTGATGATATAATTGCATGGCTGAAAAAAAATAAAGTGGATTAAAATTTTATTGATGCAGACGACTATTGCAAATTAATATGCTTTTTATCCTTGATAAATCGACAGGTTTGTGTTATTGTGTATTATAGCAAAATAAAGAATAATACTTAGGAGGAATGTGTTTAATGATTTACACTGGTAAGGTCAAATGGTTTGATACTAAGAAGGGTTTTGGATTTATCGAACGCGAAGGTGAAGAGGAAGACGTTTTTGTTCATTTTTCAGCAATTCAGGAAGAAGGTTTCAAAAATCTCGAAGATGGTCAAGAAGTTGAATTCGAGATCGTTGAAACTGATCGAGGCCCACAAGCCGAGAATGTCGTTAAGGTTTAATTAACCAATAACGACTACCGGCCCCGGTTTTGCAGCTCTAAACCGGGGCTTTTCGTATTTTTTAAAAAATGGTTTTTTCTCCAGAACCGCTGGTGAAATTGCCCTATATGCTGGATTAACAGGACTACTTATACCTTTAATTGCTTTATTTGCCGGTGCTTATAAAGTATTGGAAGCTATAGAGCGAAGTTATAATGGAAATTTTTCAAATTCAGGGACAGTAACATGGGCAAAAAATTGTGCCCCCCGGCTCAGGATGTGCCGGGCTGAGCGCAAGCTCAGGGAAGAGCTTTCGCGCAATAAGCACTATTTTTTGGCCGAAAACTAAACCTAAACACAGGAAAAATGTAATAAATCAAATTTACATACATTTATGAATTAAATTAATTGATCATTTATTAATATCAAGGGGGTTATAGCATGAATAAAATAAATTTTAATAACTTCAAATCACTGGTGAGAAATACTAGGTCCTGTCGTAAATTTGATCAGGCAGATACTTTTGAACGAGAAGAACTGGAGCAATATGTAGATATAGCCAGGGTTACCGCTTCTGCAGCTAATAGACAACCTTTAAAATATTACCTTTCCTGGAAGCCTGAAACTAATGAAAAGATTTTTTCTACCCTTAGCTGGGCTGGTGCAATTAAAGATTGGGAGGGGCCAGAAGAAGGGAAAAAACCTTCAGGTTACATAGTTATGCTTGGTGATACAGAAATAACCAGGAAATATTTCTGTGATCCGGGAATTGCTGCTCAGACAATTATGCTGGGCGCAAGGGCAAATAGTAGGGCTGGTTGTATTTTTGCTGCCATTAAAAAGGATAAATTAAGAGAAGAGCTGGAAATAAAGGATCAATTTGAGATACTATATGTCATTGCTTTGGGGACTCCTGCTGAAGAGATTGTTCTGGAAGAAATGAAGGGCGAGGATTTTAATTACTGGCGTGATGATAATGAAGTACATCATGTGCCCAAGCGCAGTCTGGAAGATATTATAATAAACTAAACCAAAAAATCAACCTGAATATACATACTTGAGACTACACTCTTGAAAATACACTAAAATTTAAATATCTAATCCTGGTCGGCTGTACTTCTCATTAGAAATTATCATCAGGTGTCTTATTTATTAGTAACACTTAATGGTTTCTAATTATTGTATGAGCCGACCAGGATTTTTGCTTATAATTTTATGTTAATCATTATCTTGAGAAGAGTCTGTTTTTAATATCGGTTTTAATGTTATATCTTTTAGCGGAGTTGCAGGCGAAGATAATGGGGATTTAGTTCTATTAATGGGTAATTGTTTAAAACCTGGCAAGTCATCAGAATTTATTAATTTTAGGTTAAATTCTTTATCTCTTATTATTAAAGTACTGTCATCCTCGCAGACTACAGCATCCTGAACATTATATTTTTTGGGCAGCAAAAATTTACCCTTGCCATAACGACTCTGTTTTTTCAATGCTCTGGTTTTCAGCCTGCCCAATCTCCCTTTAGGTGTTAATACAACCAAATTTTCCTGAGATTTAAGCGGTAAACCCGTCTGAAGAAAATCATTATTTTCTAACTTTATCCCTCTGCTTCCCATGGTATTGCGACCGGAAGGTGAAATTTCTTCTGCCGAAAAACGTATTACCCGTCCCTGTTTAGAAATCATAACAATATCTTCATCACATTGAACAGGAAAAGAATTCTTCACCAGATCGTTTTCTGCCAGGTTGACGGCTTTAATTTTGCTGACAGTTGTTTTGTATTCTTGTCCTCGGGAAAATTTAATTCTACCCGTCTGAGTACAAATAGCTATAAAATTATTTCTTATACTTTCGTTTAGAGGAATTGAATCTATGATTTTTTCTTTGGGGGCTGTATCTAAATATTTTGTCAGATCATCTCCGGTAGATAAACCATGATGTTCAGTAATTTCATGGACGGGAAGGTTATAGCAATAACCATTTTCTGTAAAGAATATTATATTATCCAGTGAATTTAATTTCATGATTTTTATTATATGATCGTCTTTAGCAGCTCTAATATTATTTTTGTTATCAGTTCTTTTGAGCTTTCCCTTAATGGATAAGCTTACTACAGCTGATTTGCTCTTTATTAAGTCCTGTTTTTCTATTTCAGCTTTTTGTTCATCCTTAATAATTTTTGTCCTTCTTTTATCTCCATATTTTTCTTTTATTTCTTTAAGTTCATCAATTATTAAATCATCTAATTTTTCCTGACTGTTAAGCAATTCTTTATATTCTTTGATATTTTGCCTGGTTTTTTCCAGCTTTTCATTTATGTTTTTCCTCTCCATTTTTACCAGGCGATGTAATTGCATTGAAAGTATGGCGGAAGCCTGATTTTCACTGATTTCAAACTGATTTTGCAGCGAAATAGAAGCTTCCTGCCTGGAACTGGAATTTCTAATAATGTTGATAACCTGGTCAAGCTGATCAAGAGCAGTTTTTAAACCCTGTAAGATTTCTAACTCTTCTTCTTCCTGTTTTAGCTGATGTTTGATTCTATTTCTGACTACTTTTCGCCTAAATTCAATAAAATGAGTTAAAATCTCCTTTAAATTCAAAACTTCGGGCTGATTATCAACCAGAGCTAGCATATTTATACGCTGTCTTTTTTGAAGAGAGGTATATTTATATAGTCGATTTTCCACTATTTGGGGAGAAGCATCATATTTTAATTCCAGGACTATTCTCATGCCTTCTTGATCAGATTCGTCTCTGACAGTAGAAATATTACCAAGTCTCTCTTTTTTGGCTTCTTCTGTGATTTCTTCTACTAATTTTGACTTGCTTATTTGATAAGGAATTTCTGTAATGATCAAATTTTTACTGTTACCCCTGGTTTCCTGGTGCAGGCTGCCTCGATTTACTAATGACCCATTCCCGGTTCTATAAGTTTCTTTGATTTTATCTATACCTATTATTCTTCCCCCGGTGGGAAAATCAGGTCCTGGTATGTAATTTCTTAATTCATCATTATCAAGCCCAGAATCTCTCATAAGGGCTATAGTTCCTTCTATAACTTCACCAAGGTTATGAGGGGGTATATCGGTACTCATACCCACAGCTATGCCGCTAGAGCCATTTATAAGCAAATTAGGGAAGGCTGCCGGCAGAATATCCGGCTCCTGAAGAGTCCCATCAAAATTATCTGAAAAGGGAACAGTATTATTTTCCAGATCGACCAGCATTTCTTCGGCTAATTTTGTTAAACGCGCTTCTGTGTATCTCATTGCGGCCGCATTATCACCATCAATAGAGCCAAAATTACCATGCCCATCAATTAATTGATATCTCTGGGTAAAAGGCTGGGCCATACGGACCAGAGTTTTGTAAAGAGCATTATCTCCATGCGGATGAAATTTACCCAGAACCTCACCAACCAATCTTGCAGATTTTTTGTGAGGTTTGTCAGAATTCAGCCCTAATTGATGACATCCATATAAAATTCTTCTATGAACCGGTTTCAAACCGTCTCTAACGTCAGGCAGAGCTCTGCTTACAATCACACTTAAGGAATAGTTGAGATAAGCATCTTTCATTTTTTCTTCTAAAGAAATGGGGATTATTTTTTCAGGCATAATTTATAAACTCCTTTAACTAATTCTGTTTTTATAACTACTTGAAAATACAGCAAACCAACAATAACAATTATACAATAATCTTCAGTGTCAATGCAAGATTGGCCAAACTGATGTATCTTTGATATAATATGCAAGAAGGATTATAATTGTAATGAATTGAATACATCAAATTAATTAATTCAATAAAATTTGCTCGAGAACAAAGGTGAGAAAGGCATGGTGAACTTTAATTATGAGCAGTCAGGTTCAGAATAAATATTCTTCGGAAAATATAGAGGTTTTAGAAGGGCTTTCAGCGGTTAGAAAAAGGCCCGGTATGTACATAGGCAGCACAGGAACTAAAGGGCTTCATCATTTAGTCTGGGAAGTAGTTGATAACAGTATTGATGAACATCTTTCCGGTTATGGAGATGAAATTTTGGTTAATTTAAATGAAGATGGAAGTGTAAGTGTTAAGGATCAGGGTAGAGGTATTCCTGTTGATAATTATCGTGACACCAATAGGCCAGCTTTAGAGGTTATCATGACCAATCTTCATGCTGGCGGTAAATTTGATGATCAAAGCTACATGTTTTCCGGTGGTCTTCATGGGGTTGGGGTTTCAGTTGTTAATGCTCTTTCTGAATGGTTGGAAATTGTAACCTGCTGGCAGGGCGGCAAATATTTTCAGAGGTATGAAAAAGGCGAAGCTGTTACAGAAGTTGACAAAATTGAAGATTGCGAAAAAACCGGAACAGAGATAACCTTTAAACCTGACAGGGAAATATTTACCACCATAGATTTTCGTTTCGAAACTCTTGCCAGCCGCTTAAAAGAATCAGCTTATTTAAATAGTGATTTAAAGTTGAATTTATGTGATCGCCGAGGGGAGGAAGTTAAACAGGAAACTTTTTCTGCTTCCGGCGGATTAAAACAATTCGTTCAATTTTTAAACCAGCATCATGATCCTCTGCATGAAGATGTCGTTTATTTTCAAAAGGAACTTACTGATTGTCAGATAGAATTTGCCCTGCAGTATAATAATACTTATACCACCAGGATTTATAGTTATGCTAATAATATTAAAACCGATGAAGGGGGCTATCATGTTACAGGTTTTAAGACGGCCCTTACCAGGGCGGTTAATAAATTTGCCGAAAAAAATAATTTGCTTAATAAAAGCGATCCTTCTTTGACGGGCAGTGACATTAGAGAAGGTTTAACGGCGGTGATTAGTGTCAGACTGGCAGAACCACAATTTGAAGGTCAGACAAAAAATAAGCTTGGTAATAGCGAGATAAAAAGCCAGATAGAATCATCTGTTTACGATTATTTAAAGGAGCTATTATCTTATGAGCCAGAGATAGGCAAAAAAATAGTTGACAAGGCTCTGGCAGCTGTTAGGGCCAGACAGGCATCTAAAAAGGCCCGGGAGCTAAATAAGAAAAAAGATGCTATTGGAAATAAAAATCTTCCTGTTAAATTAGCAGATTGTTCCAGTAAAACTCCGGAAAAAAGCGAGTTATTTTTGGTGGAGGGTGATTCTGCCGGGGGCTCTGCCAAACAGGGAAGAAACAGGGAGTTCCAGGCAATTCTGCCTCTTAAGGGTAAAATTCTTAATGTAGAAAGAGCCAGAATGGAAAAAATTCTTAGTAATGACGAAATTGTGGCAATAATTAAATCACTGGGTACTGGTATAGGTGAAGAGTTTGATTTGGATAAATTGCGTTATCATAAAATTATAATTATGACAGATGCTGATGTTGATGGTGCTCATATAGAGACCTTAATTTTAACTCTGTTTTATCGCTACATGAAGAAAATTTTGGAAAGAGGGCATGTATATTTAGCCCGTCCACCTCTTTACCAGGTTAAAAAAGGCAAAAATATAGAATATCTTTATAATGACCGGGAACTGCAGCAATTCAGAAGTAATAATGGGGAAAGTAATTTTTCACTGCAGAGGTATAAAGGCCTGGGTGAAATGAATCCCGGGCAATTATGGAAAACTACTATGAATCCAGATGAACGAAGATTAATGCAGGTAGAAATTGAAGATGCTTTTGAAGCAGATAAACTGTTCACAAGGTTAATGGGTAATGATACATCTTTACGCCGAGAATTTATACTTAATAATGCTGATAAGGTGGAAGATCTGGATGTTTGAACAGCAGTTGGAAGCATAATATCAATGTGATATAATAAAATTTAAGAGTTTAGATAACATATAGAAAGGAGGATTTTAAATTGCAAAAGTATCAGTGCACTGTATGTATGTATATTTATGATCCAGAAGAAGGTGATCCTGAAGGTGGTGGAGGTGTAGAAGTAGAACCGGGTACTTCCTTTGAGGATGTTCCTGAAGACTGGGTATGTCCCGAATGTGGTGTTGGCAAAGATTTATTCGAGCCTTATTAATGAAAAAAATGTAACACAGTTTTTAATTTTTACTTTATAATCAGGTTTTATTTAATGCCAGGGCTTTTATGCCCTGGCTTAGATTTTTGGGGGCATTGACAATTGAATTAATCTACAATGTATAATATAATTATTAAAATGAAAGTTAGATGAATTTGTTTATCATTTTAGTTTTGCTTTTATTTAATTAATCGGTTTTAATATGTTTTGAATAAGGTGGTAATAATGAGCGAAGAATATTATATAATTACTTATGGTTGCCAGATGAATGAACATGATTCAGAAAAAATAGCTGGTATGCTGGAAAATATGGGATATAAACCGACTGAAGAACCGGAAAATGCTGATGTTGTAGTCATGAACACCTGCCTGGTAAGAGAGAATGCAGAATTAACAGTATATGGAAAAGTCGGCTCTTTAAAAAAATTAAAGGAAAATAATCCGGAGATGGTGCTGGCTGTTGGAGGGTGTATGATGCAGAAAGAGGAGCCTGCTCAGGAACTTTATCAGAAACATCCTCAGGTTGATATAATATTTGGTACCCATAATTTGCATCGCATACCTGCTTTGATTGAACAGATTAAATCTGGAGAAGAACAGATAATTGAAATATGGGACGAGCCTCAAAAGCCCGATATAGATACTCCTGTAAAAAGAAAAAATGATTTTCAGGCCTGGGTCACTATTATAAAAGGCTGTGATAATTATTGTAGTTATTGTGTTGTACCTTTTGTCAGAGGCCCAGAAAGGAGCCGGCCTGAAGCTAAAATAATGCAAGAAGTTAAAAATCTTACGGCAGAAGGAGTAAAAGAGATAACACTGCTAGGACAAAATGTGAATGCTTATGGTCAGGATTTAGGAGATAATTATTCTTTTAAAAAATTGTTGAATAAATTATCAAAAACTGCATCTTTGCACAGAATTCGGTTTATGACTTCTCATCCGAGAGATTTTAATCAAGAGTTAATTAAGACTGTTGCCAGCAACGATAAGATATGTTCCCATTATCATCTCCCAGTACAATCCGGGAGCACTCGAATTTTAAATCGGATGAACCGGGGTTATACAAGAAAAGAATACTTAAGCTTAATTAAAAAAATTAAAGAGCTGGATCCGAATGCTGCTATTACTTCTGATATAATTGTTGGTTTTCCCGGGGAAACCAGGAATGATTTTGAAAAAACATTAAGTCTGGTAAAAGAATGCAGGTTTGATATGGCTTTTACATTTGCTTATTCAACTCGCCCCGGTACTAAAGCGGAAAATATGGATGGTAATATTGAACCGGAGGAGAAGAAGTCCAGATTGCATGAATTGATGAATGTTCAAAATGAAATTAGCCAGGAAAAAAACGAGCAGCTAGTTGGTAAAACTATTGATGTATTGGTAGAAGGAGAAAGCAAAAATAATCCGGAAAATTATAGCAGTCGGACTGAGTCCAATAAACTGGTAATAATTCCAGGTAAACCAGACTTAAAGGGTAAAATTATTCCTGTCAAAATTACAGAAGCTGGAAGCTGGACACTATACGGTGAAATTTTATCTTAGAAGCTGATGTATCAATCTATAATTATTATGTGAAATTCAACCATGTGAGGTTTATGAGGTGATTTTATGTCGGAAGAGTTAACTCCTATGATGAAACAGTATAAATCATTAAAAAACAAATATGATGACAGCATTTTATTTTTTCGGTTAGGAGATTTCTATGAGGTATTTGAAGAAGACGCAAAAGTAGCTGCCAGACTTCTTGATATCGCTCTAACCTCACGCAACAAGGGTTCAGACCAGGAGATACCTATGGCAGGTGTGCCTGCCAAGTCAGCATCATCATATATTGCCACATTAATCGAAAATGGTTATAAAGTTGCTATATGTGAGCAGATGGAAGATGCTTCAGAAGCTTCGGGACTCGTGGAACGTGATGTAATAAGAGTAATCACACCGGGCACTGTCATCGAAGATGAAATATTACCTGATAATAAAAACAATTATTTGGTCTCTTTAAAGAAATTTGAAAATAAATTTGGCTTTGCTTTTCTTGATATTTCAACCGGTGAATTTTCTTTGACCGAAGTTGAAGATTTTTCTACTGCCTGTGATGAAATTGACAGATTAGAGCCAAGTGAGATAATTATTTCTGAAGATTTAAGGCAGAAACCGGGCTGGAAGCACCTGGATAAAAATAGCCAGTTTAAATATACAGCAAGTTCAAATTTAAGTGTTGATAACTCTGAGAAAATTTTAAAAAACTTTTTTGCAATAAACTCTCTGCAGGCTTTTGGCTGCGAAAATATGGAAGCTGGACTGCTTGCTGCGGCTGAAATTCTCAAATATTCTCAGGAGACTCAAAAACAGGCACTTGATCATATAACTGGTCTTAACCCTTATTATGTTCATGATTATATGGTATTAGATTCGGCTACCAGACGTAATTTAGAATTAACTGAAACTATAAGAGACAAGAAAAAATCGGGTTCTTTGATGTCAATATTAGATGAAACTGTTACATCTATGGGTTCTAGATTATTGCGAAAATGGATTAATCAGCCTCTCCTAGACGTGGAAAAAATTAAGGCTCGACATAAAGCTGTAGAAGAGCTGCTCAGCAATTATGTCGGCAGCAGAAAGCTACAGGATATACTTTCTGAGGTATATGATTTAGAACGCCTGCAAAGCAAGATTAGTTATGAATCTATAAATCCTCGGGATATGGGGGCACTAAGATCTTCTCTGGGATTGATTCCAGATTTAAAGGCCGCTTTAGAGAAACATGAATGTCAATATATTAAATCAATGGCTGATAAGATGGACTTAATGGAGGATTTAAGGGAAAAGTTAGAAGAAGCCCTGGTTGCTGAACCTCCTCATTCACCTAAAGAGGGTGGGTTAATAAAAAGTGGCTACAATGAGAAACTTGATAGTCTGAGGGAAAATAGACAGGAAGCAAAGGACTGGATAGCTGAACTGCAGCCGAAGGAAAGAGAAAGAACTGGAATTGATTCACTCAAAGTTGGTTTTAACAAAGTCTTTGGTTATTATATTGAAGTTACAAATGCCAATTTAGATAAGGTTCCGGACGATTATACTAGAAAACAAACACTTAGTAATAGTGAACGGTATATAATTCCTGAACTTAAGGAGAAGGAAGCTGCAGTTTTAGGCGCAGAAGAAAAAATTAATGATTTAGAGTATGATATTTTTTGTGAATTAAGAGATTTCGCTCGAAAAAATTTAGAAAAGCTGAAACAAACAGCAAAACAGATTGCTCGTCTTGATGTACTTTTATCATTTGCGCAAATAGCTTTAGAAAACGACTATTGTAAGCCACTGATAAATAAAGATGATCTAATTTCCATTACTAAAGGAAGACATCCAGTAGTAGAAGAGATGGTTGATGTTGATTTTGTTCCCAATCATACCACTCTTGACTGTGAAAATAATAGATTTTTGATCATAACCGGCCCCAATATGTCAGGCAAGTCTACTTATCTACGTCAGGTGGCAATAATTACACTAATGGCCCAAATAGGTTCTTTTGTTCCTGCCGATTCAGCAAGTATCGGTATGGTTGATCGTATTTTTACCAGAGTTGGTGCCAGCGATGATTTATCTACAGGTCAAAGCACATTTATGGTGGAAATGAATGAAGTCAGTAATATTGTTAATAATGCTACGAAGGATAGTTTAATAATTCTGGATGAAGTAGGCAGGGGCACAAGTACTTATGATGGATTAAGTATAGCCTGGGCTGTAAGTAAATATATTAATGATCCTGGCCAGATAGGGGCGAGAACACTTTTTGCTACCCATTATCATGAATTGACCGAGCTGGCCAAAAACGAAGAAGGAGTTAAAAATCTTAACGTAGTGGTAGAAGAAGAAGAAAATGATATTCACTTTATGTACCATATAGAACCGGGATCTGCTGAAGAAAGTTATGGTATTGAAGTGGCAAAATTAGCTGGCCTTCCAGAAGAGATTATTGAAGAGGCCAGAGCTATGCTGGTTCAACTGGAAAGAAAGCAGCAGTATTCATCATATTCAATGAGTTCTTTCGCTAAAAATGGAAGCAATAATAGAGATAACTATATTGAGGAGCAAGCAGAACAGCTGCAATTTTTCTCTCTGGAATCTCAGGATGGTCGGGAAAATTTTGCCGAGATAAAGGAGAGACTGGAAGAGCTCGATGTGAATAATACAACTCCTTTAGAAGCTTTAGAATTCCTGCACAACTTGAAACAAGAAATTATTGGCAATAGATAATTAGGAGGCTCCAGCATATATATGAGAAATGATAGAATTAAAAAATTATCCCAAAAAGTTTGCAATCAAATTTCTGCTGGAGAAGTTATAGAGCGGCCTGCTTCTGTAGTTAAAGAATTGGTTGAAAATTCAATAGACGCTAATGCAGATAATATTACTATTGAAATCAAAAATGGGGGGCGCGATTTAATAAGAGTTAAAGACGATGGCAAAGGTTTTCCCTCTGAGGAGATAGAAAAAGCTTTTTCTCGTTATACCACCAGTAAAATTAATAATATAGAAGATATTTATTCTCTGCAAACATTAGGATTTAGAGGCGAAGCTCTGGCCAGTATAGCTGCTGTTTCTAAAATTAAAGTTAAATCTCGTCATGAGAAGGAAAATAATGGTGTTATTTTAGAGCTTAAAGCAGGAGATAAAATAACTAGAAAAAACGCAGGATTGCCTCAGGGAGCAGAAATTACCGTGCGGGATTTGTTTTTTAATACTCCGGCCCGCTTTAAACACCTGAAAAAACCCTCTACAGAAGCTGTACATGTTAATAGACATCTCACTGCTGCTGCCCTTGCCAATCCGGGAATAAGTTTTAAATTATATCATGAAGGCAATGAAAACATTAGCACTCCCGGAAATGATGATTTAAGATCCACGATTTATAGTCTTTATGGGGAGAAAGTTCATGAAAACCTGGTTTCGGTAAATTTTTCCCGGGATTACTTAAAAGTTGCTGGATATATTATCAATCCAAATGTGAGTCGTTCAGCCCGAAAACATGAGTTTTTCTTTATCAATCAGCGTCCTGCTCAAAATAAATTTTTAAGAGATGGAATAGAACAGGCTTATAGTGGATTTTTGCCTAAAAACAGATATCCTCTGGTTTTTTTAAATATAGAAATCAATCCTATTCTGGTGGATGTCAATGTACATCCTAGCAAAAAGCGGATTAAATTTAGTAGAGGTGATGAGATAAAGGATATATTAGCAGAAGAAATCAGTAAGGCTTTAGCAAATATTGATAGCTCCCAAAATATTGAAAACATTGAAACTTTAGAGCAAAAACCTGGTGAGACTGAGTATAGTAATAAAAATAATAAGAACGATAAATCAGAAACTATTCCAAATATTTCCACCCCCAAACAAAATTTGAGTAATACTGCTTTTGATTTTTCTGTTGATGATCAGGAAAAAGAGAATTATTTTTTGAGTGATTTTGATTTTCAAACTGATAAAGAAAATGATTATACCGCAGATGTTAGTGAAGAAAAAATTGAACAATCCGAAGATTTAAATCGGGGAGTGATAGGACAACTTCATAATCTTTTTATTCTTTATCAGAGCTGCGAAGGTTTATATATAATTGATCAACACAATGCACACGAAAGGGTAATTTATGAGCAGCTAAAACAGAAGATGAACTCTAAAAAAATTGAGAGCAGTATGCTATTAACCCCTATAAACTTAGAACTGAACCCGGAAGAAAAAGAATTGATAAGAGAACTCAGAGATAATTTAGAAAATTATGGCTTTAAAATAGAAGAATTTGGTCCTAACAGTTACGCTTTGACAGCAGTACCGATATTTTTAAAAAATTTAAATGATGATACGCCAGAGGATTTGATTTTTCAACTGCTTAAAAACAAAGAAAAACAAAATAAGAGTGAATTACAGGAGGAAATTTTAAAATACACTTCATGTCGACAGGCAGTGAAAGAAGGTGTGAAATTAGATCAAGAAGAAATGAAAGTTATATGTCAAAAATTATTTGCGGCCTCAAATCCTTATCGCTGCCCACATAAACGCCCTATTATTGTCAATCTTAGCCTTGAAGAATTAAAAGATAAAGTTGAACGTCCCCACACCGATGATTGATAATATAGTTTTTATATCATAAATTTTGCAACTTTGTGTTTTAAATATTAATATTTTAGGTTCTTCTCCAGAACCTTTGGTGAAATTGCCATATATGCTGGATTACCAGGACTACTTATACCTTTAATTGCCGGAGCTTATAGAGTATTGGAAGCTATAAAGCGAAGTGATACTGGAAATTTTTCAAATTCAGGGACAGTAACATGGCCAAAAAATCGTGTCCCCGGCTCAGGATGTGCCGGGCTGAGCGCAAGCTCAGGGAAGAGCTTTCGGGAAGGAAGCACTATTTTTTGGCCGAAAACTAAACCTAAACACAGGAAAAATTTCCTGGTTAACAGAGCCTTATAGCTTTCGATTATATGTATTACGAAAATGGCCAAAACTATTTTCAATTAACTGATATGGAGAAGATCCATATTTTATTACTAAAGTTTATAAGCATATTTACGTTAACTTTTTCAGGAGTTGAAATAAATGAGTGATATTCAACAAGAAAATTTGGTAATACTTTTAGGGCCTACAGCAAGTGGCAAAACATCTTTTTCTCTTAAATTAGCAAAATACATAAACTGTGAAATAATCTCTGCAGATTCCATGCAGATATATAAAGGCATGGATATTGGAACTGATAAATTGCCTGAAGAAAAGCGAAAAAATCCTCCTCATCATATGATAGATATTATATCTCCTGAAGAAGAATTTTCGGTAGCAGAATATAAAAGCCAGGCCAGAAATAAGATTACTGAAATTACTCAAAAAAATAAGCTACCAATAATGGTTGGAGGTACTGGTTTGTATATTAAGGCCGTGGTTGAAAATTATCTTTTGCCTAATTTACCGGACAGTAATATCAGAAAAGTTTTTTACAATTACGCTGAAGAATGGGGAAGAAAAAGGCTTTATAATTACCTGGTTGATATTGATCCTGAATATGCTGACAGAATACATTATAATGATCTAAAAAGAGTAAGCAGAGCCCTGGAAATATATTTTTTGACAGGTAAAACCAGAACTTTTTATGAGTATTTACAGGAAAAGCAGCCTGCTAAATATGATCACCTTAAATTTGGAATCTGGAGAACCAGAGATAGACTTTATAAAAGAATAAATAATCGTGTAGAAGAAATGCTGGACGAAGGTTTAATAGAAGAAGTAAAATATTTGTATAACAATTTTGAACTTAGTCTCACTGCAAAACAGGCATTAGGATATAAAGAATTGATAAAATATTTTACAGAGGAAATAAGCTTAGAGAAGGCAAAGATACTGATAAAAAAAAGATCCAGAAACCTGGCTAAAAAGCAGTTATCTTTTTTTAAAAGAGATTCAGATATTATTTGGATTAACCCTGATTACTGGAATGAACATGAGCTAACAATGCATTTAGCTTCTATTGTTGCTAAAAAATATAATTTAAGCTCTATCCATCAATTAAATAATAATGCAGGAATATAAATTTTTTTATAGAAAATAAAATTAGATTAACAATTTAACAATATAAAGATTTACAATATATCATTAAAATATAGAATATAGATTTTTCGCAAAAATCACTTCAAATGGGAGAGAATTTTTATGAATACAGCTGACAGAGGAGAAAAATTTAGATTTCACAAATATCATGGGCTGGGAAATGATTTTATAATATTTGATCTGAAGGACACCAGACACTTAAAATCACTTTTAACAGAAGATAAAATTAAGTTTCTTTGTGATAGACATTTTGGAATTGGTGCTGATGGGATTTTACTTTTAGAAGAATCCAATGAAGAAAAAAACAAAAACGACAATATTTCTTCTCCTGATTACAATTTAACAATTTACAATAGTGATGGAAGCACTGCAGAAATGTGTGGAAACGGTGTGCGCTGCATTACTCATTATTTAAAAGATATTAAAATTATTGATGATAAAATTACACTTAAGACTGGTGCGGGTAATATAAAACCCCGGATCATGAAATATTGTCCAGATGATAATAAAGCTATGGTAAAGGTGAATATGGGAGTGCCAAAATTTTCTCTCGAAAAAATTCCTGTGCGGGCAGATAGAATTATTACAAATACTGGCATTTCTAAGGAAAAATTAATTAATGTAGCTTATGATATCTTTTCGTTTTTACCTCAGGCAAAATTTACTTTTAATTTAGTTTCTATGGGCAATCCCCATGCAGTTTTTTTTGTGGAAGAAAAACTTTCAAAAATTCCTCTTGAAACCTGGGGGCCTAAAATTGAAACTCATGAAATTTTTCCGGAAAATATCAATGTAGAATTTGCTGAAGTGGAAGGTCAAAAAAGAATTAATTTGCAGGTATGGGAAAGAGGTAGTGGCATAACTTTAGCCTGTGGTACCGGGGCTTCGGCAACAGCTGCAGCTGCAATTGAACTGGGATTAACCAAAGAGATGGTAGATGTTGTTCTACCAGGAGGATCATTATCTATTGATTGGTCCCAAAAAGATCTTTATATTATTGGGCCATCCAATAAAGTATTTTCCGGTAAAATTAACCTTTAAAATTAATCTTACATAAAGCAAAATAAAAACTTATTTAGAAAGGTAGTGAAAACATGAATATTGATATTGATAAGGCTCAAAGAGTTAAAAATTTACCGCCATATTTATTTGCTGAAATTGATAAGATGATTGAAAGGGCAAAAGAGAACGGGGTAGATGTCATTAATTTTGGTATTGGTGACCCTGATTTACCAACTCCCGAACATATAGTAGAATCTATGAAACAAGCAGTAATGGACCCTACAACTCATAGTTATCCTTCTTATGAAGGCTTGCTGGAATTTCGTGAAGCCGTTTCAAACTGGTATCATGAGAGGTTTTCAGTAAATGTTGACCCTGAGAAAGAAGTCATATCTTTAATAGGCTCAAAAGAAGGGCTTGCACACTTTCCTTTTTGTTATATAAATTCCGGGGATTTAGCATTAATTCCTGATCCTTCATATCCGGTTTATGAAACTGCGGTTCTGCTTGCTGGTGGAGAAACTTTAAAACTGCCTTTAAAACCAGAAAATGATTTTTTGGTTGATTTAGAATCTGTCAATAATGAGAACCTGGAAAAAGCTAAAATGATATATTTAAATTATCCTAATAATCCAACTGGTGCTACGGCTGATTTATCTTTTTATCAACAAATCGTTGATTATGCGCATGAATTTGATTTTGTTGTAGTGCATGATGCTGCTTACAGTGAAATAGGCCTGGATTCTTATCAGCCTCCTAGCTTTCTTGAAGTAGAAGGAGCCATGGATGTTGGGGTTGAGTTTGGCTCGCTATCAAAAACCTTTAATATGACAGGCTGGCGATTGGGCTGGGTTTTAGGAAATTCTGAAATAATAGATGCTCTGAGTACTATAAAAACAAATATTGATTCTGGAGTTTTTGAAGCGATTCAAAGAGCGGGTATAACTGCCTTACAAGGCGATAAAAATTGTATAAAAAAATCTGTAAAAAAATATGAAAAGAGAAGAGATTTATTGGTTCAGGGTTTGAGGGATCTCGGTTGGGAAATAAAACCTAATAAAGCCTCTTTTTATCTGTGGATGAAAATACCAGAAGAATTTAATGATAGTAAAGAGTTTTCTCAATATATTTTTGAAAAGACCGGTATTTTTTTTACTCCCGGGATTGGCTATGGTGACCAGGGTAAAAATTATATAAGAATAGCCTTGACTGTTTCAGAGGAGCGTATTAAAGAAGCTCTGAAACGTTTGCAAAAAGAAGTCTGATATTATTAATTAGTTTCACTGCTGAAAGCTAAAAATCTTTATTACTTTTAAGTAGTATTCATGCGGTTAATCTGGTTTTTATGTAAAATTTAATAAATTGGCTTTTGGTAGTGAAACTTCAATATTTGTTTATTATAATAAAATAATACTCCAAGAGAGGTTGGTTGATTATATTGTCTTCAATAGATTGGCATACTCATCCTTATGGTCATGGAAAAGAGGTTTCCTGTCATAATTTAACTACTTTAAGAAGTTTTGTAGAAGAAGCCAGGAATAAAAATTTAGATGGAATAGGATTCACTGATCATGAAATTTTTTTGTCAGATTTTAATTTTAGCAATTTATATCAGCTTAAAGAAGAAGAAAAATTAGATATAAAAATAGGAATTGAATTTGATTATGTTCCCGGGAAAGAAAAAGACATAAATGAAATTTTAGAAAAATTTCCTCTGGAATATTGTATTGGATCAGTTCATGATATAGGAAATTGGGCTTTTGATAATTCAAAATACAAATATAAATTTTACAGATTAAAGTATAAAGAATTAATTAATTTATATAAAAAATACTTTAGTCTGCTGCACTCAGCTGTAAAATCAGGTTTGTTTGATATAATTGGACATTTTGATTTAATAAAAATTTTTGATTTTATAATAAAAGATCGAAGAATTATTTTGGACATGGTAAATCCAATTCTGGATATCATGAAGCAAAAAAGCATAAGTCTAGAAATTAATACCAATGGATTAAATAAACCTGTAAATGAAGTTTATCCTGCCAGTGACATTATAAAACAGGCTAAATATAAAAATGTTAGTATAGTATTTAGCTCTGATGCTCATACATCTAAAAGAGTGGGAGAAAATTTTGATTTAATTAAAAGGTTTTATAATTTGATATAAGAGGTGATTACTATTTTCTTCACAAAAAGTGGCCAGATTAGCAAAAATCAACTAATAACTTATCCAAATGATAAATATGATAATTTAAAATCAGAAGCAGTGGAATGTTCTCGCTGCCATCTGCGAGAAAATTGTACTCAGGTAGTAATGGGAGAAGGTAATACTAATAATAAGATTATGCTTATCGGGGAAGGACCTGGAGCTGATGAAGATAAGCAGGGAAGGCCATTTGTAGGAAAAGCCGGACAGCTTCTCAATGAAATTATGCAGGATGTGAATTTAAAGAGAAAAGACTTCTATATTACTAATATAGTTAAATGTAGACCTCCAGAAAATCGCAAACCCAGGCCTGATGAAATGGACGCATGTGCACCAATATTGAAAGCAGAGATAAAATTAGTTAAGCCTAAGGTTATTGTACCTATGGGGTCCACAGCTCTAAATTATTTATTAGGGAATAATTTGTCCATAACAAAAAAGAGAGGCGAATGGATTGAAAGAGGAGACCTATATTTTCTCCCAACTTTTCATCCTGCATATATATTTCGAAATAGAAATGCGGAGAAAGATGTGAGAAAAGATTTTAAATTGTTAAAGAAAACGACTGAACGTCTAAATGAAATGTTCGAATGTGAGTTTTCTTTTGATTAAAACTAGTGATTAAAACAGGATAAAATAAATTATAAGACATAAAATAAATACTTTAAGTATAAATACTTTAAATTGGGCTATATGACTCAAACTCAAATAGATAATAGCAAAGATTTATTTTAGATTTCTAAAAAGACCTATAACTTTGCCTAAAACTGATATTTCTTTGCCGGTTATATCGTCATAGGAATCGTTTTCAGCTACTAACCTTATTTGATTATCTTCTGCATAATATCTTTTTACGGTAGTTTCGTCATCGATTAAAGCTATAACTATATCACCATTTTTAGCAATGTCCTGTTTTTTAGCAATAACGTAATCACCATTATTTATCCCGGCTTCAATCATACTTTCGCCATCTATTTGCAGCATAAAGACGTCTTTATTACCGGGACTAAAATAATCAAGAGGGAGAGGAAAAAAATTTTCAATATTTTCTTCTGATAATATTGGAACTCCAGCTTTAACCTTACCTAAAATTGGAACTTCTATAATTTCTCGATTTTCCTTATTCTGGCCATTTTGGCTGCCATTATTATTTTTATCTCTTAAAACCTCAATTGCCCGGGGTTTTTCCGGATCTCTGCGCAGATATCCTTTTTTTTCTAAAGTTTTTAAGTGACTATGGACAGAAGCAGGAGATTTTAATCCAACTGCTTTACCGATCTCTCTGACTGATGGAGGATAACCTTTAGAAGCAATCTCTTTTTTGATATAATTAAAGATACTTTTTTGACGATCAGTTAGTTCTTCCAATTATAAAACCTCCCGAGATATTTATTTTTCAATAAAATTTTCTATAAATAATAAGGTTAAATTGAGTATAAAATGTATTTTATTATTTTCCATTCAATTATAGCATAATTGAAAACCAAAAACAAACAAAGGTTCAAAGGTTCTAAAAGCTTAGCTGGGTAAGTGTCAGCTTCTTAATTTCATTAAATTTAAAAGGACTTTAAAAAAATTTAAAGGATTCTTAAGGTTTTTCTAGGCTTATGAAAGGATTAAACAAACCAGCAGAAGTAGTTAAATTTTTTATTAGTATCACAAAAAAATAAAGTAAAATGAAATAATTTAATTATCATCTACATTCTCCTACAACTTTGCGTAAAATTTGTATTTTACGCAAAGTTGTAGGATTAATTTAAATTTTAAACTTTATTCTACAGCAAAAATATGATTTCCTATTTTAGTTACTCTGGTTAGTGAATGGAAAAAATCCATATTGTCCGCAGTTTCCGGATTATAAAAATATTTGGCATCTTCACTGGGGTCTTTCCCTTCTAAAGCTTCAAATACAGCACTAAAAGATTCTTGATCAGGTGTTTGCAAATATTGGCCATCTCTTACAGCAGTGAACTGATTGGCCTGATAAATCACTCTGGCTATTGTATTAGGGAAATTATCGGATTTCTTTCTATTTAAAACAACTGCTGCAACTGCAATTTGTCCCTTATATGGCTCACCTCTGGCTTCACCATGTACAAGGTGAGCTAATTTTATGATATCATCATTTGTTATATTTTGTTCTTCTTTAATTGTTTTTAAATTATTCCTTCTGGAATCTTTTGTTATCATTTGTAAAGGATTTTCTTTGGCAGTATTATCTTTTAACTCATATGATTCGTCTATGAATTCTTGATAATCATTTATATCTTCTGATACATCTTCCATTTCCGCTTCTTCTGTAGAACGTGATTCTAAAAATAATTGTGATGCAGCAATAAAAACTATAGCTACTCCAACTCCCTTTAAAACGTCCTCTCCATTAAATGATGATGCCTGGACATTATTTTCCATAACTTTTATTTTATGTAAGGGGGATAACATTGAAAGCAATATAAAAATCATTGTTATACATATTATCATACGTACATTCAATAATTTAAATTTCGATTTCATTGTATTAACCCCCGGACCCAAGGGCTGGTTTATAAGTTAATTTTGTAGGAGAGAAATCATAGATAACAGCCCGACAGCACCAATATATAATAAATGATTACTTCTTTGTCTGTCGAGTTCTCTAATATCTTCCTGGTTTTCTTCATGTTGTGCTTCTATCGCTGATAATCTTTCCTCTAAATTATCCAATCTATCATCAAACATCTCTATATCTTCAAGTCTTTCCGGGTCTTCCTCATCAATTTTTTCATCAAGCTCAGTCAGTCTTTCCTGTGAAACATCCATATCATCTTCTAATTCCATTAATCTATTTTCAAGTTCTTCAACTCTTTCTTCTCGAATTCTTAATTCAGCAATTTCATCAATAATTTCATTAACTTCTCTTTCAATATCTGACATGTTTTCATACATTTCAGCCAAATCTTCACCTTGAATAATCTTTTCTTCTTCTAATTCCTCTATTCTTTCCTGGAATAAATCCATATCTCCTGCAATTTCAACTAATTCATCGCGAAATTCTACAGAGAGTTCCCTCAACAAATCAATATCATCTTCTTCCATCTCCAGCATACCTTCTTCTAAATCTTCCAGCATATTAGCCAGAATTTCTGCTAATTCAAATCTAGAAACTCTATTGGCACCAGCAAATGTGTCATCATCATATAAAGACATATAACCTCTCTCAACCAGTTTATTTACACTTTCATATGCCCAATGGTCCTCAGGAACATCTTCGATTTCTACGGCCTGTAAAGGTGAAATGCTCGTGGTTAAAACAAAAGTAATTATTAAGAAATATAAGCCTGCTTTTTTCAATTTGTTGCTTCCTCCTTTTAAATATAGCTTAAAATAGATTTAAGTCAATTAATTTATAATTTCAATATTTATTTCCTGGCCATCTTGATTATAAGCAGTGGCTTCAATAATTTCAAAATGATCTTTGTAATCAGAGAGATCATCTAACTCCTCATCAGCTTTGAAACGTAATATCGCCAGACCACCTCTGTTAACATTATCAGGTAATTGTTCTTCAAAACTCACGTAAGCTTCTGTGTTAGCATCTGTGTTTTCAACAGGACCATTCCAGGCCATCAATCTACCATCCCTTACAAACATTGTTCCTCTGGTGGAATAAATATGCTGGAATACATCCCTATCATATTGTATTTTAAAATTGATATTTTCAATATCTTCGTTAAATTTTTCAGCGCGGGCTTCAACTGTGATAATTTGTGTTTCATCTTTAGAACTATATGTGTTTAAAAACATAGCAGGATTAGTATCGGGAATTTCTATATTAGTTCTTTTAGTTTCAGAAAAATTTCCCTGGCCAGTAATTTGTAAAGCAAAAGGGAAATTTCCTTCTACTTCTAGTGGAACAACTCTCCAATCTATAGTTAATTCTTCACCTGGTTCAATAAATTGACTTTGCTTGGTGTCTTTTTCATATTTTGCTAGATCAATTCCTGGAGGAATAATTAATTCTCCTTTAAAATCCTGGAAAGCTACTTCTCCTACATTTTCTAATTCAGCCCTTAATGTGAAGGGCACAGGTTTTAATCTGCCGTTTTCAACATGAAATTCTTCTAATGGATAAAAATCTGCTTCTAATTGTGCTGGTGCAATTAAATTAATCTCTCTTTCAGCCAAATTAGCGTCTGTATTATCAGCCTCAGCTGTTATTTCAAATGACATTGATTCTGGCAGATCATCTTGTAAGGCAGTGGCATAATAATTTATCTGAGCAACCTCTCCTGCTTCTAAATCGCCGATATCTCTGGTTGGTTCTTCAGCCTGTAAAAATTCTGGCAAATCAATGTTTACAGTTACATTTTCAGCTGTCAATTCTGTTGTGTTTTCTATATAGGCTACTACAGGCAATTCAGGTGTAGTTGCAGAAAAAGAAAACTCAGTAGGTGCACTTATGCCCAGTGAAAGCATACCCGGAACCATAGAAATACCACCTAAACCATAAGTTGTAGCATATGATCTGGTTTCTCCTGGTTGAATAGTGTCCGGGTCCCAGTATAAAGCTATTGCACTATCAATTTCAAACTCACCTTCTCGCAAAAATTCTCTGCCTGGTTCAAAATTGAAATCCCAGGGGCCATCTGCAAGACTACCCCAATTAGACATATATACCCTATCAGGTGTGTCAATATTTTCGCCAATAAAACCCCCCTGAGAAGTTATTTGGGGATCAGTTAATTTATCGAATGACTGGTAAAAAGCTGGCAATTCTTCTTCAGTTTTGCGTGTATCAGTAGTTATAGCTTCTTCCTCAACTCTAAAAGGAGATCCATCAACTTCTCCCAGCATGGTATCGAGCATAATTCTAGCACCTAAATCTATTGGTTCATCACTGGTGTTTGTGATTGTATACTCAATTCTTGCTGTATCATACAGGCCAGTAGTTGTACTTTGAACAATTTCTAAATTCTGTTCTATCTCTAGCTCATTAAGTCTGTATCTGGATACTATACTTCCCTCTTCAACTTCAGGAGACATTAATTCTTCTCCATAATTTGCCTCTCTTCCTGCCCTTCTTTCAGTTTCCCCGCCATAAACATAATTTTCGCCGTCAATTTTAAAGGTAGTATAAGATGTCCAGGGAACCGGCCTTCCATAAATCAACGGCATATCCTGATCGCCTTCTCTACCTGGATCTCCACCAG
>CAZVMQ010000002.1:0-5040 GCA_964628755.1 uncultured Halanaerobiaceae bacterium
CTGTGCCTACATGCGGAAACGCTCACCCAGATAAAACTCCCGCGCCACCTCACTCTCAGCCACTTCTTCCGAAGTACCGGAGAGCAGGATATCACCTTCGTGCATGATATAGGCCCTGTCTGTGGTGTCCAGGGTTTCACGCACACTGTGATCGGTCACCAGCACCCCCAGGCCTTTATCCCGCAAATACTTGATTATATCCTGAATATCATTGACAGCTATAGGATCCACCCCGGAGAAAGGTTCATCCAGCAAAATAAAAGAAGGGTCGGTGGTAAGAGCCCGGGCAATCTCCACCCGCCGGCGCTCACCTCCAGAAAGCTGATATCCCTGTCTGTCAGCAATACGCTCGATGCCGAATTCAGACAGCAGTTCATTGGCCCGGTCTTCTCGCTCTTCTTTGCTCATATCCTGGCCTTCCAGAATAGCCAGCAGATTGTTGCGCACTGTCATCTTGCGGAAAATTGAAGCTTCCTGTGCCAGATAACCAATTCCCTGCCGCGCCCGTTTATACATGGGCAGTTCGGTAATATCCTCATCGTGCAAATATATATTGCCATCATCAGGGTTGATAAGACCTACGATCATGTAAAAAGTTGTAGTTTTGCCGGCCCCATTGGGTCCTAAAAGCCCGACAATTTCCCCCTGTTCAACTTTGAGGTCCACGTGGTCTACCGCCGTTAGACTGCCAAAATTTTTAACCAGCCCTTCACTTCTTATGGTCATAAATGCTCTCTCCTTTTAGTGCCTCAATCATCCGTGTTATCCTCATCCAGCAGTTCACCTTCCTCATCGAAAATGCGAATACGGGCATCACCCCTTAAATCAACTGTTTCTCCCGCCAGATCTATTTCTACTTCTTCGGCCGAAAAATCATCGCCGGCTCTGGTGCCCTCTACCTGACCGGTCAGCAGTGCCCTCTCCTCAGCCATAAAGTATTCCACCATCTCAGCCCTGGCGGTAAAATCCTGAAACTCCACATAAGCCTCACCTGTAAATTCTGCCTTTTCTGTATCCAGAAAATAGAGGAGATTCTGAGCGGAAACGAAGAAATCAGGAGCTTCGGCAACTACATCTCCGCGGAATTCCAGCTCCTGCTGCATAGTATTGAGGTCAGCTTCTTCTCCAGTAATCTCAAGTTCTTCGCTGATAAACCTGGCATTACCGCGAACTTCCACCAGATACTCTCCCTCTTCTAGAGTTGAGATGCTAATCTCATCTCCTTCTAGATCCCGGTAGGTTTGAGCGCTGACACTCATTACAAACAGGGAAAAACTCAGCAGCAGTACCAGAATAAAACTCAAGATTAATAACATAGGATTTTCTCTTTCTTTTTTACCTGCAATTTTACTCAGCAAAATTATCCTCCTTCCAGCTGATACGGGCGGGTTCATCTTCTTCACCATATAGAGTAAAACTTTCCAGGCTGGCCGGAGCTGAAAAACCCTGAGCCCGGGCGGTTAAACCTTCACCTTCTACTTCAGTATAACCATCAGAAGAAATCATATTATCTGACTGCCGCCAGATTATATCTATACTGGTAAAACGATAATCATCAGACCTAATTTCACTGGTGCCGGGAAATTCCAGTTTTCCTGACTCTATATGATAACGGCCAAATTCTCCTTCAATGATATAATTTGGCTCTTCCTCTTGTAGAAAAACATCAGCTGCAACCGGTTCAAAGGTAACATCTTCTCCTTCCTGATGGCTGACAGCCTGTTCAGAAGCCACCAGCCAGCGGGTGCTGCCATCATCACTGTAGAGGGTAAGCCGGCCCGAGCGCACAGCCTGACCGGGTTCTTCCAGCAGCTCCTCTTCAGCGGGAATTTCCTCCCGGATTTCCGGCTCCTCTTCTTCGGCCTCCGGCTCCTCTGCCGGACTACAGCCGGCGCTTATAAACCCGAGCAGCAGCAGCAAAAAAACCGCCCAGAGTAATTTAACTATAAATGTCCTTTCCCCCGGCCTCCCGGCAGAAACAAAATTTAAGTTAAATTGGAATGATAACACAGTTATCAGTCTCCTTCTGGATAAGAATCCAGCTTACCGGCCTCTATAACCAGTTGGGCTGTTTTCTCCGCTGCCCCGGCTGTGCCCAGTTCTTTTCTGATCTCCTGGTATCCCTGCTGCTGGGACAGGACAGCCTGATTTTCATTTAATAGCTTTTGAGCTTCATTATAAATTATATCATCTTTTGCCTGTTTTTGCACCAGCTCGGGCACAATTTCGCGTCCGGCAATGATATTGGGCAGACTGATAAATTCCGTGCGCAAAAATGCCCTGGCCGCTATCCTGGTCAAAAAGTCAGGTTTATAGATAACCACCTGAGGACACCCGATTAATGCTGCCTCCAGTGTGGCAGTACCAGAAGTGATAAGCCCCAGATCGGCCCCGCCCATAATTTTTCGCGTATGGCCACCGATAAGCTCCAGCTCCTCGGCCAGAGATTTGCCCAGCTGTTTTTTGATAAACCTGGTATCCTCCGCCCTCACCGCTATAATGGGGCGCAGATAATTTTTCTCCTGCAGCCGGCGGGCTGCTGCCAGCATGGGGGAAAGATGTTCGGAAATTTCTGCAGGTCGAGAACCGGGCAGGAGAGCCAGCACTTTTTCTCCCGGCAGTAACTTTTCTCCCCCTTTATTGTCGATAATTCCCTCCAGCTGTTCCCTGTACCGGCGCTGGTCGTAGGGAAAATCTATCTCATCAGCCAGGGGATGGCCCACATACTCCACATCAGCTCCGGCCTGCTGATAAACTTCATATTCCTGAGGAAATATTGCTGCTACTTTTACCTGCTGACGGGCCAGCCATTTAGCCCGCCATTTACCCCAGGTCCAGGCTGTAGGTGGTATATAATGGACCACAGGTATACCCCGGCGTTTAAGCCCCCGGGCCAGGTACATGTTAAACCCCGAATAATCAACCAAAAGAGCCGCTTCTGGCTGGTGGGATTCCACCTGATTTAAAAGTTCATGGGCCCTTTTTAGGTGAGAGGGCAGAGAAAATAAAGCACCACCCAGGCCAAAACTGTCCCCATCGATTGAGACCAGCTGCTGCTGCCCCAGCCGGGCCAGTTTACTGCCACCCATGCCGATTATGCGCAGAGGGCCAACCTGCTGTTTAATTTTCTTTACCACGTGGGCAGCATGCATATCACCTGAAGTCTCACCCGCCACCACCAGAAGCTGTTTCAACTGCTCAACCTCCCAGGACATGTTATAGCCAAAAAATAGTTGCTTTTACAGTTTACAGTTTAGATAAAACTTAAAAAAGATGATCACCGATAATTAAATAACTTTCACCGCAATCCCGGCTTCCCGGGCCTTTTCCAGAACCTGTTCCTGCTCCAGTACCAGCACACCTTTAGAATCTATAACCAGTCCCGCCGCCTCAATTTCAGCCAGGTTGTTTATAGTTTTAGGGCCGATCACCGGAATATCCAGACGGTCATCCTGTTCCGGCCTGCTGGCTTTAGCCATTACCGCGCCTGAATCAGCCAGCCTTCCGGCTCTCTGAATGGTCTCATCCGTGCCTTCTACAGCCTCAACCGCCAGCACTGTACCATTTTTCAGCAGTACCGTCTGGCCTATCTCCAGCTCTGCCATTCTGCAGGCCAGGTTCAGTCCCTGCTGCAGATCATCCTGCAGATTAGAGCGGGGATTATCCGGCATATAGAGAGTTCCCGGCTCCAGTCTGCTTTCCTCAAGATATATATCCTGGGGTAGAATATTAAAACCGGCCTGCTGTAAACTGCCGGCAATCCCTTTAAGGATAGTTTCATCCTGATGATCGGGCAGTCCGGCCAGCAGCGCTTTCATCTTATCATCAAGTTCTATATTATCATATAATTTATCTTTATGCACTTTCCCCAGCATGATAACATCTTCAATCTCATCCTGCTGCAGCCGACCAATTAAATTTCCCAGCTTTCCCAGACTGATACTGCAGGCATTCTCCGCCTTCTTCAGCGGTCTCGTGTCCTCTTCTGCAATTTTATAGGCATAGACCTGACGGCCGGCCTCCCTGGCCCGTTCCAGCCAGAGAGCAGGCAAACTGCCGCCACCGGCAATCAAAGCTGTTTTTGTCATGATTTCACTCCTCACCACCACCGGGACATAAATTTTCCCGGTCTGCAATAAAATTTATTAATTTTTGCGCATGATCGCTTTTCCCTTCTTCCGGGCAGAGATTAACCATACTGTCCTCCCTGGCCTCCTGGTCTTCAGTCTGGCGAAATACGTCCTTAAAAATCTGCTTTACCTCCCGGAAAGTCGAACGCTTTACATCACTGCGCCTGAGAGCCACAGCATTCATGGTTTTTACCCGGGCGGGCACACCATCTGCCAGCAAATAAGGGGGCAGATCACAGTTGAGATGGGAATGTCCTCCCAGCATAGCCATTTCCCCCACCTCCACCCCGGCAGCAACAACCACCATTCCGGCCAGAAAAGCTCCAGAACCAATTTTTACTCCGGGTTTAAGACAGCTGGCATTGGCGATTTTAATCCTGCTATCCAGCTGCACTCCGGGATTTATCACCGTATAGGCCATCAAAAAGTTATCATCGCCGATGATAATGGATTTATCCTCTAAATTTAAACGGGAAGCAGTTTTGCTGCTCTCTCCCAGCAGAGCATATTCTCGAATAATATTGCCATCACCAATTATAATCTCCGGTTCTTCCCCGGAGCTATCACCAGCAGCAGGGTAATTTCTCACCAGAGTTTCCCCGGCCAGAACAGCCCCGGTCTCCACCAGATTATCGTGGCCCATCCTGATACTACCGGTAAGCTGAGCCCGGGGGCCGATACGACAGTTATTACCCATCCGTACCCGGGGACCGATCTGGGCCCCGGGCCCAATTCTGCAGCCAGAACCAAGCTCAGCTGTTTCTGCCACTTCAGCATCAGGATGAATTTCTGTCTGTGAACCGCTGGTTTCAGCCATAAAATTGTCTCCTTTTTTAAATTAATAAGATAAAAAATGAATATGTAGATTTTTTATGTAAATCTTACTTACCCGGCTGCTGACAATTGCTTT
>CAZVMQ010000002.1:5140-7665 GCA_964628755.1 uncultured Halanaerobiaceae bacterium
CTATCTAGTTGCAAATGTCAGCTCCGCCTCTGCCGCCAGTTCACCTTCCACCCTGGCTTCAGCCGCTACCTTGCCCAGCGAAGATCGCAACCTCAACATCTCCACGCTGAGCTCCAGCCTATCACCGGGTATTACCTGGCGGCGAAATTTAGCCTCTTTGATACCGGCAAAAAAGGCAATTTGATCGCTATCAGCATCGGAGCTCTCATAGAGCAGAAAACCCCCGGCCTGAGCCATGGACTCTATGATCAGGACTCCCGGCATCACCGGCTGCCCGGGAAAATGCCCCTGAAAAAACTCCTCATTTATCGTTACATTTTTAATGGCTTTTACGTATTCTTCCGGTTTGCATTCCACAATTCTATCGATCAATAAAAAAGGATAGCGGTGGGGTAAAAGCCCTTTAATATCACCGATATCATACCGCTGTTCTTCCTCACTCATGCTTATCCTCCTTTTGTTTTAACTGAAAAATTTTTCGAGCTGCCCTCTGATGCAGGGAATGGCCGCTTTTAACCGCTAAAACCCGGCCCCTGATAGGTCCGGCCAGAAATAAATCACCCAGCAGATCGAGCAGTTTGTGGCGGGCTGCTTCATTAGCAAAGCGGAGTTTGGACTCAGGCCCCTCCCGCCCGTAAACCACTACATTGTCGCGGCTTCCTCCCTGACCAAGCCCGGCCCGGCGCAGAGCCTGAATTTCCTGTCTGAGCACAAAAGTGCGGGCGGGGGCTATCTCGGCCGCAAAACTTTGACGGCTCGGGAAAAAAGAGCACTTCTGCTGTCCGGGAGGGTCCTGCTCATAATCGAGCAGATAATGATAGGAAAGTTCCCGGGCGGGTTTGATCATAATATAATTATTATCTTCTTTCATAACTATGGTCTCCTCCGGCACAAAGGGGTCAATCCTGGCCTGCTGACTCTGACGTCCGGCACTCTCTATCAACTCCACCAGCTCAGCAGCGCTCCCATCGCCCACCGGTATCTCGCCCCCCTGAACTTCAACCAGCAGATTGTCTATCTGCAGGCCGGCACAGGCAGCCAGAAGGTGCTCTACAGTTCTGATCTGATTTTTCTCTCCTTGTTTATCGGGGGCTCCCAGCACCACTCCCCGGCGGGTGGAGACCACGTTTTCCGGACAGGCTTTGATCCATTCCTGTTTACAATCTCCAGACCGGGCAAAATTTATCCCCCGACCAGCCGGCAGGGGTTTAAGCGTAATCTGCACCCTGCTGCCGCTGTGCAGCCCCTGGCCAGCCCGAGAAACCTGTTTATCTATAGTAAATTGGCGTCTGGCTTTAGTTTCTTTAGACTCCTGATTGTCGGCTGCTATCATCACTTCACCTCAATTACATCTCCATCTCTATTTCCACGTCACCTTCAGCTCTAAATACATCATCAGCCCCCAGGTGTACCTCCGCTCTGTTGCTTCTGATTCTATCTCCGTCCGGTTCCTCCATCACTACGTTATCGCGCAGATAAAATATTTCCTCTTCTTCGTCAAAATCTCCCTCATCAGCAGTCATATTACGACCCCGATAATCGATCTCCACATTGCCCCGGGCCTGGAAATTACCGGTATCGCCGAACAGTTCCAGATTATCGGTGCGGAGCTCCATCGGTTCTTCCTCTTCTTCGTTCTCTTCCTCTCCCTGACGCTGATAAATCATCAGCACCTGGCGCTCAAACACAAAACGATCCTCTCCCAGATAGGCTGTCATCTCTTCGCTGTCCACCGTGCCTTCGGCAAATGTCAGTTTAACTTCCTGAAAAAAGCGGGCTATTTCCTCTTCTCTTTCTATCTCGGCCCGACGGGAATCGACCTGATAATCATCCCAGAAAACCGTGACCCCCTCGCTGACCTCAATCAGCTCTTCCCGGTAATCTAAAACCCCGGATTTTATCTGCATACTGCCCTCCTGAGCTCCGGCCGAGAAGCTGAAAATTCCCAGCACAAAGACAACTATCAGGGCTGTAGTCAGTGATTTTACCGGTCCCGGATAGCCAAACCTGGATATTGTGGCGTCTAACTTCATCTCTTATCAGCTCCTTCAGTAAACTTAATCATCTTCGGACTCAACATCCAATATGTCAATACTGCCTTCCAGATCGAAGAAGAAAGTCTCATCCTCAGCACTGCTGAAACTTATGGGCTGGCCGGGAAAGATATCCAGACTGTATTCCAGTCGATATTCTTCCTCAATATGGTCATAACTAAAAGCCACCGAACGACAGTGAAAATGCCGGCGCACTTCTATACCGGCTCTATCGAATTCCTCCTGATCAAAATCATAGATGCTCTCCAGCCGCAGAGTGAGAAAATCTTTATCATGGTACAGCAGCTCTAAATCCCAGCGGGAAAAATCCCAGTTTTCCAGATCATATCTGATTCCCGTATTTACATTCCAGGGGGTCTGATCATAACCTGCTACCAGTTCCAGTATATCCCATTCCCCGGTTTCCAGATCATAACTGGACTCAGCCGAGATTGACAGCGGCTCTTTCTCATATTCGGCCTCCAGGTCCAG
>CAZVMQ010000002.1:7765-111751 GCA_964628755.1 uncultured Halanaerobiaceae bacterium
TGGACTCAGCCGAGATTGACAGCGGCTCTTTCTCATATTCGGCCTCCAGGTCCAGGTCCCCCCACAAATCATCCTCCAGATCATAACTGGTTTCCGCGGAAAAATACCAGGGGTCTAAATCATATTCAGAAGAGAGATCCAGATCTCCCCATAAATCCTGATTTAGATCATAATATGTTTCGGCCGCCAGGGTTAGACCGGCCAGGGGATAATAGTAGCTTTCCAGCCCCCAGTCCAGGTATTCCTCCCGGAGAAAATCATAGCCGGTAGAGGAATGCAATTCCACCGGACCAATTTCCTGGTCCAGCATAGCTTCCAGCTCGTTCTCTCTCTCTCTCTCATCGAAAATAAAAGGGCTGCCACCGTCAATTTCCTGGTAGCGGTGTTCCAGTTCAAAATCCGCCCCTGACCAGGGTGAGGAGAGCAGGGAGGAGCTGGATTGGTGGGAAAGACGTGCCCGCTGCCAGTAGCTATCTGCTTCCTCCCCGGGCAGATGATAGATGTCGGAACGGAAAAGCTGAGAGAGCGACAGGGAAAAAGGGCCCGGCAAACTGCGGGAATAGTCATAATCAACCTCATTGCTCTGCCTGATTCCCCACAGATCACTATCATCTTCATAATAACGGCCAAAACTGCTGGCGGCCCCCAGCGGCCCCGGGATACGAAAATCCAGGTTAACCTCGGGCAGCCGCATAAAACTGACACCATCCTCTTCTTCCTCATCCTCGGGATCGGGAAAATCCGGGGCATCTCTTTCCAGAATAAAGCTGGTATCGTATAATTCACCCCGCCTGTCCAGTTCAAATTTACTGCTCCATCTCTGCAGAACTTCATCATCCCGCGGCTCAATATCCTGATCCAGTTCAAAAGTCATCCGGATATTATCAGGCAAATCGGTGGTGTAGAGCAGGTCATAACTCAATTCCGTCACATCCAGATCTTCATCCTCTTCGGCAAAGTAATTTTCCCGGTAAACATCTCCATCCAGTCTTAGATAGCTGTCACCGGGCGAACGCCTGAGATCTGCCTCTCCCTCCAGCAAACTATAATCAGGAAAAGAAGTATATTCCAGCCAGGAATCACTATCCCAGACCTCTCCTTCGCTTTCAAATTCCAGGCCTGTCTGCCAGTTAAAAAGGCCTAAATCTTCATGATCTTCCTGGTAGAGAAAGCTCCACTCCAGGTCTCTTTCATCTCCCCGGGGCAGCAGCTGCTGGTTAAATCCCACAGCCGGCCCGGAGCGGTTGTAATAATCCAGCAGCAGCATACCGGGATAGGCCCCGGCCAGCAGGTATTGATAGCCACTGCGGATAAAATAACCCCGCCTTTCATGATAACCTATCTCCGGCAGCACCGTCTGGCGCTCATCCAGGAATATAACCAGATAGGGCCAGTAAAATAGAGGAAGTCTGCCGTCCAGCTCCCAGAAAACTACATGCCTGCCCACCAGCCGGTCACCGGGATAAAGAGTCATGTGAGGGGAGGAAAAATAATAATGAGGCCGATCATAATCACAACCGGTAATATCTCCCTCCCACAGTTCAAAGTCTCTTTGTTCCTGAAAAAAAGCCTCCTGCCCTTCTTTGCCGACCACCGTAAGTTCCTCGGCCCGAAAATTGAAAACCATAAACTGTCCGTAGATATTTCCGGTCAAAACTGCTTCCCCGGTGGCAGAATCATACTCAAACTGATCACCATAAAAAGTAATCTGCTCGGCGGCAGCCCCCCCGGCTAAAAAAGCTGAGCTCAACAGCAGCACCAGCAAAAAGACCATAATTTTGTTCATGAGATTGGTCAGAAATACCGACCATCTCTCTCTGAATATAATCAAAAGTGCTCCCAGACCGGTAAAGATGATATGAGGCAGCCAGGCTGCGGTCAGAGGTTCCAGAGCGCCGCTGCGGCCGAAAGAGCGGGAGAAGGAAACCAGAACATAATAGGAAAATATAATGATGACAGTCAGCCCCAGATTGACCGCCCTGCTCTCCTTATTTCCCAGACTCAGAGGTGTGCCGATCAGCACAAAAACCAGGGAGGTAAAAGGCAGGGCCAGCTTCATGTGATATTCCACCAGCAGAGAAGTAACATCGATACCACTGCGCCGGAAAAGTTCGATCTCTTCCCGCAGCTCCTCCCGGCTCATTTCGGCTGGAGTCCGCTGACGGGCCAAAAACCGGTCCATATCCTCTTCTACCACAAATTCCATCTCAGCAAAATCGGCGGCCAGCTCCAGCCGGCCATCATCTCCATAACGATGAACATGGCCCTCGCGTAAAATCCATTCATTGCCCGCCATCTCACCGGTGTTGGCAGTTATCATTTCCGGATACCGGCTGCCGGAATCTCTATCAAAAATTATCACCCGCTCCAGCTCCTGGGTGTCTTCATTATAGTTGCCGATATGAAAAACTTTATCATCCGGCCCTTCGAAAAACACATCCTCTCTGACTTCCGGCATCACATCCTGTAAAGCCGCTTCACGGATAATATTGCGGGCCCGATGGTTGGTCCAGGGCACCACGTTCTCATTCAGCATATAGGTCATACCGCTGACCACAATTCCGAACACTATCAGAGGTATAGCCAGCCGATAGATGCTGAAGCCACCCATGCGCAGTGCGGTAATCTCTCGTTCCCGATTTAACCGGCCCAGCCCGGACATAATAGCAAACAAAACGGCCACCGGAAAAGTCTCTACCACAATCTCCGGCAGTTGGTATAATAAAAGTTCCAGCACCGTATCTATGGGCACATCCTGCATGATGATCATATCCGCCACCTGATAGAGAAAGTTGCTGAGCATAACTATTGTAATGATAATTACCCCGATAAAATAAGGGCGAGCAACTTCTTTAAATATATATTTGTCCATTAAAGTAACCTGCAGTTGCTTCATCGATTCACCCTTTCTAAACAGTCCAGAGAGTTTCCGCTGTTAATTTTTCCCGTAATCTGCCGCAATTTAAAAACTAAAATTCATCCCTGCTTTGATATTTTCCATATCTAAAATGCTTAATTCAGCTGACAGCTCCGGAGCCAGAGTAGTACGGACTCCGAAATTGGCTTCATCTTCAAGAACTTCCAGCATCACATTGGTTCGAGGTATCCCGGTATCATCGGCTTCCCGGGCGTAAACTACACCTTCTACTTCCGGGTTGAAGACAGTATTAACCGCTAAAAATAGACCATCAGGCTGAGAATCACCGATACCAAAATGCACGCTGGTATTTCTGCCCAGATATTTGCTGGCAGCAAAATAGGGAGAAGTGCCGCGAATGCCCGCTGTCAGGGCTGGCCTGGTCTCGCCTTCGGTGAGGATTCTGCCCTTGAGCAGCAGACCCAATTCCCCATCATCACCGGGGCGGTCCTGGACCTGTCCTCCCACCTCAAATACATTTTCCAGTCGAAAGACTCCATATATTCTACTCCTATTTTCCCGGTACTCGGCTCCGACTCTCCCCCGGGTGCCCATTATACGGGCGGTGGGGGTGGTAATAAGTTCTGCGGAGCGCGAAATTGGCGGGGGAGAGGGAAGTTCTGCCGCCTCTGCCCGCAGAGAAAATAGAGAAATAGCTGCCATCAACACAAAAATTATCAGCACCAGTGAAAATCTCATCTTACCAGAATTATTCATCATTGTTTAGTTCCTCCCTGATATTCTGTAATTCCTGCTGTAGATTCTTGATTTCTGACTTCAACTGAGAAATGCGACGCATCCGGGCTGTTTCCCGCAGATACTGGCGGTGAGGGCGAGCAGGAATGCCCGAATAGACCCCGGATTCTGTAATGTCTTTGCTAACTTTGGCTTTGCCGGTGAAAGTAATATCATCACCTATCTGCACATGGTCCTCTATACCTACCTGACCGGCCAACGTTACCTCTCGCCCCAGGCTGGAGCTGCCGGCAATACCGCTCTGACCGGCAATCAAAGCCGCGGGACCTATATTGACATTATGGGAAATCTGTACCAGATTATCAACCTTGCTGCCGGCCCCAATTCTGGTGACTCCTTCCACCGCTCTATCCACAGCTGCCTGAGCTCCTATTTCTACATCATCTTCGATGACAACTCCGCCCTGCTGTGGTATCTTATAATGCCTGGTCCGGTCACAGTTGTGCTCAGTCTCAGACCTGACGGAGTTCTGACCAGCCGGGCTTGTCCCGGAATCATCGGCAGCGTAGCCAAAACCATCGCTGCCTATTACAGCTCCGGCCTGAATCTCAACTCTATCACCTATTTTCGTACCTGGCAGTATTTTTACTCCCGGGTGCAACAAACAATCTTCTCCAATCTCTACATCACCAACCAGCAGACAGCCGGGAGCAATTCGAGTATTATCTCCTATGCTGGCTGCTCCGGAGACAACCACTCCTGCATGTAAAGAGACATTTTCTCCCAGAGACGCCTCTGCGACCACCCGGGCTGCCGGGTCCACCCCGGGGGCATGATAGCGTCTATCGGGAAATAATTCTGCCGCCCGGGCATAGGCCAGCCGGGGGTTATCACAGATAATTGCGGAAATCTCCGGGCGATAAAGTTCCCCTGACAACAAAATTAAAGCAGCCTCATTTTTCAGAGCCTGCTGCAAAAACCTCTCGTCTTCAGCATAGGTAAGGGTGCTGCTGTCCACAGAACCTGCTCCCTTCACCCCGTAAATTTTCCGCTCAGGATCTGCCCTGAGCTCACCCGCCACTCTGTCGGCAACCTTCTCAGCTCTGACTGACTGCCTGTTAACTGTTTTCTCTTCTTCCCCTCGGCCCCGACGATTATTCATGGTTGTTTTCTCCCCTGCTTTCATCCTCTGCCGGTATATCTTCTGACCCGGTCTCTCCGGTCTGTTCCAGGTCCAGGTTATCAATCGCTGCCGCTACTTCCAGAGTAATATCGGCGCTGACCTGGTAGGCCGTATCGGCTGTAACCACAGCCTCGTATTCATCTGCTTTATCCAGGCTCTCTATGGCTCTTGCAATCAGGTCATCGAGTTCCTGCTGTCGTTCCTCGACCATCTCCAGATATCTCTGATAGACTGAATGCTGTTCTCCCGTCTCCGACCCGGCAATATCCAGGCTCTGATAGTAGTCGGCAAAATCGTCCTCTCTTTCGGCGAAGCTATCCTGCAGACTGGCAGCTTGTTCGCTCTCAGCCAGCAGCAGCTCCAGGTCAACCTGGGCCAGTTTATGCTCGGGTCCTCGCTCACAGCCTCCGGCTGCCAGTATGATAATCAGCAAAAATAATGTCAAATATTTTAGCATCCCCATTAGCATGCCCATTCCCCCGTTTACTTATAACCGCTAATTTTAATTGTCACCACTTAATTCGCGCCGTAAATTTTCAGATAGCGCTCCTGCAAATGCTGCAGCTGATTTTCCCATCTCTGCCTGTCCTGCTCGTGTTCAGCCTGCCAGGTTTCCTCTTTTTCCGCCCTCAGCTCCGAGATCTCCTGCTCAATTTCGGCTCTTCTCTGCTCCAGGTCAGCTTCCACTTCCCTGATGATCTGCCCTATCTGACGATTGTAACTCTGTTCCAGCTGAGAAAGCTGACGCAGACGCTCCTGCTCCAGCCTGGATTCCAGGCGGCGTCTGACCAGGTCAACCCTAGCTTCTATCCTGCTTTCTATCTCTCGAACTCGCTGCTCGATTTCCTCTCTTCTTTCTTGAGATAGATCCAGGGTGCGCAGTTTGATCCGCAGGTTTAACAGCTCACCGCTGTATTCCCCGCGTGCTTGACGCCGCACCTCTTCCAGTACTTCCAGTTCTCTATCGCTCATATCTCTTTCCAGCTTGATAATTTCAGATTCTAACTCTGACTGTTTTGCCGCTATTAACTCCTCAGCCTGCTGCCGGCGCTGCTCACTGTAGGAGTTAAGTTCTCTCTCCCGGCTGCTTTGAAGATGTTTGATTCTGTTATCTATTTCTGTTTCCCGGAACCGGGACCTGTGCTCGGGCAGCTGTTCCAGTCTGGCTGCTATCCGCTGAGGCAGGTCTGCTGCCCGGGCCGGCTGGAAAATATTATCCTGAAAATTTTTGTCTTTTTGTTCCAGCTCCTCCTGCAGCCGGGAAATATCCCTGCCGGCTCCGCTGGTGGAAATGGTAAATTCCGGTCGGCTGATCTCCCGGGCTGTATCGCGCAGAAACACATAACCCAGCAGCAGCCCGGCAGCCAGCACAGCCAGAATTAGAGAATACAGACCATATTTGCTTAACTTCACCAGTAATTTCATAATCAATCCCTGCCTCAAAGTTCAAATTATTTCTCCGGCTGATCTATTTACTCTTCTATTTCGCTCAGCACTTCCGGGGTCAGGTCATAACCACCATAGAGAACATTTTCGCCCTCCAGCACAATTTCTAAATTTTTTTCCTCGGCCAGATGGGTTATGACCTCTTCAATATCACTCAATACTTCGCCGATCAGCTCTTCTTCCCGGCGGGATAAGCGCTCCTGATATTCCTGCAGGATATCGCGCTGATCATCTTCATTTAAATCTTCTATTTCCTCTTCCAGTTCCATCTGCATCTCCTGAGCCTCTATATTGATCTGCTCTTCTGCTTCCGCTTTATCCGGGTGATTTTCAAATACCTCCTGCACATTGACAAAAGCAATATCCGATTCAGCGGTTTCCTCCTGGGCCTGCAGTAGAGAGCTGTCTGCCAGAATCAGCCCCAGACTTAAACCCAGCAGCATTACTGCCACGGTTACAGCAGTTAAAACTTTGTGATTTTGCAAGGCTTTGCCTCCTTCTATTTTTTCTTTTTATGCTTGATACTGTGTGCATATTGAGTCTAACGCGGTTAAAATGTCTGGCCAAAACTCAAATGAGGAGTCCCGGACCAGTTCTCATCAAAACCATAATCGATTCTGACCTGACCGATAGGAGTGTTGAGTCTGACACCGGCTCCGACTCCCCGGTCCAGATCAAATAAGAAGGGCAGATCGTCTTCATGCTCCCAGACCTTACCATAATCAAAGAAGCCCGCTCCCTGGACATTATCTATAATCTGAAAGCGATATTCCATGTTCATCAAAGCCATATTGTCGCCGCGTCGGCGGGAATGACCGCGTAAAGTATCCGGTCCACCCAGGGAAAATTTTTCGTGGAAGGGCAGCGAAGTATTGCTCATGCCCAGTTCTCCCCGGAAAGCCACGGCATGATCGTCCAAATAACCTTCATAGTAGCGGCGATTATCACTTCTAAATTTTAAGAAATCCCGATCTCCGCCCAGCACATAACCGGCGGTTTCTACTGATACGCGATTCAAACCACCATCAGTGGGGAATAAGGGGTGGTCTCTGGTATCCCGGCTGCCGCGCATGGTAACACTGCGGGTGGAGATTCTTTCGTCCAGATCACGGTTGTATTTTAAGGTGAGTCCGGCATCCCAGTTTTCCGTGACAGGGTGGTCAAACCGGGTATCTATGCCCCGAACCCTGTTGCCTCTTTCTTCATCGTAAATATCCAGACCAAAAGCCAGTTCACTGCCCATGACCCGGGGTTCCTCGAAAGTGAAATTATAGCGGGTCTGTTCACCAAAACGCCAGTCAAAGGCTATAGTCTGGCCGCGCCCCAGCAGATTTCTTTCTTCCACATCCAGAAAGCCGAACCAGCCATCTTCAGAATGATAGCCGCCCCCAAAATTGAGACTGCCGGTGTTGGCTTCTTCCATCTCCAGCACCAGATCAGCAGTATTGGCCTGTTCATCAACCTGGCGCAGATCGGGATAGATATCCTGGAAATATTCCAGACGGAACAGACGCTGGGTGGCCTGCTCAATTTTCTGCTGATTAAGCGGCTCTCCTGGCTCGAGCTCTTTCAGTTCTCTCTCTATGACATAATCCCGGGTCTTTTCATTGCCTCGCAGCTCTATTTCATTGAGATAGCCCGGGTTGCCTGTTAAAAATAATTCCCCTTCCTCACTAAAATCGACATCTTCAATCCGGGCCAGCACATAACCATCTTCCTGAAATTTGAAATTCAAATCTCGCAGCCCCTCATTCAGACGGTTGACATTGAGAACTTCGTCGATACTGACCCCCAGTACATCTTTAATCTCTTCCTGACTATAGATATCTTCCAGCCCCGATATCTCCAGGGTGGAAATCCGGGGGAATTCAAATACTGTAAAAATTGCCTCCAGTCCCTCCGGCCCGCTGGTAAAATCTACATTTACATCATCAAAATATCCCATATCATAAACTGCCTGCATATCGTCCCGCAGCTGCTCACGATCATATTCATCTCCGGGTTCGGTGGTTATAACCTCTCTGATCTCCCGTTCAGATATATTTTCATTGCCCTCGATGGTAATTTCGGCCACTGTATCCTGTGCGGAAACTGCCTGAGAAAAAATTAAGGTTAAGGATAAAAATATGACTGCCAGAACGGCTAATTTCTTCATGCTAATTCTATACCTCCTAAGCTTTTGTATAAATTTTGATTATAATTGGCTAAAATTCGATGCCGGTTTCGATCGTGATAGAAAAATCTTCCCAGCCATCTGTGCTGACATCGAGCAGGTTTCCACCCAGAGAAGTATATTCGGTCAGGGCATAATTGAAAATAATATCTGTTCTGTGGTTATCCGGGCCAAAATCACTCTGAGTTTCCAGATACAGCCGGTCAGTGAGGTCCCTGCCCATGTATAAAGATACCTCCTGCTCCCAGCCCAGATCATGGGTGATAATCTCCAGCCTGTCCAGCTCCAGCTGTTCCCTCAGGGTGCGCTGCCAGCCCAAAATCTGCAGCTGCAGCGTGTCACTGAGAAATCTGCGGGTCTCCTGAAAAATAAGCCCGGGTATAGAACGATCTTCACCGGTAATGAAACCGCTGACCCCGCCTCTTCTGGTCAAGAGGGCCAGAATTTCCTGCTCGCTCATCTCCGGCCGGGAGGTAAATTCTGTAGTGATATTATCGGGCGTGCCATCAATATTTACTGTAATATCAGCTCCTCCGGCCCGCGTAGCAGCTCTGACACTGACCCGGGGGATAACTCCGCGGCTGGCAGCAAACTCCACCCGGGCTGATTCCAGTCTGAACTGATTATTATAGAAGAAGGCCCAGCCCTGCCGGGAAGTTAAGCGGCCATCCAGGGTCAGTCTGTCCCGATACAGCAGCCGGAGATTACCTGCTTCTATAATAATTTCAGCATTCTCGTGCTGAACCATGTTGTTGCTTCCTGCTCTGATATTTATATCAAGCTGAGGAGTGAAATTTCCTTCCTGTCCTGCCACCTGCTCGGGCACCTCTGTTTCTCCTTCCGGCAGAACCGCAGTCAGATTATCAAAACGGCTGTCGCCCGCTATGACGGGAGAAGTGGGGGCGCCTGTAATCTGTAAATCCCCACTAATATCAACAGTACTGCCCATATATTCCAGGGGCAGCTGTTCACCGCTCAGCTCTAAATTCCAGAATTCTTCCAGATTCGTCAGGTCAAAATAGCCGCCGGCAGTCAATTCACCCGCTCCCAGCTGAAAATCGGCATCTGCCAGCTCTATTTTGTCATCCTCGAAGACCAGACCGGTCTCTCCCCTGATTTTATCGGGCTGATCGATATCCAGTTCCTCCAGGTCAAAATCAAGCCTGCCGGTGAGCCGGGGATCCGTAAGGCTGCCCCGTCCTTCTACTTCTCCATTTAATTCCCCGGCCAGACTCATACCTGCCGGCATAAAGTTATCGGCCAGCCCCAGAGGAAAGTCTTCCGCGCGCAGCACAAAACTACCTTCTTCTATCTCCTCCTGGAGAGAAAAATCAGCTTCCAGGCCCAGACGTCCAGCGGGAGCGGCCAGCAGTTCCTGTTCCAGATGCAGGTTTAAATCCTCATCGAGAACTGCCCTGCCGGTCACCTCCCGTAAATTGTAACCATTTATACTGATATCGATAATGCGGGTGGACATTTCAGCTCTGGGAGCCGCCAGAGGCCCGGATAATTCTCCTTCCAGCTGAATACCTCCCCGCAGATCAGCGTAATCCAGGGGAAACTGAGCGGCCATATAGGAGAGCTGAATTCCCGATCCAAACAGGGAGAGATTGTAATGGTCACTGATCTCTCCTGCAAGCCTTACCTCCCCCCAGCCGAACTCTTCTCCCACCAGCCGGGCATCAATCTCAGCTGCCGGGTCGGCCGGCGTACCAGTAACTGCTATATTTCCGGTAAAAATATAGGGGGTGGGAAAATCTATTTCATAACCCAGCTCCTGCAGGTAATATTCCAGCTCCATATTTTCGGCCTGCAGGGATAAGTCCAGCTCTGGCTCCTGCTCTGACATTAACTCTCCCACCCGGCCCTGAACCTGAAGCTGACCTGAACCGGGCAACCAGCGGGCTGCGGGAATTATCAGCTCACCCTGATCTAACTCTATCTCTCCCTGCAGCTGACCCAGCCGCTGCTGCTGATAGACTATATCATCGACCATCAGCTCTGCCCGGGCGGAGGGATTTTCATAGCTGCCCGAAGCCTCCCCGATAACTGCAGCGCTACCCGCAATATCATAATCGAGCCCGGGAAATTCACTGGCAGCATGTACAAGCTGATAGTTCTGCAGATTATAATCGGCCCAGAATTGCTCGGGACCAAAATCAGCGTCCAGGCTAAAAGCCGCCTGTTCTCTCTCCATGTAAAGTTCCCGGACCTGAAAGGGCTCACCTTCCTGCCAGAAAAAGCTGGCCCGGGAATTTTGGAACTCCAGCTCATATTCAGGCATAAATTCGGGCGCAAATACAGTGCTGTGTGATTGGGCCCGGGATTCTACCCGGATATCATCTACAGGCCCGAATATATCGACAGTTCCGCCTACATCGCCTGTGAGCGGGAGGGCCAGATCGAAGATATCATTTATATACTCATAGCTTAAATTGTCTATATCCAGAGTGAATTCCAGCTCGGGTGATGGCAGTTCGGAAGCAATATCCAGGCTGCCCTGACTGATAACTCGGGCCTGCCTGCTCATAAAATCCAGGTCTTCCAGAACAAATTTTTCCCGGGCCGGATTATAGCTCAATTCACCCCGCCCTTCTTCTACTTCTACTCCAAAAATTTCCGCCCGGGGCAGGTGGATAACCGTCGAAAGATCGGGCGCGGCAAAACTGCCGGAAATCCTTCCACTCAGAGAAGTTTCTCCTCTGATCTCCCCTGCCAGGTCTTCCTCTAAGGCTTCTTCCGGAACCAGTTGAACTGCTTCCTGCAGATCAATTTCATCGGTTTCTAACCACAGATCTAAATCCTCCCGCAATATATCGATCGAGCCGGTTAATTCCAGGCTGCCGGGCGGTGTCTGCAGGTGCAGAAGATTTATATCCAGTTTACCATCGCTTAACCAGAAATCAGTCTGTAAAGAGAGTCGGGGAAAGTCTTTTACCTGCACCTGTTCCACCGTGATATCTCCCCAGGCCTGAACTTCTGCCAGATCAGCCCCCTGGCCTGTGCCTTCCAGAGTTGAATTGAAAATGCCGGCCCGGGGCCAGTACTCCTGGCCGGCAGCAAAACCCAGGGAAGCCAGCAGCTCCTCGGTCAGCAGCCTGTCAGAAAACATGTCTGCAGACAAATTTTGGACCTGAAGATTAAAATCATAAGCGAGTGTATCAGGTGTTAAAGTTCCGGTTAAATTTAATTTCTGCCGCTCATTTTCGGCTGCTGCTTCTGTTTCCGGGGAGGATTCCTGATATGCTGACGGCAGCGGACCAAAATCAAATTCGGCCTGCTCTAATTTAATAATGTCCCCCTGCCAGGACGCCAACAATTCGGTGCTAAAATCCAGGCCATTCAGAGCAGAATCGTCGACAGAAGCCTGCAGATTAGCCCGGGGACCCTCTTCACTTCCGACGGCCTGAAAATCCAGACTGCCGGTACCCGGCTGATAGGAAATTTCCTCCCGTTCCTGCAGCAGCAGATCTCCACCGGCTGCTGTAAAAATTTCTTCCAGTTCTATATTCTCCCCGGTTAAATCCAGCAAAAAGTCTGCCAGCGGGTCTGTGGGGGAAATATAACCGCTGCCGGAAAAATTACCCTGAAATAAAGAAAAGTTCAGTTCAGGAAGATATATTTTTGCGGAAGAAAAGTCATAACTGAGCTCCCAGTTGATATCGGTAATCTCAACTTCATCCTGCTGTAATTCATCGGCAGCTTCCGGCCAGAGCTCATCCGGACTAAATTCATCAGCCTGAAAACTAAGTCCGGAGAGCGATCCGCCGCTATCAACCTGCAGCTGCTGCAGCTCACTGCCACTGCCGGTAAGACTGGCAGAGATTGGCTGGGAGCTGAGCCCGCTGAGGGCTACACTGCCGACCTCCGGCTCCAGCTGCTCTAAAACTGAATTAAGAGCGGTCTCTGGTGATTCCAGCCTGAGCTGAGCATCAAGACTCCAGTCCTCCTGCTGCAGGCGGGAATCAACTAAAATATCCTCAAAGGAGAGTGGTGATAATTCATAATTCTGCACCGTCAGTCCTGTTATCTCGACATTACCGGAGGCTGCCAGGTCCAGCCTGTCCCGCTCCGGGCTGGCCGCTTCCACTCTGAGATCGGAAACTTCCACACCACCCCGGGACTCGGAATAGGAGACACCGCCATCTTCAATCACAATCTGGGCATTGCGGGGAAGGGCCGGCAGATAATCCCAGAGGATAGAGGGGTGAATTTCCACCTCTTCCTCAAATTGCCCGAGCTCCTCGAGTTCGCTTAACTGCAGATGCTCTGCTTCCGACCTATTAACCTCAGCTGCTAATTCTTCCAATTCCACAACTTCCAGGCTGTCCATTACAGCAGGCAGAAGCTCTATTTCCAGTCTTTCCCGGTAGAGGTTGGCCAAAAACCGATTGAGGTCATAATACAGGTTGAGCCGGGATATTTCCAGAGAAAAATCCTCGCCAGAAACATACAGGTCCCCAATGCTTATCCGGTTTAACGGCAGCAGACTTAACTGTTCATATTCCACTTCTACACCCAGGTTTTGTTCCAGTTCATCTATAAACTGCTGCTGCCAGGTATCTATCTGCCCATCAATATAGAGATGATAGGGGATGCCCAGTGCTGCAGCCAGCAGCAGCAGCATAATTATTATTTTTTTCCAGCTCATGATTCCGGGCCTCCCACCTGTAATTTCCTGTTATTCCATACAGAGGAGGTCCCCGGGTTTATCTATCAACACCGTTCTGGTCGTCCTCCTCTTCTGCCTGATGATCAGACTCAGTTACAGTAAAATCTATATAGAGACTTCCTTCCAGGACATAATCAGTTTCCTCCACCTCTCTGATGCGCTCTTCTGCTTCTTCCGGTGGCATTTCTTCTGGCTCTTCCTCAACATCTTCTTCCGGCTCTTCCGGCTCAGGTCTCTCTTCGGTTTCGGGATCCTCAACTTCTTCTGCTTCATCGGGTTCTTCCTCTTCCCAGTGCCTTATTCCCGGATAACCTGGGTAAACTTCCAGCACCAGATCATTGTTGCGGGGCAGTTCCAGGAAATCTGCCAGCATGGGTTCCAGCTCGGTATAGCCTTCTACAGAATCAGAAAGGGAGTCTTCTAACTCTTCTGCTGTCTCCACCTGGTACCGCTGTTCCGGCCCCCCGGTTATCGATAAACTGGCCGGTCCCGGGTTGATATCTTCCGGCAGCTCCAGTGAATACTGCATCTCCATCTTTTCCTGGCGGTAGGGACGCAGCATAACACTGATATCCAGTTCATCGCCGGGATTAATTTCCTGATCATCTTCGTTAATTTCCGCTTCCTGGATCAGAGCTACGTTATCTTCCTCGGTGACATTGACTTCAAATTCTATATCAAACAGACCGGCATCTTTAAAGGGATTCTGATTGATTATCTGCATTAACTGCTGAAGGTCAGATAAACTGCGGGCGGCTATATCGGACTGGCTGTAATACATGTTTTCCCGGCTTAAATATACTTCCTCCAGCTCGTTGGCCATAACGCTGATTTTGGTTTCCGCCGTGCCCGGACCAATTCTATCCAGGCCGGAATCCAGCGCCTGCAGTGAAATTGTTGCCGGCAGTGTGGTCAATAATTCTTCGTCATTGACAATCTGCACATCCATGCTGGTAACTTCCCCGCGGTCTTCATCCTCCACCTTTACATTGAGGGGCACAACTCCGGGAAATTGATCCAGACCTCCGCCCAGCCCGGCGCTTCTATCCTGAAATACGGTGCCGATGGGCTGCGGCAGGGGAGAGCCGAGTTTAAAGGGCATATCTCCGGGAATTATTGAGCTGATATGAGCCTGTCCCAGCAGAAAGCTAACTTCTCCCTGGTGGGTGAAAGGATGGCCCATAGCCAGAATATCACTGCCGCTTTTATAGGTCAGGGTGCCGATGCTGGCAACATTTACATCACCCCGGGCCAGCTGGACGGAGATAGAGCTGCCCGGTTCCAGCTCGGGATATTCCTCGGGCTCCAGTCTCGGTTCTTCAGCCCCGGGCACCACCTCAAAATCTTTGTGGAAATAATCCTGCAAACTTTCTTTCATCATCTCCTGCCGCCGGCCGGAAATCCCCCCGACCATCAGAGGCATCGCCAGCTCCGGCAGTTCATCCACGCTGTCCTCCCGGGCAAAATCACCGGATTCCAGCACCGACAGCATGGGCTCGATGGGTGTGGCCAGGGCATAGCGATTATCGGAATCCTGCCAGCCGTAGGAAATTGCTCCCACCATCCTGTCCTCTATAAATAGCGGGCTGCCGCTCATCCCGGCCGCAACACCCCCGGCTTCTTCTATTCTCTCCCCGGAAAGATAAACCAGGATAAAATCCTGGCCGGGTTCATAATCACGCAGAATATCTATAACTTCAAAGTCGAATTCCTCTACTTCCATACCTGAAAATACTGTCCTGCCCCTGCCTTCCATTCCGGGCTCGAGCCGGGATAATTCCATGATATCTTCCCCGGCATTAACGGACGCGGGCATACCGGCTATAACAGCAGCGGACAGAAAAATTGCCAGAATTATGGCAGTTTTCGATTTTATAGAGACCATAATTACTACCTCATTTCCCGGATAATTACTGCTTTATTTCCGGTGAGTTTGTTTGATTAAAGGATGCGAAAGATATATGAAGCATTAAAATATTAATTTTAACCTGCAGGTCTATTTAAGATCTATCTTTATTTATAGGTTTTTTATATAGGTATTTTAATTATAGGATTTTTTCTGCTCTTCAAAGATGATGTCCTGTAAATCCTCCATTTCTTCCAGAGCTTTTCCGGTCCCCCGGGCTACACAGGTCATGGGATCTTCGGCTTTACACACCGGAACTCCTGTTTCCTGTGAGAGAAGTTTATCCATATTGTCCAGCAGGGAACCGCCCCCGGTCATCAGCACACCTCTGTCCATAATATCTGAGGAAAGTTCTGGCGGAGTCTGCTCCAGCACACTGCGTACAGCCTCCACGATGGTCTCTATGGTTTCAGACATGGCCTCTTTAATTTCGCTGGATTTAATAACCTGATTGCGGGGCAGACCGGACATCAAATCCCGACCTCTGATTTCAAATTCCTCTTCTTCTTCGTTAATCATCGCTGTTCCGATCTCAAATTTTATCTCTTCAGCTGAGGAACTGCCAATAACCATATTATAGTTCTCCCGGACAAAACGGACAATATCTTCATCCAGTTTATCTCCGCCTACCCGCAGGGACTCGCTGACAACTATACCCCCCAGTGAAATTACGGCAATTTCAGCCGTGCCGCCTCCTATATCGATAATCATACTGCCGCTGGGTTCAGCCACGGGCAGTCCGGCACCAATGGCGGCGGCCAGAGCCTCTTCGATCAGATAAGTCTTGCTGGCTCCCACCTGACTGGTGGCTTCTTCGACCGCCCGGCGCTCGACTTCGGTAATACCGACCGGGATACAGACCATGATTTCCGGCTTGAAAAAGGGTCGGCGCTTGGTCACTTTGGAGATAAAGCGCTTGAGCATAATTTCCGTTATTTCAAAATCTGCGATCACACCATCCTTCAGCGGCCGGGTGGAAACAATATTGCCGGGAGTGCGCCCCAGCATGCGCCGGGCTTCCTCCCCCACTGCCAGAGGTTTATCTTTATTTTCATCAATAGCTACAACTGATGGTTCCTGTAGAACAATACCCTCACCCTTTTTATAAACAAGTACATTGGCAGTTCCCAGATCTATACCTATTTTGGGCGATAAATTTAAATTAAACATTCTTTGCCGATGGCCTCCTCGTTAATTGCATTTCATTTTAAGCGGTTTAAGCGGTGCTCACCTGATTTTTCTGGTCGGTAAACTTATCCATGCTGGCTCCCAGATTATTAAATTTGGCAACCACATTTTCATAACCTCTGCGAATATGGTGAGTATCTTTGATAATAGTTTCACCCTTTGCCACCAGACCGGCCAGTATTAGGGCAGCTCCTGCCCGTAAATCGGGGGCAGTAACTTCTTTACCGGTCAGCTGTGAGGGGGTGATTAAAGCGGAATTATCATCAACTTTAATTCTGGCCCCCATGCGATTTAATTCTTCTACATGCGAAAATCTATCTTCCCAGACAGTTTCAGTCACCACACTGCTGCTTTCAGCCTGAGTTAGTAAAACCATCATCTGGGCCTGCAGATCAGTAGGAAACCCGGGATAGGGGAAAGTTTTGACGTCGACTGATTTTAATTTTTCCGGGCGGGAAAGCCTCACCCCGGAAATGTCCTTTTCCATTTTTACCCCCATCTCCTTAAGCTTGGCCAGCAGTGGTTTTAAATGCTCGTCCAGGACATTATTGACAACCACATCTTCTCCAGCCAGAGCTCCGGCTATGATATAGGTGCCGGCCTCTATCCGATCGGGGATAATTTCATGCTCTACCCCCTTCATCTCATCTACACCCTGAATCTTAATTATGTCTGTACCGACGCCTTTGATTTCCGCTCCCATAACAGTAAGAAAGTTGGCCAGATCAACTATCTCCGGCTCCCGGGCAGCGTTTTCGATCACTGTTTCGCCTTCCGCCCGGGAAGCAGCCATCATGATATTAATGGTAGCACCGACACTGGGATAATCCAGGTAAATATCACTGCCGGTAAGCTTATCGGCCTTAACCTCGACAAAACCATCTTCTATGCTCACCTCGGCCCCCAGGGCCCGAAAACCCTTGAGGTGAAGATCGATAGGACGATTGCCAATCTTGCAGCCGCCCGGCAGACTGGTTTTAGCCCGGCCGATCTTTCCCAGCATAACACCCAAAATATAATAGGAAGCTCTCAGCTCACTGGCCAGCTCGGGATCAGCCTGAAACTCATCTACCTCGCGGGGATCTACCAATAAATTATTATCTCCGTATTCCACCCTGGCTCCCATCTTTTCGATGATTCGCGCTAGATTTCTCACATCCCGCAAGTCCGGTATATCGTGAAGCTTACAGGGGGAATCCGGCAGCAAAGTCGCTGCTATAATCGGTAAAGCAGCATTTTTGGCTCCACTCACCTGCACCTCACCTGTAAGGGGAACACTCTGCTGTATGTAAAATTTGCTCACCTGAAATTCTCCTTTCCTGCTTTTATTTTTGCAAATAACTATTTTCAATTTCGAGCGCTTCAATTTACAGCTTATAACAAAACATTCAATACAACACCTGTTGAGCCTTATTTAATTAATATTCGAGATTTATCAGCAGAATCCTTTAAATTTGCCGATCCTGACCACTATTTCAGACCCATAAATTTGCCGGGCTGATTCCGGTAATTTTGTCTCTAATTCAATCGCTTCTATTATATCACATATACAGGGAAATTTTCACCCCAAACCGGCAACTGCGACTAAAAAACTATCTTCTGGCCACCTATCTTCAGCCTGCAGCCCTATTCCAGCGGAAATCACAGGGATTATTTAAATTTTATTGAAAATTTATTGATAATTGCCCTGCGAAAAGTTATTTTCCCAATGATTAGATTGATAGGATGCACGATATGTCGGGGATTATAATTTCAGGTTCTTCTCCAGAACCGTTGGTGAAATTGCCATATATGCTGGATTACCAGGACTACTTATATATTTAATTGCCGGGGCTTATAGAGTATTGGAAGCTATAAAGCGAAGTGATACTGGAAATTTTTCAAATTCAGGGAAGAGCTTTCGCGAAGGAAGCACTATTTTTTGGCCGAAAACTAAACCTAAACCCAGGAAAAATTTCCTGGTGAACAGAGCCTTATAGCTTTCAATTATATGCATTATGAAAATGATTAAAACTATATTCACCAACTGATATGGAGATGATCCTAATTTCAAAATTTGATAATATCGACTTTGGGCAGTGCAACCATTGAGTAAAATGATGGAGAGTAAAATAGTAAGTAAAATCACTGAGAGCTGAAGTAAAAGTCGCAACAGGCGGGAACAAATTAAAAAAGGCAGCAGTTGCATCTCTCCCCTGTTTCAGGAGAAAGATTTCTGCTGCCTCTGCTGTTATTTAATTCAAAAATAGATTGCTGTCATTTAACCCAATGCCTGCTTGAGTTAAGCTTCCTCGGTGTAACTGATCCCCTTTCTGCCATCTTCTGCCGCTCGCAGACGGGCTTTTGCTCTTTCCAGAGCAGCTTCCGCCCGGGCTTCATCAATTCGGGAGCGTTCTTCTCGGAGCCGCCGCTGGGCTCTTTCCTTGGCCTGGCGGGCTCTTTCTACATCAATCTCGGAGGGAAGTTCCGCGGTCCTGACGATGACGCTAACTTTATCGGGTTTGACTTCCATAAAACCATCGCTGATAGGTACAGGGATCTCCTCTTCCCCGGTGTCTATATTCATGACACTATTTTCCAGGGCGGTTACCAGAGGAGTGTGGCCGGCCATGATACCGATATCTCCATCTATAGCCCGGGCCACTACCATTCTTACCCTGTCTTTAAATACAATTCTTTCTGGAGTAACGATCTCCAGCTGTATTTTTTCTGGCATCAGCTATCACCGACTTCCGACTTCTTTGGCTTTCTCCTGCACATCTTCTATAGTACCGACCATGTAAAATGCTTCCTCAGGCAGGTCATCATGCTTGCCATCGATAATTTCGCGGCAGCCCCGGATGGTCTCCTCTATGGGGACATATTCCCCGGGAACATTGGTAAACTGTTCGGCCACGAAGAAAGGCTGTGACAGGAAGCGCTCGATACGGCGAGCCCGGTTAACTACAACTCTATCCTCTTCCGACAGCTCTTCCATACCGAGGATAGCGATGATGTCCTGCAGATCTTCATAGCGCTGCAAAATTTCCTGTACTTCCCGGGCTGTATCATAATGGTCCTGGCCTACTATGCGGGGATCCAGAATGGATGAAGTGGAGTCCAGAGGATCCACCGCCGGATAAAGACCCTGTTCAGCCCGCTGCCGGGAGAGAACAGTGGTTGAGTCCAGGTGAGCAAAGACCGAGGCCGGAGCCGGGTCTGTCAGGTCATCAGCCGGCACATATATGGCCTGGACAGAAGTGATCGATCCTCTTTCTGTGGAAGTTATTCTCTCCTGCAGGGCACCAACATCCTGAGCCAGAGTCGGCTGATAACCAACCTCGGACGGCATCCGCCCCAGCAGAGCCGAAACTTCCTGACCGGCCTGTATAAATCTAAAGATGTTATCGATAAATAGCAGCACATCCTGACCAAATTCATCGCGGAAATGCTCGGCCATGGTCAGGCCGGAAAGACCGACTCTCATCCTGGCCCCGGGGGGCTCATTCATCTGCCCGAATACCAGGGCTACTTTATCCAGGATATCGGCTTCCTGAAACTCCAGCCACAGGTCATTACCCTCTCTGGTTCTTTCTCCTACTCCGGAAAATACGGAGAGTCCACCGTGCTCAATGGCAATATTATTGATCAATTCCTGTATCAGAACTGTTTTTCCTACACCGGCACCTCCGAAGAGTCCAACTTTACCACCTTCAGCATAGGGGGCCAGCAGATCAATAACTTTGATCCCGGTCTCAAAGATCTCGGTGCTGGTTGATTGCTCTTCGTAGGTCGGAGGTTCCCGGTGAATGGATTTTTCCTGCTCTGCTTCCACCGGACCGGCATCATCAATTGTATCGCCCAGCACATTGAAAATTCTGCCCAGAACTTCTTCGCCTACAGGTACGGAGATAGGCTGGCCCTGATCTACCACCTTCATTCCCCGTACCAGACCATGAGTATTATCCATGGCTACAGTTCTAACCCTGTTATCCCCCAGCTGCTGCATAACTTCACAGGTCAGCTCTACATCTTTCTCATCGTCTTCTATGACCACAGCGTTATATATATCAGGCAGCTCGCCCGGGGGAAATTCGGCATCGACTACCGGACCTATAACCTGAACTACCTGCCCGGTTTTTTGCTTTTCACTCACGTCAATTCCTCCTTTATAAACTTGTTTTACCCTGTCACTGAGGTAAACTCATAATTTTATCCTGGCGGAAAGCTATTTGAGTGCTTCCGCTCCACTTACAATTTCACTAATTTCTTTGGTTATCTGTTCCTGTCTTTTTCTATTGTAGGTTAAGGTCAAATCTTCGATCATTTCCTCTGCATTTTCGGTAGCATTATCCATAGCGGTCATGCGGGAGCCGAACTCGCTGGCTTTTGATTCCAGAATAGCAGCGTAAAGTATGTTATTAATATATTGAGGTAAGATGGTATCCAGCACTTCCGGAATAGATGGTTCATATAAATAATCGGCTTCCGAAGACCTGGTGGAATCGGTATCTGCTCCCGGGCCGCTCTGCTCAGCTTCTCCGGCCATAACTCCTAAATCTTCCTGATAATCTTCACTACCTTCTTCCGGAGGGACCACCGGCAGCAGAGGGATCTCTTTTACCGTCTGACTTAGAGCCGAATCGAAATGAGTATATATGAAGTTCACCTGGCTGATATCTTCACCCAGGTAGAGATCTATAATTCGCTGAGTCACCCGCCGGGCAAAGTAAAAGCTGGGATAGTCATCCAGGTTTACATAATCGGCCAGAATATCATAACCCTCTTTTTTCAGTTTTCGGTATCCACTGCGACCCAGAACTACGGCTGGATTTTGGGCGGGAGTAGCGGCAGCTGTGAGTTTTCGCAAAACCTTGGTATTATAACCACCGCATAGCCCCCGATCGGAAGTTACCAGCACGTAGAGTTCTTTATCTCCCTCGGTGCTGCCCAGCAGGGGATGTTCAGCTGTCTCTTCGGTATAATGAACTATATCTATCAAAATCTCCCGGGTACGGTTGAAAAAGGGCCGCGCCTGTTCTGCTTTCTCCTGAGCTCGACGCAGTTTGGCTGAGGCTACCATTTTCATGGCCCGGGTGATCTTTTTTGTGTTTTCTACGGTATCTATGCGCCTTTCAATGTCGCGCATCGTTTCCATATAAAAACCACCTCCTTACCACAGATAAACTCCTGCGGCATCATAACTGCTCCAGCAGGCCTTGAGCCTCCTGATTTTTTTAGACCTCTGCAGTTTCTTCCTCATCTTCCTCTGTATCTACAAAACTCTTTTCTTCGATAGAGAAGCTCTCTTTAAATTCTTCAATAACCTCGATCAATCTTTCCTCGATCTCATCGGTCATCTCCCCTACTTCCACAATTTCCTCCAGCAGGTCATTGTGACTGGAACGCAGATAGGAGAGATACTCGGTTTCAAACCGGTCCAGATTATCCACAGGTATATCATCAAGATGCCCTTCAACTACAGCATAGAGAATTACTATCTGCTCTTCCACGGGCATGGGATCATTTTCATCCTGAGTTAATACTTCTACGATGCGCTCACCCCGGGCCAGCCGCTGCTGGGTGGCTTCATCCAGGTCAGAGCCGAACTGGGCAAAAGCTTCCAGCTCGCGGTACTGAGACAGGTCGAGCCTCAGGGTACCGGCAACATCTTTCATGGCTTTTATCTGAGCATCGCCACCTACCCTTGATACCGAAGTACCGACATTGATAGCCGGACGTACCCCGGAGAAAAACAGCTCACTTTCCAGGTAGATCTGTCCATCAGTTATGGAGATAACGTTGGTGGGAATATAAGCTGAAACATCTCCAGCCTGGGTTTCCACTATGGGCAGAGCTGTAAGAGAGCCACCACCATACTCCGGATTCAGTTTGGCCGCTCTTTCCAGCAGGCGGGAGTGCAGATAAAACACATCACCGGGATAAGCTTCACGTCCTGGCGGTCGGCGCAGCAGCAGGGACATGGCCCGATAGGAATCGGCATGTTTGGACAGGTCATCGTAGGCTACCAGCACGTCACCGCCCTGATCATACATGAAATATTCTCCCATAGCACAGCCGGCATAGGGAGCCATATATTTGAGAGGAGCAGACTCGCTGGCAGTAGCAGCTACTATTATGGTATAATCGAGAGCTCCTTCTTCTGCCAGCCTCTCTCTAAGTTGAGCCACATCCGAGGCCTTCTGGCCGATGGCCACATATACACATATTACATCATTATCCCGCTGATTGATTATGGTATCAACAGCTATCGCTGTCTTACCGGTCTGACGGTCACCAATTATCAGCTCACGCTGGCCGCGGCCGATGGGAATCATGGAGTCAATGGCTTTGAGGCCGGTCTGCAGTGGCTGTTTAACCGGTTCCCTGGTTACAACTCCAGGAGCTTTAAACTCGGCCGGTCGGGTCTCATCGGTTTCGATCTGACCCTGACCATCCAGCGGCTCTCCCAGAGGGTTGACGACTCTTCCCAGCAGCTCTTCCCCTACCGGCACCTCGATCACCCGGCCGGTCCTTCTAACTTCATCTCCTTCATCTATCTCGGTTTCGCTGCCCAGGATAACTACCCCGACGTTGTCTTCCTCTAAATTTAAAGCCATACCATAAATTTCGTTGGGAAATTCCACCAGTTCCATGGACATACAATCTTCCAGACCATAAACGTGGGCAATTCCATCCCCTACATCCAGGACGGTCCCCACACCTACTGTTTCCAGCTCGGAACCATAATTTTCTATCTCTTTTTTGATCACGGAACTAATTTCTTCCGGTCTTATATTCATAATCATTCCACCCCTAATTTACTGACAGGAATTTGTTCCAGTTTTTTCTGTAATTTATCGAGCTCACCTTTGATACTGCCATCGATTATTTTATCTCCGACTTTTATCTGAAAACCACCTATCAGGTCTTCATCTACCGAATTTTCCAGCTCCACTCTATATTCTGTAACTTCTTCCAGTCTGGTTTTGATTCTTTCCTGCAGGTCCTCAGGTAAATCAATAGCCGAAATGACCTCAACTTCCAGGATTTTTTCAGCTTCATTCAATCTCTTTTCAAAATCACGCACAATATGATATAAAAATCTAATTCTTCTTTTATCTATCAGCAGCTGGCAGAAATCCTGGGTGAGGTCGGAAATCTCATCCGCTGTCAGCTGCAGAAACACATCCTTTTTTTTCTGGTCCTCAATGCGGGGATGATAAAGCAGATTTTTAAAATCTCTGACCTCGTTTATAGTTTCCCGCAGAGACTTCAAATCTTCTGCTACTTCTTCCAGCATGTCCTTTTCGGCTGCCAGTTCGAATATAGCCTGACCATATTTTCTGGCCACTTCATTCTCTATCATCTCAGCTCACCGAGCTGTATTTCTTCCAGCTCTTCCAGATAATCGGTTATCAGGTCTTCGTGCTGTTTTTCATCCAGTTTTTCCTGCAGAAACTTACCAGCCACCTGCAGGGATATGCTGGATACCTGACGGCGCAGCTCATCGGCAGCCTCCTGACGGGCCTGTTCAATTTCAGCCATGCGCCTTTCCTTGATTCGCTCGGCTTCCTCTTCGGCTTCGGTGATTATTTCCTGAGCCCTTTCTTCTCCCCGATCTTCAGCTTCATTTATAATCTTTTGCGCTTTTTGACGCGCCTCTTTCAGTTCCTGCTGGCGCTGCTGTTTTAACTCTTTGGCCTTCTCCTTTTGTTTGCGCGCTTCTTTTAAATCACTTTCAATTTTATTCGACCTTTTATCCAGCATTTCTGTCACAGGGCCATAGAGAAACTTTTTGAGCAGAAATAACAGCACGAAAAAGTTGACCAGCTGCCAGATAAAAGTAGTGTTTAACTCAACCAAATGCCGCTCACCTCCTGTAAACTGTAAAAACTGTTAGCTTTAGCTTTATTTTAATGCGGAAATAGGACGGAAATCTGATGCAGTTCTCAGATCACCGGTGGTGCTTCAGCTCGAGCATAAACTATATATAAAAGTTCTATGTTTCATTTAGGGCGATTAAAAGAAAACATCATTCCGGCCGGAACTTTGCGCCCGGCCGGCAGAAAAGTCTTTAAGTATGATTAAATAGCTATAGTAAAGATTAGCACTATAGCAATAACCAGGGAGTATATACCTGTAGATTCTGCTACAGCCTGACCGAGAAGCATGGTCGTTATAATATTTCCCCTGGCTTCGGGCTGACGCCCTACAGCTTCTACTGCCTTACCTGCTGCATAACCCTGACCAATACCGGGTCCAATACCGGCTATCATGGCAAAGCCGGCTCCCAGCAGAGCGGCAGCTGTGACTATAGTTTCCATAAATTCGGGTGCTAATTCAACCATTTTAACTTCTACCTCCTTTTAATATTTGCCTAAAGTAGTTATAGTCAAAAAGATCAATCTCTGGCTACAGCGATATATGCTATAGCAACCATGCCAAAAATTAAAGCCTGAACAGCTCCTACAAATAGATCAAACCAGGCATGTAAAGGCACCGGCATTACCCAGGGTGCAGCCTGATAAATGAGCATAATGATGATTCCGCCCCCCACCATATTACCGAATAGACGAAAAGAGTGGGAAATGGGTTTGGCCAGCTCTGACACAAAATTCAGGGGGAGCAAAATTATTACCGGCTGAGCAAAACCTTTAATATAACCCCAGACCCCTTTAACCTTCATGCCTTCATAGTGGCTGACCACAAATACTAACAGACCCAGAGAAAGGGTTGTATTGAGATCAGCTGTGGGATTGTCCACTGCGGGAATGAATCCCACCAGATTGGAAAGCCCGATGTAAATAAATATGGTTCCAATCAGGGGCAGCATTCTTCTGCCCTGACCGGGCATCATAGGCTCGATCTGATCTACTATGAGTTCGACTATGGCCTCACCAAAATTTTGCAGACCTGTTGGTACCATATCCATCTTTTTGGTGGCCAGTCTGGCCCCAATGATTATTACTACACACACAACCCAGCTCCAGATCAGAGTATGGGTAATGGGAAGTGCTTCATGTCCAAATAAATAGGTGACAACCTGTGGTCCTGGATCCATACCTAAACCCCCTTTCAAGCCCAAAAAATTAATCTAAATCGATGTCATAGTCCTCTTTGAGCTCAGAATGTCTCAGCTGAGTTAAACTGGTAATAGAATATTCTTCCTGCTTTTTGCCCAGAAATGATCTGAGCATCTCGCCTACCGCTGAGAATATTATGGTAAATTTTAATAATACAAGTCCTAAAGCAGCCGCCAGCAAATCCAGACCTGGCTGCCATTGAGCTACAGCCAGCACCGCGAAAAATATTAAATAATTAACAAACATGCGATTTCGGATGAATTTTTTGGCCCGCTCTTTTTCCATCTGCAAAGCTTTACGGCTATGCACGAGTTTCAACCGAAATAGCAGCAGACTTACACTGAGACCGAAAACCAGGCCCAGGGCAGCTTCACTGCTGCCGGAATAAATAGCTGCTGCCAGAAAAAAGATTCCGGGCAGTAGTGTTCTCCGGGTTATAATACTGACAACTTCTTCTGGTGGTCTGCTAAAAATATTGTCATTCATCACCCATCATCCCTTTAATAGTCTGATAAACTCCGTAAAAGCCTGCAGCTACTCCCACAAGTAAACCCAGGATGGTCAGCCAGGGATCTGACTGCAGATAATTATCAGCAGTCGAGCCCAGGAAAAAACCAATGCCTATAGACACAACCATGATAATCCCCAGGTATGTAAGCAGACCAGCAGCTTTTAAAATATTGGACCAGTCTTCTTTTTCCATATTTTAACTCCCGGGCCTTATTGACAATCACGATTACCCGCTATATTTCCTCTTCTGGATAATTGGTTAAATTCCTGCTTTCACAATAAAATTAACCGGGCTTTTTTACTTTTTTTGTTTTAGCTCCTGCTGAGGATTCTGCCGCGAGAGTTTGCTGCCCTCCTGGGGCAGTTCCACGGAAAAAACACCAAGCCGCCAGAAACCGTATACCAGCAGGCTGGCCACCAGCAGCATGACTATAAGGCCATTCTGGAAATTAAGACTGTTGACCAGAACTGCCAGCCCCCCCAGCAGAGCGCTGATCAGATAAACAATTAGTGCCACTTTTTTCTGGCTCCAGCCCAGAGCCAGCAGCCTATGATGCAGATGCCCGTGGTCTGCTCCGGAGATGGGCCGGGAGTTATACATGCGTCTGAATATTGCAAAGGCAGTATCAAAGATGGGAATACCCAGAGCCAGCATGGGCACAAAAACGGTAACGGCAGCAGCACTTTTTAAGGCACCGATGATGGAAATTGCCGCCAGCAGATAACCAACCAGCATGGCCCCTCCATCACCGAGAAATATATCGGCAGGGTAAAAATTAAAGCGAAGAAAAGCCAGTGTACTGCCGGCCAGAGCCAGGGTCATATAGGCCGATATTATCTGACCTTCCTGCAGACTGACGAAAAACAAAGTCAAGGAGGCTATAAATGTAATGCCGGCGGCCAGGCCATCCAGCCCATCAATTAAATTCAAAGTGTTTATGATACCGACAACCCAGATTATGGTTACGGGCACATGCCAGTAACCCAGATGTATCATCCCGGCAGCAAAGGGGTTGGAAATAAACTGGATGGAAACTCCCGATAAAATCAAAACTGAAGCCGCCAGGATCTGCCCCAATAATTTAAGCCGGGGGGAAAGTTCGAAAATATCATCAATCAGGCCCAGAAGCAGGATAAAAGTTGCCCCGATAATTATGCCCAGGCTTTCTGAATTTAACCGGGCAGCCAGCAAAAGCGCCCCCAGAAATCCCCCGTAAATTGCCATACCGCCTAAATTGGGAATTTCACGCAGATTTATCCGGCGGCGGGAAGGCTCATCGACTGCCCCCAGCCGATGACATATCTTTCTAACCAGGGGAGTAAGAAAATATGTTATTAATAAAGCAGTGGTTAAAATTATGAAATAATCCATCCCTAACCCTTCTTTATGCGCCTTAAGCGCGATATTTAACTTCAGCTCAAGCCCTCAAACCCGGACAATTATTATTTTGTACCATAGAGACGATCACCGGCATCACCCAGTCCGGGGACAATATAGGCATGATCATTGAGATGATCATCAACAGCAGCAGTAAAAATGTCGACATCTTCGTGTTCATTACTGACCTTTTCAATTCCTTCGGGAGCGGCTACCAGACACATAAATTTGAGATTGCGCACACCCTTTTCCTTGATCAGCTCTAGAGCAGCTGAAGCTGTTCCCCCTGTAGCCAGCATGGGATCAATCACCAGAAGATCTCGCTCCTCATTGTCGGGGGGTAATTTGCAGTAGTATTCCACAGCTTCCAGCGTGTCCGGGTCTCTGTATAGCCCTACATGCCCGACTCTAGCAGTGGGCAAAAGCTGCAGTATACCATCCAGCATTCCCAGACCTGCTCGTAAAATCGGTACAACCCCCATTTTTTTGCCGGTTATAACCGGTGACTCGGTGGTTGTCAGCGGAGTTTCAATCTCAACATCTTCCAGGGGCATATCCCGGGTAACCTCGTAGGCCATCAGCATAGATATTTCATTGGCCAGTTCACGAAATTCTTTGGCCCCCGTATCTTTTTCTCGCAAAAGTGTGAGCTTATGCTTCATTAAGGGGTGGTCAAAAATGAAAACTTCTCCCATGATAAATTTCCTCTCCTTTATGTTTTTTCTATTTTATTGACCCGTCTCTCATGTCGGCCTCCGAAGAAGTCAGCAGTAATAAAAGACTCTACTACTGCCAGTGCCAGCCCTTCCCCCACAACTCTTGCACCGAGAGTGAGAACATTGGCGTTATTATGATTCCTGGCCATCCGGGCTGAATATGTATCCTGACAGCGGGCAGCCCTGATGCCGGCAACTTTGTTTGCTGCCATGCTCATTCCCAGACCTGTGCCACAGATTAAAATTCCCAGATCAGCTTCTTCTGCTGCCACCGATCTGGCCACCGACTCTGCATAATCAGGATAGTCCACCGATTCGGAACCATCGGTTCCCTGATCGACTACTTCATGTTCATTTTCCTGCAGCCAGTCTTTAATAGTTTCCTTCAAACAATAACCTGCATGATCAGAACCTAAAGCAATTTTCATAGTTTCACCACCTTCAGTTTTTCTGCTAACCGGTTCGAAAAAAAACTCCGGCAGTCTTTCCGCCGCCCGGGCAACCATATCTTCCAGTTCCTGCAGTGTTTTTCTGTAGATCTTTTTACTCCGGCCGAAAGGATCAGGTACATCCCGGCCAGTCCGGGCAAACTCTCCCAGAGAAAAAACATGATTTTCCGCCCGGGGATAATGATTAATGATCTCTTCAGCCTGAGCCCGGGTCATGGTCAAAATCAGATCAGCAGCTTCTATCTGCTCTGAGTGCAGGCGGACACTCTTATTATCGCTTATTTCCAGCCCTTTATCAAGTAACACCTCTCGGGCTTTTGGGTTTAGAGGCTGACCGGAAACGGCGGTCAGCCCGGCGGACTTAAACCTGTACTTCTGGTCCCGATCTGAATCAGAAAAATATGAACGAAACAGATGAACAGCCATGGGACTGCGGCAGGTATTACCAGCACAGACTAACAGAATTGTCTTCATAATTTTACTCCAGTTCGATGATATTAGTGGCTGCTTTTCTTAAACGATTCATTATTGCTTCTCCCAGCCCGGACGGTTCTATACCTTCAACCATGATCAGCTCTCTGCCTTCTCCATCCAGCTGACGCAAAAATGTGAAAAGATTATGAGCAATATCTTCCGGCCTTTCAGCCTGGCCCAGAGATATGACTTTACACTGTTCCTGCTCTCCTTCAGTAGGATCACTGTGTATTTTGCTGGGAGGAATAGCACTCAATTCTGCCAGCGAATCCTCGGTCAACAGCAGAGCTCTGTACTCATCTTTATCACAGGCGTACTGCCATATTTTTTCTGCCTCCCGGGCCAGCAGCAGCTCCAGGTCAGCCCGGGGTGCATAATGCCTGTACTTCATGCCGGGTGAGCGCGGCCCGGAATCATCACTGACAGCTTCATAATTTCGTTCAATTTTAGCCTCTGCTCCCAGAGCCTGTTCCAGCTGAGACCTGGATACTCCCCCCGGGCGCAGCAACCGGGGCGGGGAAGAAGTCATGTCCAGAACTGTTGACTCCACCCCAATTGGTGATTCTCCCCCATCCAGAACCAGGGGGATTTTGCCCTCCATATCTATCAAAACATGGTCGGCCCTGGTGGGGCTAGGCAGTCCGGAAAGATTGGCGCTGGGGGCAGCAATGGGCAGCCCTGTACGGGTCAGAAGAGCCCGGGCCACAGGGTGAGAAGGCATCCTTACCGCCACGGTATCGAGACCACCACAGGTAATAGAGGGCACCCGGGAAGACCTGGGTAAAATCATGGTTAGTGGTCCCGGCCAAAATCTGGCGGCCAGTTCCCGCACTTTTGAATTCACGGGACCTGCAACCAGCTCATCCAGCTGTTCACGCCGATAAATATGCACTATTAACGGATTATCCTGGGGACGGCCCTTAACAGAAAAAATTTTTTTCACGGCAGCTTCACTGAGAGCATCTGCCCCCAGTCCGTAGACTGTTTCCGTGGGAAAAGCTACAACTTCTCCCTGCTGCAGAAGTCGGGCTGCTTGATTTATTCCTTCATCGGCCAGTAATTCCGAAGGTGATGCACGTCCGACAACTTCTATTACTTTAGTTTCCATTTACTTCACCTCGAGCTTTTTTGTTCTCACCCTGATATTCGGCCAGAATAAAACGATCGCGACCACAACCATCCTGTTCCAGCCTGGAGTTCTGCCAGGTCCCTTCCCGCTCTATCGCTTTCAGCAAATCTTCTCCCTGCTCACAGCCTATTTCCAGCGCCAGCAGGCCTCCGGAGTGCAGAAGCTTTCCGGCCTGGGGCAATAATTCGTGGTAGCACTCCAGGCCATCTTCGCCTCCGGCCAGAGCTCTGTCAGGTTCTGCCCGGACATTTTGCGGCAGATCCTGTATATCCTTCTCGGCTATATAAGGAGGATTGGCAACTACCAGATCAACCTCACCCGCTTTTTCCGGCAGCAGCGGCCGGGCCCAGCTGCCGGCCAGAACAGCGGCTCTATCTGTCAGCTCGTGTTTTTTTATATTTTTGCGGGCAGTTTTCACAGCCTGGTCTGAAATATCGGTTCCTATCACCCTGGCCTCCGGCAAATAATGGGCCAAACTGACCATAATAGCTCCCGATCCTGTTCCCAGATCAACAATTTTAGGCTGCTGCCAGTCTTTGTCCCGGCAAAATTGCAGGACTTTTTCTACCAGCTCTTCTGTTTCCGGGCGCGGAATTAAAACTCCTCTATCTATCACAAATTCCAGAGACATAAACTCTGTCCGCCCGGTAATGTAACTCACCGGTATGCCCTGAGCCCTTTCTTTTATTCTTTCTCTGTAAGCAGTAAGCTGCTCTTCAGTCAGGGGATAGTCATAATTAACATAAAGCTTTATTCTCTCGGTATCCAGAAGCTCGGCCAGTAAAACCTCGGCATCCAGGCGAGAGCTATCGATTTCGTGTTTTTGTAAATATTGATCTGCCTTTGCTAAAACTTCCCGGATGTTGCTGGCCATAAGCTCACTCCTGTTAATTAGAGGTTTTCCAGCTTGTGTTTTAAATCTTCTTCGATTAAAGGCTCGATCAGCATATCGAGCTCACCATCCAGCACTTTTTCCAGCTGATGAACCGTGAGATTTATCCGGTGATCGCTGATCCGGCCCTGCGGGAAATTATAGGTTCTAATCTTCTCGCTGCGCTGGCCTGAGCCCACCTGGCTCCGGCGCTTCTCGTCTCTTTCTTCCCGTTTCTGCCGTTCCAGCTCTTCTTTTAATCTGGCCCGCATAATTTTCATGGCTCTATCCTTGTTTTTATGCTGGGATTTTTCATCCTGACAGGAGACCACAATTCCCGTGGGTTCATGAGTAATGCGCACCGCTGAATCAGTAGTATTAACACTCTGGCCTCCGGGGCCGCTGGAACGATAATAGTCGATCCTCAAGTTATTCTTATCGAGCTCTACATCCACTTCTTCTGCTTCCGGCAGAACAGCCACGGTAGCTGTAGAAGTGTGAATCCGGCCGCTGGACTCGGTTGAAGGCACGCGCTGCACCCTGTGAACCCCACTTTCGTATTTTAAAAACTTGTAGGCGTTCTGTCCGCCGACACTAAAAATTATCTCTTTGAAACCACCGACCTCGGACTCACTGGAAGACATGGTCTCCACTTCCCAGCTGCGGTCCTCTGAATAGCGGGTATACATGCGATAGAGGTCAGCAGCAAACAGAGCTGCCTCGTCTCCTCCGGCCCCCGCTCTGATTTCTACGATGACATCCTTCTCATCATCAGGGTCATCGGGAATTAACATCAGAGGCAGTTTTTCCTCCAGCTGCTCAAGCTCCGGCTCCACTTCTTCCAGCTCGGAATTAGCCAGCTCCTGCATATCTTCATCATCGCTCATCTCCAGAATTTCTTCTGCTTCCTCTTTTTGTTCCCGGAGCTGTTTATATCTTTCGTACTTTTCTACTATCTTTTTCAGGGAAGCATGTTCCTGCAGAAGCTTCTGGTATTTCTGACTGTTATTCATCACTTCCGGATCTCCGAGCTTTTGGTTGAGTTCATTGTATTTTTCCACTACATTTTCCAGTTTATCTAAAACTTCCTGCTGCATCATAATCAATTACACCTCTTTAACTTTACTGTCTTACCTCATGACAGCTGCGGCATCTTGCTTCATAAACTTCCTCAGCTCCCACCATGATAACCGGGTCATCATAACTAGCAGGTTCTCCATCAATCAACCGCTGGGTGCGGCTGGCGGGCTCACCACATTCCACACAGATAGCATGCAGTTTTTCTACATATTCAGCCCGGGCTATCAGTTCTGGCACCGGACCAAAGGGCTCACCGCGAAAATCTCGATCCAGGCCCGCTGTGATAACTCTTACATCATTGTTGGCTAAATTCTCACAGATATCAATTATCTCTTCCGGGAAAAACTGGATCTCATCTATTCCCACTACATCTATATTTTCCGGCAGACGCTCCTGCAGCTCTTCGGGGTGATCGACGGGAACTGCTTCCATACTTGCTCCATTATGAGATACTACATTTTCTTTGGTATATCTGTTATCAAGGCTGGGTTTAAAAACCCGGGATTTTTGCTCGGCTATGCTTACTCTGCGCAGCCTGCGAATCAATTCCTCACTTTTGCCACAGTACATGGGTCCAGTAATTATTTCTATCCAGCCGCTTTTGCTTATTTTATACATGAAGTCATCTTCACTCCCTGTGTGCTGCCTTTAAAATTAAGAAATGCTAAAAAGAAATGCAAAAAAAAAGCAGAGCCTTTAAGCCCTGCAGTTGTGCCTGGTCCTGCTGCTATTCCTCTGCTGCTTCAGTTTCATCTTCACCCTCAGCCTGTTCTGCTGATTCAGCTGTTTCTGCTTCCTCTTCTTCCGGCACACGACCGTATTTACGATTAAACCTGTCTACCCTGCTGCCGCGAGCTGTCTGACGCTGTTTGCCGGTATAAAAAGGATGGCAGTTAGAGCAGACCTCAACTCGCATATCTTCAGTGGTAGACATAGTTTTATACTCTTCACCACAGGCACAGGCAATAGTGGTTTCAGTTGTTTCAGGATGAATTTCCTCTTTCACTACAATCACCTCTTCCTAATCACATAATTTTATTTTATCTGCAGTTATTGAGATTATATCACAGGGATTTAACTGTTGCAAGCAGTCTAACTGGAGAAAATTTGTTCCAGCACGTCGAGCAATTCTTCATTGTTATCAGTATTTTTTATCTGCTTGATCATGGTCTCCAGAAGTTCTGCTTTATTCATCGATTTGGTCTGCCGGCGCAGTTTCCAGATAACTTCCAGCTCTCTATCTCCCAACAGCAGTTCTTCTTTTCTGGTGCCGGAAAGATGAATATCAATTGCCGGGAATATGCGCTGCTGGGCCAGTCTTCTATCCAGATGCAGCTCCATATTTCCCGTTCCTTTAAATTCTTCATAAATAACATCATCCATACGGCTGCCGGTATCTATTAGAGCGGTAGCAAGCACCGTCAGACTTCCTCCTTCTTCAATATTGCGCCCGGCTCCAAAGAAGCTTTTGGGGAAATGCATTGCTGTAGGGTCCAATCCCCCGGAAAGGGTTCTGCCGCTGGGAGAAGTGGTAACATTGGCTGCCCGGGCCAGTCTGGTTATGCTGTCCAGCAGGATAACCACATCGGAATTCTGCTCCACCAGCCTTTTAGCTTTGGCCAGAGCCAGCTGTGCTACCTGGATGTGATCTTCAGCAGGTCTATCAAAGGTTGAACTGATCACTTCTGCATCCACCGAGCGTTTCATATCAGTAACTTCTTCCGGCCTTTCATCTATCAGCAGGATCATCATCCGACTTTCAGGATGATTTTGACTGATGCTGTTGGCGATTTTCTTTAGCAGTACGGTTTTTCCGGCTTTAGGAGGGGAAACTATCAAACCCCGCTGGCCTAGACCTACCGGAGCCACGATATCCAGCAGCCGGGTGGAGATATCCTGAGAGTTATGAGCCAGCCTGATTTTTTCCCGGGGATAGAGGGGGGTTAAGTCCTCAAAATAAGCTCTATTTCGTGCTTTTTCCGGGTCCTGATAGTTAATGGCCTCTATGCGCAGCAGGGCAAAATAACGCTCATTATTTTTGGGTTCTCTGACCTGCCCGGACACCACGTCCCCTGTTCTCAAATCAAAACGCCGAATCTGAGAAGCAGATATATAAATATCATCACTGGAGGGCAAATATTTAGAAGGCCGAATAAAACCATAACCCTCATTTTCAATTATCTCCAGCACACCTTCGGCAAAAATATTGCCTCCTGCTTCTGTTTCCTGCTCCAGCAGAGCAAAAATCAGATCTTTTTTGCGCATGCTGGAATATCCATCGATTGATTTTTCTCGAGCTAATTCATGCAGCTCTTTGATCGTCATATTTTCCAGTTCCGAAATATGCAAATGACAACGCCTCCTCAAATTATAGGTATATCCCTGAAAGCAAACATCAGCCATAAAGTAAGTAAATAAACCAGAAGAATTAAAGCCGGACTGGCTCCCAGATAATAAGCGGAAAACTCAGACCGATAACATAATCCGGCCATAAGCAGTACTATCATAATAATCAGAGCAAACAGCGGTAAAAAATTCAGCGGTGAAGCAGCTGCAATCAAACTTCCGGGTTGGAAAATATCAGCCGCCACCAGCAGCAGGAGATTAAACAGATTGCTGCCCAGAATATTTCCGGCCGCCAGGTCATAGGATTTATTTTTGGCAGCTGTAAGAGTAGTGGTTAGTTCTGGCAGAGAAGTGATTACAGCCAGCAGGGCTGCTCCCAGAAAGGAATGTCCCAGGCCACTGACAGCTGCAATCTCATCGGCCGCAGCCGTTAATCTTATACCTGCCAGTAAAGTGGCCAGAGCTGCTAAAGCAAATATCAAATACTGGTATAAATTCTTTTTCTCTTTAACAGCCGGGGCAGCAGCCCGGGCTTCAGACAGAGAGATTATTTTTTCGCTATCCTCGGCTTCTCGAGCGGCTTTTCGCTGTTTATCCCTGTCTTTTTTATCATAACCATGTATTAATTTCAACCCCAGAAGAAAAATAATCACCAGAATTATACTCTCCGGGGCTATACGAAACTGCAGGGGGGAAACTGTAATAAATGAATAAAAAGCAAGAGATATACCCAGGATTGACAGCATCAACAGGTTAATCAATCCACTCATAAGATGAGAAAGGGACAGCTGTAGAAGGAGAGGACCGGGGCCCTGAACTAAATCCAGAAGGGCCAGGATTATGAGGTTAAACATGTTACTGCCCAGAATGTTTCCCAGGCCCAGATCAACCACTGTCAGCCTAACTGCAGATACGGTGGTTACAAGTTCGGGTAAAGAAGTGGCGAAGGAGAGCAATATCGAGCCGATAACCATCTGCCCCAGACCTGTAATTTCCGCTATATTCTCGGAGGATTTAGCCAGGAAAATTCCGGCAGTGACTATAACAGCAGCAGAGATCCCAAACTCAATTAACAGCAAAACCATCACCTACAAAAAAAGAATAAATAACTGGTAAACTGGCTCAGACAGAAGCAGATTCTGCCTGAGCCAGCAGGGATAAATTAGGCCTTATTCTGACTGCCAAAAGTTCTGATTTTTTCTTTCACCTTTTCTGCCATGGCATCACGGGAGGGACCGCAGTATTTGCGGGGATCGTAAAGCTCAGGATCTTCCTCTAAAAGTTCGCGCAGTTTAGCGGTAAAAGCCTGCTGGAAGGCGGTGTTGACATTGACTTTGCGGATGCCCATATCTATGGACTTTTCTACATCCTCACCGGGCACACCTGAAGCCCCGTGCAGTACCAGTGGCACATCAACTTTCTCATTTATCTCTTTCAGCCGCTCAAAGTCAAGGTCAGGTTCACCTTTATATACCCCGTGGGCAGTACCAATTGCCACGGCCAGGCAGTCCACTCCGGTTCTTTCCACAAATTCTACCGCTTCATCTGGCTTGGTCATGGCAGCTTCTTTTTCTGTCACTGTCACATCATCTTCACTGCCCACCAGCTTGCCCAGTTCAGCCTCAACTGTTACTCCGACACTGTGAGCGGCTTTAACTACTTCGCTGGTTTGAGCTATATTTTCTTCGAAAGGTTCTTTAGAAGCATCAATCATGACCGAAGACCAGCCCTTGCGAATACAGCGCATGGCCGCTTCAAAACTGCCTCCATGATCAAGATGCAGAGCAACAGGCAGGTCAGTGTTTTTTAGGAAGCCTTCGACCATACCAACTACATGATCCATGCCCATATAGCTTATGGCACCTTCGCTTGTGGCTAAAATCAGAGGAGAGTTTTCTTCCTCCGCAGCTTTAATTATTGCCTGCAGTGATTCCAGATTATTAACATTAAATCCACCAACAGCATATCCACCATCATCAGCCTGCTGTAAAATTTCCGCCATTGGCACCAGTTGTGAAAGCATAAAAATCACTCCTTATTTTTATTTTAACTTGTAGTTCTGGGAGGTGAAGTATCTTTAGGAAAAGATAGCAAAAGACTTTCTTTCTCCTGCAGAGAGTTGAGATCATTTTTGCTGCAGGCAGGAACCGATAATAAACCCTGGCAGCGCTGACAGGTTAGTAAAATATGATCTGAGAACAGATCTATGTTCACTTCACTGCTGCCACATTCACAGTTGAGGCTACCAGCAGCAGCAAAATCATGAAGAATATCCAGGGTCATCAGCATTATTTCGGGATCAACAAAATCATCAAAACCAAGCCCATCAGCCAGAAGTTCCAGCTCCCGCTGCTGACGGTCAACTTCTTTTTGCAGAAGAAAATAGGGGCCAAAATAACCGAGATTCAGACCTGTTCTGGGGCATTGCAGTTTACCAACCCGGGAACCACTCCAGAATTTTTGTTCCGGCACTGCTATTTCGTGCCTGGTATCACATACCAGACAATACGAGTTAACCAGTACCTGAAAATCTTTCCGGGTCAGCTTAATTTTTTTTCGCCCACACTGACAGGTGAATTTGAGAGTGCTGCCGCCGGACAGCTGAAATATATTAAGCTGGTTAATATCCAGGCTGCCACAGCTGGAACAGCGGGCAGCAAGCGAGACTGATTTTTCAATAATCATCGGAAAAGGACCTGAAAAACTCCTGTATAAACCGCCGATACAGGCCCCCGTCACCTCCTCTTATCTGATAATATTCTGTACCAGCAGGTAAAATCCTCTTTAAAACTGGGCAAAGTTTGATTTTTATTGTAAAATTATGGCTTCAATCTCTACTTTAACGTCTTTGGGGAGGCGGGAGACCTCCACGAAAGCTCGAGCAGGGGGCTGTTCCTGAAAATATTGTCGATAGACCTCGTTTATTTCCTGGAAGTTTTCCAGGTCATCCGCAAATATGGTAACTTTTACAGCTCGGCTCAGGTCAGTATCGGCTGCCCTGGCTATGGCTCTCAGGTTTTTCAGAGCCTGTTCTGTCTGTTTGCGCACATTTTCGCTCACTAGTTCGCCTGCGGCTGTGAAAGGAATTTGACCGGAAATATACACCTTCCCTCCGGCGGCTACGGCCTGAGAATAAGCCCCGATTGCCGCTGGAGCTTTATCAGTGCTGATTATGTTTTTTTCCTCTGATGACATAAGAAATTAACCTCCTTTTTATCTGCCCTCAAATTCTGGTTCTTCTTTTTCCAGAAAAGCTTTAAGTCCAGCTTCCTGATCTCTGGTATTAAAACAGAGGGAAAAAGCATTAACCTCATGTGAGGTACCTTTATCTATACCTTCATTCAAGCCAAAATTGATGGATTCTTTGGTAAGCTTAAGAGCTACGGGAGCCTGTTCTCCAATTGTTTCTGCCAGTTCCTCTGCCCGGTCCATGACTTCATCTGGCTTTACAACTTCATTCACCAGACCGAATTTTAGCGCCTTTTCTGCTCCTATGCGCTCCCCGGTATAGAGCAGATACTTGGCCCGGCGTTCTCCAATCTGGCGTGGCAGTCGCTGGGTGGCTCCATAACCGGGCATAATGCCCAGACCGGTTTCTGGCTGGCCAAAGATTGCTTCTTCCCCCGCTATAACTAAATCACAGGCCAGCATTAATTCATGTCCGCCTCCCAGCACATATCCATTAACTGCAGCAATTATCGGTCGGGGAAATTCCTCTATCTGCTGCATAAGCTGCTGGCCATCCCGGGCAAAATCTCTGGCCTCTGAAGTGCTTAAATCTTTCATCTCGCCCACGTCAGCTCCGGCGGCGAAAGCCTTTTCACCTCTGCCGGTAATTATTAAACTGCGCAGCTTTTTTTCTTCCTTCAAACGGAGAAGAGCTCTTTTTAGTTCGGCAATCGTTTTAGTATTTATTACATTTAATTTATCCGGACGGTCGATAATCAGCAGGGCATAATTCCCTTGCTTCTGCAGAGCAAGTGTAGAAAAATCTTCTGTGAATATATCCGACATATTATCCCCCCTTTATTTAACTGTATTCATAAAAACCCTGCCCGGTCTTTCTTCCCAGTTGACCGGCCCGCACCTTGCGGCGAATAAGATGACAGGGTCTGTATTTATCCTCACCCAGCTCCTCGTGCAGGGTCTCCATGATGGACAGACAAACATCAAGTCCAATCATATCGCCCAGAGCCAGAGGACCTATGGGATGATTGGCCCCTTTGGTCATAGCAGTATCGATATCTTCCGCTTCTGCCACATCATTTTGCAGCATGAACGCAGCTTCATTTATCATGGGAATTAGTATCCTGTTGACAATAAAGCCCGGGGACTCTTTAACTTTAACTACTTCTTTTCCGGTGGCAGCGATAAAATCACAGCATTTTTCGTAAACCTCAGCTTCTGTAGTCAAAGCTGTAACACATTCCACCAGTTCCATTAAAGGCACGGGGTTAAAGAAATGAATTCCCAGTACTTTTTCCGGCCTATCGGTGCTGGTGGCCAGCTCGGTTATACTGAGGGCCGAGGTATTGGTGGCCAGGATTGTATCCTCCGGACAGATGGTATCGATATCCTGAAATATTTTTTTCTTGGTCTCCATATTTTCCGAGGCGGCTTCTATTACCAGCTCTCTATCTTTCATCATTTTCAGGTCTGTAGAAGTAGTTATGGCCTCAAGAATTTCCTGCTTTTCGGATTCTGTCAGTTTATTTTTATCTATACTTTTATCGAGAAATTTTTCGATTTTACCCAGAGCTGATTCCAAAAATTTTGATTTAACATCATGCAGAACCACATCACAACCTGAAGCTGCCAGATGCTGTGCAATACCTGAACCCATTGTGCCAGCTCCTACTACTCCAATTTTCTTCATAAAAAACACCTCACCCCAGTTTTTTTGTTATATTTACCATTCTCTTCCCCAGTGACCGGGCCAGAGTTAAAGCTTCCTCATCTTCAGATACTTTGCGGAAACCAGCTTCTGTTTTTCTGGTTCCTATCACATTATTGGGCTGAACCCGGGGGTCTCCCAGACCTCCTAACACTATCATGCCCTGCAATATGGCATAATAATGCAGGCTGGAAATTACATGCTCACCACCACCGTGTTTTAACCCAGAACTGCTAAGGGCCGCAAATGGCCTGTTCTGCAGCTGGTGGTCTTTCATTTTTAGATAGCGGGTGCGATCCATAAAGTTTTTCATACTGGCGGGCACTGAGCCAAAATGGGAAGGAGCAGAAAAGATCAGACCATCTGCAGCTGTCAGGCGGGAAGCAGCTGTTTCTAACTCATCTTCCTGCACACAGCTTAACTCTTTAAGACAGCTATCGCAGCCCTGGCAGTGTTCAATGGTATAATTATTTAAATCCAGCAGGGCACTATCTGCGCCCGCTTCCCGCACACCATCCAGAGCTTCCTGCAGCAACGAATAGCTGCCCCGTTTTACCGGGCTGCCATGTACCCCCAAAATTTTCAAACCTGAAACCTCCTTCCAGCTCAAAAATTGTCTATTTTATTCTATCTATAAAGCCTTTCAATTCCTGCATTTTGTCTTTGTGTTCATCGCGGGCAAAACAGGTGCCAAAAGCCTCAGTTTCGTAACTGCTGCCGGACAGATGCCCTTCCTGAATGCCGTGATTAATTGCAGCTTTGATCAGGCCCACGGCTTCTGAGGACTGACCGGCTATCTTTTCGCCCAGTTTGCGGCTGGACCTGATTAAATCTCTGGGAGTAACCAGGCGGTTAATGAGCCCTACATCATAGGCTTCACTGGCATCTATAATTTTGCCGGTAAACATCATCTCTTTGGCCCTCCCCATTCCAATCACCCGCGGAAGTCTCTGAGTGCCGTCAAAGCTGGGAACCAGCCCGAGTTTGACTTCTGGCTGACCAAAACGAGCGCGGCTGGAAGCCAGGCGCAGATCACAGGCCAGGGCCAGTTCCAGGCCACCTCCCAGGGCATAACCATTAATGGCAGCCAGTGTAACCTTATTGCTCTGCTCTAAATTATTGCATATTGATTGGCCCAGCCGGGATAACTCCCGAGCTCCCCGGGGGTCTATATCTTCCAGCCATTCTAAATCGGCACCTACACTGAAAGATTTTGAGCCCATCCCGGTGAGAATTATTATTTTGATCTCTTCCTCCCGGCCAAATTTTTCCAGCACATTTTTAAGTTCCAGCAGCATTTCTTTGTGATAGGCATTCATCATTTCCGGTCTATTAAATGTGATGATAGAAAGAGGCTCTTCTTTTTTCACACTTATATACTCATAATTCACCCTTACATACCTCCTAATCTTACGATATAACCTGCTTTAAACGAATGTTTCCAGAGAAGAACTAACTTCGAATTCTGTATCTGTTTTTTCGATAATTGTCTCCATATCGGTGTCCTCTGCCTTCTCCTGCAGAAGCAGTCCGGAATCGGTAACAGTAAATACTGCCAGTTCAGTCACGATTAAATCCACTTCCTGCTCTGCTGTCAGCGGTAAATTACATTCTTCCACAATCTTAGCATCTCCCCGACGGGTAGTATGAGTTGTAGCCACAATAACTTTCCGGGCTCCAGTGGTGAGATCCATAGCTCCTCCCATGCCGGGAACCAGCTTCTCGGGAATTTTCCAGTTGGCCAGATTACCCTGAGCATCCACCTGCAAAGTTCCCAGTACTGTGGTGTCGAGATGCCCACCCCTGATAATGGCGAAGGAGGTGGCTGTATCGAAAAAAGCTCCTCCCGGATTGATGGTTACCGCTTCCCCTCCGGCATTGATTAAATCTTTATCTTCTTCCCCCTCCGGAGGAGTAGGCCCCAGCCCCACAAAGCCATTTTCCGAATGAAGTGTGATATCTATATCATCTGGAATATAATTTGCGACCAGTGTGGGTAGTCCTATGCCAAGATTGACAAGTTCACCATCTTCCAGTTCTTCTGCCACTCTGCGAGCTATTTTTTCCTTTTTTGCTGACATGTAATTCCTCCTTATCAATCATTTCAGGCCGGCTTGCAGGCAAAATTAGCGCGATACTATGGTGGTTACCCCGTGCCCACCACCTACACACAGAGTTGCCAGACCATGCTCAACATCTCGCTTTTGCATTTCATGCAGGAGAGTTACCAGTATCCGAGCACCGCTGGCACCGATGGGATGGCCCAGGGCTATAGCCCCTCCGTTAACATTGACAATTTCCCGGGACAGGTCAAGTTCCTGCATAACTGCCAGAGATTGAGCGGCAAAAGCTTCGTTTGCTTCAATTAAATCGATGTCATCCAGAGTTAAGTCCGCTCTCTCCAGGGCCATTCTGGTGGCGGGAACCGGTCCAATCCCCATGATAGCAGGATCGACTCCAGCAGAAGCATGATCGTTAAAGTAAGCCAGGGGCTCCACCCCGAGCTCTTCTGCTTTTTCGGCGCTCATTAATACCAGGGCAGCAGCCCCATCATTGATGCCAGAAGCATTGGCAGGTGTTACCGTGCCATCTTTTTTGAAAGCAGGGCTTAAACCAGAAATTTTTTCGGCTGTGACACCTTCACGATAGTGCTCATCCTGGTCAAATTCATCATCCTCAAGCTCTACCGGCACAATTTCCTCCTCAAATCTACCCTCATTCCAGGCTTTTTCAGCTTTATTCTGGCTGGCAGCTGCAAATTCATCCTGAGCCTGGCGGGAGATATCGTATTTTTCGGCCAGATTTTCCGCGGTAACCCCCATATGGCAGTCATTAAATACATCCCAGAGCCCATCATGGACCATCAAATCTATCAGTTCACTATTGCCCATCTTTTTACCGGAGCGCAGATCGTCCAGATAGTGGCCGGCTCTGCTCATATTCTCCATGCCCCCGGCTACAACAATATCTTTTTCCCCCAGCTGAATAGTCTGGGCAGCGAGATTGACAGATTTCAAGCCGGAACCACAGACTTTATTGATAGTCATAGCCGGAACTGTCTCCGGCAGATCAGCATACAGGGAAGACTGTCGGGCCGGATTCTGGCCCAGACCGCCCTGCAGCACATTACCCAGAATAACTTCTCCTACCTGTTCTCCTTCTATTCCGGCTCTGGCCAGAGACTCTCTGACCGCTATTGCCCCCAGGTCGGGAGCAGAAATTGCTTTTAAGCTGCCGCCAAAGGTACCGATAGGAGTTCTGACGGCACTGGCTATTACTACCTGTTTTTTCTCCATAGTTAAAACCTCCGTATAATTTTAATTTTGTAATAAGTGATCCACAAAAATTCCCGGTGTCATGACATCATCCGGATCAATCTCTCCCACTGATACAATCTCTTCCGCTTCTGCCACCACAGTATTTCCGGCTGTAGCCACAATCGGGTTATAATTGCGGGCGGCTTTGCGGTGAATTAAATTGCCTTTCTCATCCGCCTTACATCCCTTTACCAGAGCGATATCTGCTGACAGCGGTTTGGCCAAAATATATTCTTCGCCCTCGACTTCTATTAAGCGCCGGCCCGCCGCTGCTTCTGTGCCCACTCCGACCGGGGTCAAAACTCCTCCCAGACCGGCTCCAGCTGCCCTGATTCTTTCAATCAGGGTGCCCTGGGGGATGAGCTCTACCTCCAGCTCGCCGGAATTATACTGTTTGCCGGAGTCTTCGTTGGTACCTATATGACAGCAGATCGCTTTCTTCACCCGCTCCTGCGAAATTAAAGAGCCTACGGTGCCTTCTGCAAAACCTGTATCATTTGTTATCAGGGTGATATCTTCTGCTCCACTTTCCAGGAGCAGCTCTATCAGTCTATCGGGGCTGCCCACTTCCAAAAAGCCCCCCACCATAACCGTCTGTCCGTCAGTAAATAGATCTTTGACCTGTTCGCCCTTAATTAATTTGCTCATTTGTATTTATTCCTCCTTTTTGAGGGCCGCCGAAACAAAACCTGTAAAAAGAGGATGAGGATCATTGGGACGGGAAGTAAATTCCGGGTGAAACTGCACACCCACAAACCAGGGATGTTCAGGCACCTCGACCACTTCAACCAGTCTTTCATCTGGTGAAAGCCCGGTCAGCTCCAGACCATTTTCTGTTAAAATGTTGCGGTACTTGTTATTAAATTCATATCGATGCCTGTGCCTTTCATATACTACCTCCTGACCATATAAACTGCGGGCCAGGGAATTCTGCTTCAATGTGCAGGGATAACGCCCCAGACGCATGGTTCCGCCCATTTTTTCGATGTCCTGCTGCTCGGGCAAAAGATCGATGACAGGGTGATCGCATTCAGGAGCAATTTCCGTGCTGTTGGCTGCCTTTAGATCCGCTCGATTGCGGGCAAACTCAATCACCGCACATTGCATACCCAGGCAGATACCGAAAAAAGGAATGTCATGACGGCGGGCATAATTGACAGCAGCTACTTTCCCTTCAATTCCTCTTTCACCAAAACCGCCGGGAATTAAGATGCCATCAAGCTCACCCAGGGTCTCAGATAATTTTCCTTCCTCCCCCAGATCTTCGGAGCTAATATAATCTATTTCCACTTCACAATCCTGCTCGATACCGGAATGATCCAGTGCTTCCAGAATACTGAGATAGGCATCGGGCAGTTCCACATATTTCCCTACCAATCCGATCTCTACCTGCTGAGATCTGTTCTTCATTTTCCTTACCATCTCTCGCCAGGAGGCGAGATCAGGACTGCTGGTGTCCAGATTTAACTTATCGATGACAATATCATCAAGACCTTCTTCCGCCAGGTTAAGAGGCATTTCATAGATATGATTGCAGTCCACCGCCTCAATAACCGCCTCTCTCTCGATATCTCCGAACAGGGATATCTTATCTTTTACCTCTTCAGTCAGCTCTCTGTCGGCACGACATACAATTGTATCGGGATGAATTCCTATGCTGCGCAGTTCCTTAACGCTATGCTGGGTGGGTTTGGTTTTGAGCTCTCCCGCTGTTTTTAAATAAGGAATAAGAGTACAGTGAATAAAACAGACTCTATCCGGACCCAGTTCACCCCTCATCTGTCTGATGGCTTCCAGAAAGGGCAGGCCTTCAATATCCCCCACCGTACCGCCTATTTCCGTAATTACTACTTCATAATCACCTTCTTCTCCGGCTCTTCGCACTCTATCTTTTATTTCATCGGTAATATGGGGAATAACCTGGACTGTAGAACCCAGATACTCACCTTTTCTCTCTTTGCTTATGACACTGCCATAAATCATCCCGGTCGTAACATTATTATGCTGGCTCAAATTTGTATCGATAAACCTTTCGTAATGTCCCAGGTCTAAATCAGTTTCTGCTCCATCATTGGTTACAAAAACCTCTCCATGCTGATAAGGGCTCATGGTCCCCGGATCTACATTGATATAGGGGTCAAATTTCTGAATGGTAACTCTAACCCCCCTGCTTTTTAACAGCCGGCCCAGGGAGGCGGCAGTTATGCCCTTACCCAGAGCGGAAACAACGCCACCTGTCACGAATATATATTTTGTCATGAATGTTTTCTCCCTCCTACATCTGCTCTGGAGCAGATACCCCGATTATATTAAGAGCATTAACCAGAACTATTCGGGCAGCTTCTACCAGTTTTAGTCTGGCCAGGCTCAACTGGCGATCCTCGGTTAAAACCTGGCATTTATTATAAAAAACATGAAAGGCGTTGGCCAGATCATAAATATAATTGGCCAGCCTGTGCGGTGCTCTCTGGCGGGCAGCCTGCTTTATCTCTTCGGGATAGTAAGCCAGATATTGCAGCAGTTCTTTTTCTGCCTCATCTTCCAGCAGACCCAGGTCAGCTGTCTCAAGATCGGCCGCCAGTTCTTCGGTATTATCTTTGATACTGCAGATGCGGGCATGGGCATATTGTATATAATAAACCGGATTATCTTTGGACTCTTTTTTGGCTAAATCCAGGTCAAAATCGAAGTGACTATCAGTGCTGCGCATGATGAAGAAATAACGTGCTGCATCTAAACCTACTTCTTCCATTAACTCTCTCATGGTCACAAATTCACCCTCGCGTTTCGACATGGGCAGCTTTTCATCTCCACTCATGAGGTTGACAATCTGGACAATAATGATTTCCAGCAGATCCCGCTCATAACCCAGAGCTTCGACAGAAGCTTTCATGCGGTCAATATAACCATGGTGATCTGCCCCCCAGACATTGATCAATTTGTCGAAACCGCGATTTATTTTATCCAGATGATAGGCTATATCCGCTCCCATATATGTGGGAGAGCCATTCGATTTGATTACTACCCGATCTTTATCATCACCAAATTCGGAAGAGGCAAACCAGACAGCCTCATCTTCTTCATAGATATATCCCTTATCTCTCAGTTTTTCTACAGCTTTTTCTATGCGCCCCTCCTGATGTAAAGTCCTTTCACTGAACCAGTTGTCAAACTCTATGCCAAATTCATGCAGATCTTCTTTGATAATTTTAAGTATCTTTTCATAAGCAAATTCCCGGGCAATTTCTTCTGCTTCTGCCCCGGATTTACCCAGCAGGCTATCACCATACTCTGCTTTTAAATCCTGTGCTATATCTATAACATATTCACCTTTGTAGCTGTTTTCCGGCATGTCAACTTCCCGTCCGAAAAGCTCCTGGTAGCGCAAAAATGTTGATTTTCCCAGCAGATCCATCTGGTTACCGGCATCATTTATCAGGTATTCTCGTTCTACTTCAAAACCAGCTTCCTGCATGATAGAAGCCAGAGTGTCACCTACAACCGCTCCGCGACTGTGCCCCACATGTAAGGGGCCAGTAGGATTGACACTGACAAATTCAATCTGCACCCGTTTATTTTGGCCAAAATCTGTTTGGCCATATTCTTCTTTCAGGGCCAGTATTTTATCGACTGTCTCATACAGCCAGGAATCATCGAGCCAAAAATTGATAAATCCAGGCCCGGCAACTTTCACATTTTCAATTATTTCTGCTTCCAGATTTTCAGCAATTTTTTCTGCCAGCTGGCGGGGATTTCTGTCCAGTTTACCCCCCAGAGCCAGAGCCAGATTGCTGGCATAATCACCGTGTTCATCTTCCCGGGGAATTTCCACTTCTATCTCCGGCAGTTTCTTTGCTTCAATTCCTTCGGCGGACAATACTCTTTCTCCTGCGGCGGTAAGAGCAGCAAGTAATTTTTCTTCGATTTCATTTATGGGGTTAAAAGTCATAAACAACCCTGCACTCCTTTCTTAAATTCTCTCTCTAGCAAATTCTTCACCATCTTTTTCTTTTTTGAGGGTGGCAAAATCCTTAACCACACAGCCGTGCTTTTCCATCTCTTCCATGAGCTTCTTTAAAGCCCGGGTGGCCCCCAGCAAAGAAGGGGTTATGTAGGCATAACAGTCCTGTCCCACGGTTCGTTTACACCTGTTTAAAGTGGGAGCAATATCGGAAGCTGGTTTTCCCTTGATAAATCCTGTTTTTTCGCTCCCCACAATAACCAGGTCATATTGATGAAAGCTTATTTCCTGTCCGGTAACAGAAGCTTCCTCTATATCAACTCTATGACCCTGTCTTTCTGCTTCCTTTTTAATGCCCAGCGCTACATTTTTGACACCTTTTTCTTGAGAATGAATTATTAAAATTTTTTTCATTACCAGCAGCTCCCCCTCATCTACAGGAACTCATGACGCATACAAGAACCTGATTTTAACTCTAACTCTGCCAGGTTACAGATGTCAGGTTACAGACTACCTGTAATATACTCCCTATTATTTATTTCCACTTTCAATAAAAAAATCCTGTATTTTTCCCGGGTCAAACTGTGTTAAATTTCTATCGTTATTAGTTCAGGAAAGAATTTAGTCTGGCTTTTATTTTACTCCATAGCGATCTTTCCCTATCAGAGCTGGTATGTTTGTCTGCTAAAAATTGTTTTATTGCCTGCAGTTCTTTTTCTGTCGGCTCTCTATTTATCCTGGAATAATCATCGGATAAAAAACTTATTTCTTCCCATCTATTTACAGCAAATTTTCTCACTTTTGCCTCCGATCTTTTAACCAGCAGATTACCGCTTTCGAGTTTAAAAACAATATCATTATTATCTTCTGACTCTGACTGATAAATAGCTTTTATTTTTATCAACGCGCTCAGCTCCTCTCGCTTTTTTATATCAGGAAATCTTTATCAGCACAGCGGAATTTAAGCATTGATTTCACAGGGCTGGAAAAACCAGTTTTAAATATACAAGAGGGCAGGAACCGTTGAAGGTTTCCTGCCCCTGAAATTACAGTTATATTATTTTGTTAATTTTTCTTGACCTTGATAACAATCACTCTAATATGCTCTGGAGAGACTTATTGTGCAAGCTCGAGCTCCTGCAAAAGCCTCCCTTTGGGCATATAACCGACCAATTTATTATCAACCTGACCATTGTTAAAAACAATCATGGTCGGTATACTCATAACTTCATAGCGAGAAGCAATCTCTTGATTTTCATCGACATTAAGTTTGCAGACTTTAACTTCATCATCATATTTTTCCGCAATTTCTTCAATTACCGGAGCCAGCATTTTACAGGGCCCACACCAGGATGCCCAAAAATCTACCAGTACCGGTTTATCTGCCTGTAAAACTTCTTCCTCAAAATTGTTCTCATCAACTTTAATAGGTTCACTCATAAATTTTTCCCCCTAATTTTTTTCAGCTTTTTCGTCTTAATATAAACTCTCCTGGAAATATAATAAGGTGTAAAACCAAAATAAACAAAAAAATGTAATTTTATTAAATCTTTATTCCTCTCACCATATTATCATATAGGTTCTGCTGATAAAAGTATGTTAAATGCTATACATCAAAACTAATTGTTATTTGCCCGGACCTGTGATATACTTTAAGCAAATAAACGAAGTAGCGGAGATAAAAAAGATCAGCAGGAGGTGGCAGAGATGCGGGAAATTCCAGTATTGGATAATAAGTTTTATCAGTTAATTTTAATTATTTTCTGTGCTTTAAGCCTGAGCCTGATAATACCTGGCATCACCTATGCTGATGAAGCTGGAATTTCGCCCGGCGATACAGCTTCTGACTTTTCTTTAAACGAACTGGGCACAGAACGAGAAATTTCGCTTTACCAGATTGAAGACCAGTACATCTTGCTTAATTTCTGGACGACCTGGTGTCCGGCCTGTCAGGAGCAGATGCCGAAATTGCAGCAGTTAGAGGATGAACATGGCTCTGAAGTCAGTGTAATTACCGTGAATATTGGTCAACCTGCTCCGGAAGTAGGCGAGTATATTGAAGATGGTGAATTCAGTTTCATGGTTCTTATAGATGAAGAGGAAAAAGTCGCCAATCAATATTCGGTCCGGGGTGTGCCCACGACCTTTATTTTAAATGAGGAAAAAGTTATAGAAGCAAGACATGTCGGTCCTCTCAATTATGAGCAGAAACTGGAGCTATTAAATTTAAATTGATAAATCTCTGCTAAATACCACCCCTGCATCTGCCGGGTCTTTCCTATAATTTCTTTTCTGCTACCATTCCCAGAACTGCCACCGGATCTTTGGGAGTAGAATAGGGAGGCGCATAAGCCAGATCCATTTGATATAGGTCGTTGGCGGTCTGTTCGGCATATATGGCTCCAGCCAGGACATCAATCCTTTTGTTGACACCGCTCTCTCCAATCCCCGCTGCTCCCAGAATTCTGCCAGTATTTTTATCAAATACACCCTGGAGAGTAAAGTAATCAAAACCGGGATAATATCCTGCATGATTGGGAACATTTACAGTCAGTGATATCGGATCAAATCCGGCTTTTTCAGCTTCCTCTGCTTTTAAGCCGGTAGCAGCTGCAGTGTAGTCAAAAACCTTGGTGATCCCCGTCTTTAAAATCCCCCTGTGTTCAGCATCTCCTCCGGCGGCATTTTCCCCCGCAGTTCTGCCCTGTTTATTGGCAGTAGAGCCCAGTGGAACCCAGGTGTCTTCGCCGGTAATTAAATTTTTAGTTTCGGCACAATCGCCACAGGCATAAATATCTTCAATGCTGGTTTCCATGCGGGAATTCACTTTTACGGTATTTCTAACTCCCAGTTCAAGCCCGGCATCAGCGGCAAGTTTAGTGTTGGGTTTAACACCAACTGCCATCAGCACCAGGTCAGTTTCAACCTGCTGGCCGCTGGCAGTTATAACTTCTTCCACACTTTCCTGACCTCTAAATTCTTTTACTCCATCACCCATTATCAGATTAACTTCTTGCTCAATCAGATGTTCTTCCAGCTCTTCTGAGAGCTCATCGGGTAAAATTGGCAGCACATGGTCCATCTGTTCTACAACTGTTACTTCTCTATTCATTTCTGCAAAAGCTTCAGCCATTTCCATACCGATCAAACCAGCCCCGACAATTGTAACCTTCTGGATATTTTGATCACCGGTTATCCGTTTGATTCTGTCGGCATCACTAACTGTGCGCAGAGGCAGAATTTTCTCCAGTTCTATTCCGGAAATTGGCGGCATAATGGGAGAAGCCCCCGTCGCAATAATTAACTTATCGTAACTTTCCCGGCTGCAGGCATCATTTATTAAATCTGTGTATTTAACCTGTTTTTGTTCGGGATCTATTTCGGTTACTTCGTGCCCGGTTCTCACCTCCACCCCGTATTTCTCCTCAAATTCCTCGGGGTAATTGGCAATTAACTTTTCCCGGGAGGGTATCACATCAGAAATATAATAGGGGAGTCCACATCCAGCATAAGAGATGTCCTCATCGCGTTCGAGAATTACGATATCAGCCTCTGGAGCAGTGCGAGAAGCTTTAGCCGCAGCACTGGTCCCGGCAGCTACGCCACCTATAACAACTATTTTCATCTGCCAGCCTCCTAATATCACTCGTTTTTTGAATGCTTATTTTTGTTTATATGTGCTTACTTATTTCCATTATGATTACACATCTAAAAATATTTTTCTGTAAACCACTTATTGCAGGTCCCGACGCTTACGGGTGAAAGATATGATTTTAAATATCACAGCAAAGCCCAGAATAAAGCCTGTTATTTCAATCCCCCCCGGCTCCGCAGGTATAACTCCTACCACAGAACCAGTTATTAATCCGCTGAGCAAAAACATAAGCTGACGGCGATAACGGGTTATAAGCCAGCTTAAAAGCCAGGCAAAAATTAAAAGCCCGGAAACTGTTCCCAGCCCGTAGACAACCAAAACCAGAAAATCAAGGCCGGCAATAGCAGATATTACCTGCTGGTAAACCCCCAGAGCCACCAGCAAACTCGCCCCACTTATACCCGGTAAAAGCATAGTTATAGAGCCAAAAAAACTGGCCAGAAATATTGCTCCCAGCTGGGCCTGGCTACCATTGCCATTATTACCCGTCAATATCACCGCCAAAACTAAACCCATAAGCAGCAAAAATATATTGAAAATTTCTTTTTTGCCAGCAGATTTTTGCCTGTGGGCTTCATGCCAGGTGACCCGCAGAGAAGCTAAAATCATACCGGCCAGCAGCGCCAGCAAAGGTCCCGGATATAGCTGGAAAATTCTATCGATCAACGAAGCTCCCAGCAATGCGCCCAGCCCGGCTCCTGTTCCCAGGGGGATGAGGAATATAAGATTAATGTTTTTAATAGCCTTTATTAAAGGTTCATAGATATAGAGAATTAAAGCTACGGTGCCTCCGCTCATACCCGGCAGAGTATTGGCCAGGCCAAAAGGAATGCCATCCAGAAATAAGCGGATAAAACCCGGCTCAGCCCTGCTGTTACTAACAACTTCTGAGTCTTCTCCCCTGCTCCCCTTCACTTCAGTCACCTCAGCTCCTTTCTCCCGCTGGGATTCTGACCTCTTCTCCCCGGGAAATTTTTACCTGCTGCTGGCAAATTTCCAGCTCAATCTCTTCTCCCCGGGCCAGTTCCACCTGCACTGCCTGCTCTTTAACTTTGATTTTCAGGAGCCTGCCCTGGAAATTGATATTGAAACTATAGCTATCCCAGGCTTCAGGCAGAAATGGATTCAGGCTCAAATTACCACCTTCGGCCCTTTTACCGGCAAACCCCTCAACCACTGCCAGCCAGGTTCCTGCCATGCTGGTTATATGCAGCCCTTCTTCGGTATCTCTATTAACATTGGCCAGATCCAGCCTGGCGGTGCGCAGATAAAGATCATAAGCTTTTTGGGTATAACCAATTTCAGCTGCTATAACCGAATATATGCAGGGGGAGAGGGATGATTCATGAACAGTTCGAGGCTCATAAAAATCAAAGTTTTTCTTTTTAGTCTCCAGGTCAAACTTATCAGAAAGAAAATATAGTCCCTGCAGCACATCAGCCTGCTTGACATAGGGAGAGCGCAATATTTTATCCCAGGACCAGTTTTGATTTAAAGGCAAATCACTATTGTTGAGATCCTCCACTGTATCCAGTTTTTTATCGCGGTAGCCATCCTGCTGCTCTATTATATCTTTTTCTTTCCAGTAAGGATAATACATCTTCCGGCTGATTTCCCGCCATAAATCCAGCTCATCGGTGGTTAAATCCATTTTATCTTTGAGCTCCTGCCACCGTTTCTGGTGTTCAGCCTGTATATAATCTATGGACTCCAGGGCGTAATTAAGACACCAGACTGCCATCCGGTTGGTATACCAGTTATTATGAACATTATTTTCGTATTCGTTGGGGCCCGTCACTCCTATAATCATGTATTTATCTTTACGGGGATTATAATGAGCACGATCTGCCCAAAAACGCGCCACAGCTGCCGCTACCTCCAGACCATAATCGACCAGATAATCCCGGTCACCTGTGTGCTGAATATAGTTGTGGATGGCATAGACAATAGCAGCATTGCGGTGAATTTCCTCGAAGGTGATTTCCCATTCATTGTGACTCTCTTCCCCATTCATGGTTACCATGGGATAGAGGGCTCCATCCAGCCCCAGTTTATCAGCATTCTCCCGGGCTTTATCCAGGTGACGATAGCGATATAGCAATAAATTTTTAGCAACTTCATCATCTTTGCTGTTCAGATAAAAGGGAAGGCAAAAAGCCTCGGTGTCCCAGTAGGTGGCGCCCCCATATTTTTCGCCTGTAAAACCCTTGGGCCCGATATTCAATCTGTGGTCATGCCCGGTATAGGTCTGATTAAGCTGAAATATATTAAATCTTATCCCCTGCTGGGCTGCTTCATCTCCTTCGATGATAATATCATTTTCCTGCCAGATTTCCTGCCAGCTCTGCTTGTGTTCTGTCATAAGTTGAGAAAAACCGGCTTCGCAGGCAGACCCTGCTCTTTCTTCCGCTCTGGCGGCGATTTGCTCTGAATCATAATCCCGATCTGTGGTCACTCCGATATACTTCTGTAATTCCAGGGTTTCACCTGCTTTTACAGTAACTTCGACCTCATTGCTGACATATTTGGGGCGGTTAAACTGTTCCACACTTTCCGGGGGCATATTAAGGTCATACTCCATGGCTGTCGCCACCCCAAAATGAGATTTTTTTGTGCGCATGGTAAGCTGGCCGCCACGGTTATGGCTGTCCCGTGACATCTCCTCCCAGAATATTTCGTCATAATTGGCGTCTTCATTGGTTATAGTGCCGTCCAGCATCGGTTCCAGCACAATTGTAGAAGTTTTTTCCAGGGGGGTTACCCGGTAAGAAACAGCGGCTACCTCCCGGCGGGCCATGCTCAAAAATCTACGGGCGGAAATTTCCACCCGCTCATCTTTTGGGCTATTAACCGTCACAGTCCGCTGCAGGTAACCTTCTTTCATGTTCAACTCTCGCCTAAATTTTTCCACCTGCCACCGGTGCAGATCAAGCTTTTCACCATTTACCCTGGTATCGATGCCGATAAAATTTGTGGCATTGGGGACTTTAGCATAATATTCCGGATACCCAATTTTCCACCAGCCCACAACAGTTTTATCGGGATAATAAACTCCGGCTATATAAGTTCCCTGCAGGCTGTCACCGCTGTAACTCTCTTCAAAATTTCCGCGCAGTCCCATATGGCCATTCCCCAGGCTCATGATACTTTCGGCAAAACGATTTTTATCGGGGGAAAAGCCTTCTTCGATAATCTTCCATTCGTCTACTTTGAAATAATTTTGAAATTCGTCGCCCATATATTCCACCGCCCTTTAAATATTAGTTTTTGCTGGCTTAAAATCTAAAGGCTAATTGTCCCGGTTCACATATTTTTTTCAAATCTTCTTTTTAAAACTTCATCCTGTTTGATTGCCTGTAATTTATTCTTTTTCAATAATTTTTTAAAAGTCAACTTTTCAATTTTATTTCTGAAATCCACTTTATTTAGGGGCCTATCGTAATATCCCATAAAGCTATCAAAAAATCCTCCCCACTCTTCAGCTGTTAAACCGGCAGAATTCAGTTTGGCCAGCTTACTAACTAAATGTCTGAAAAAACCTGCTATGTTGTAAATAATTATGAAACCAGGCACTACTGGCAGAGAATAAATATCCACTAAATCCACCAGATAAATTTCGACCTCCTTTTCCATCGATTTCACCAAAAAATTATCAGGAGTAGGATCCAGATGTATAAAATTATTGTTAAATAATCGGGCCCAGATAGAACCGAATTTATTGATTATTAAGAGTCTTTCCTCTGGTAAATCCAGTTTCCCCCCTGCAATCAGCTGCTTAAAATTATCTGCGGGTATTTCTCTGCTGACGAAGGTACTTTTGATCTGACAAAAACTCATTTTTTTGGATATAGCCAGTACCGGTTCAACTGCGGGAATATTAAAATCTTTTAACTGCTGAGCTTTTCTGTATTGTCTAATACCATAAGGAACACGCAGCAGATTATCAAGCCGTCTCCAAAAACCATTATATTTGAAGTTTTTCACAAAATAGCCATTACCTTCATATTTTAATCTATATGTTGTCAATCCCCGCTCGGGCCTGCTTTTTATTAATTCAAACCCGCTTCCAGCTGTCTGCTCCTGATAGATCCTCTTTATAATCTCTTTAGCAAGCCCCGTGATGCAATGATTTTTGTTATGATAAATTTTATAACCAGCTTTGAGTTTTTTAGACTCCAATTTAATTCTCCTAAAAGCTTAATTGCCGAAATAATCGCTAAAATGTGGGTCTTTATCAATCACTTTACGGTAATTTTTCTTTCGCAGTCTCTTAATAACCCTATCATTAACCCTATTGATAAATTGTTTTAAGTTCACATCTCTTTCGTAATAATTGGTAAACTCAGCAAAAAACAATATGCGTTCCTGAGGAGTCAAACTTTTTATATCGGAAGTAATAACATCTTTAAGCATATCGGCAGATAATTTAGTCAAATTTTTTATCACCAGCCTGTGCGGAAAAATTGGCAGGGAATAAATGTTGTCAATATCTACTAAAATCAACTCCAGGCTTTGCCCATCTTCCTGAAGCATTATATTAAATAATCTGGGATCTTTATGCCAGAAATTATTGTTAATTAACTTCGCCCACAATTTAGCAAGCTTTTTTATAATAATTCTGCGGGTGTCAATTTCAGGCTGAGATTTTGCATGTTCATAAAGATTAATCCCCTGTATTTCTCTGGTAACAAACAAACTCTCTTTTAACAATAAGTTTTTATCTTTCACAATGCTTAAAATAGGTTCCGCAGTACTGATACTGCTGGCCAACAACTTATTAGCTGTATAAAAATGACGGGCCGCCGCAGGTTTTCTCACTAAATTTTTTATCTTTTTACTGAATTTTTGGGCCTGATAATACTTGACATAGTAAACAGCATTTGGAGTGTGCAGCTTATAAACCTCGGATTTATCTGCTTTAATTAGCTCAAATTCATAGCCCTCTATATTTTTGTTAGCCCAAAAGAACTCGATTATCCTTCCGGCTAATTTATCATATGAGTTATCTCTATAAATAATGTTTAGGGAAGAGCTATAATGATCAACCTGCATTTTTAGTTTTCACCCTCAGGAGTTTCAAATTCTCTGCTGGCTAAAAATTTAAAATTCAATATCAACAATACTAATAATATAATTCCATTGTAACTGCGTTTTGTTACAAAACTAACAAAACTCTGAGTCAATAAGGCTGAAGACATACTAATAAAGGTGACTGCTGTAAAAAAAGACCAGTCATCAATTTTAGACATTAAATAATTTTTAATAGAAATCTTGTATGAAATAAAGATTATTATAAAAAATATCATTAATGAAATAATACCCTGTTCAACAGCAATATGCAAATACAAATTATGAGGATGCTGATGTCTTTCTCCCCAGGGTTGTTCCCCCAGCATATCTTTGCCATGTTCAAAAGCAACTGGTTTAAAATTACCTATACCCACTCCTAAAATAGGATTATTTCGTATTAAATCAATTGAAACGGTCCACATATTTGTGCGAGTTTCGATATCAGTCCTGTAATCCTGCAAATTTCTAAAATCTTCCATTAACCTTTCAGACCTCATGATAGGTATTAATAAAAGAATTATTATTATAATCAAAGTCACAAACTTTCTCCAGCTGAACTTCTTATATAAAATTAAAATACTCCAAATACCAAATCCTACCAAAAATCCCACTACCGCTCCCCGGGATTGAGTAGTCAAACCCATAATTCCCAGAATTATTGCTAAGACATATATGACCTTATGATATATTTTATTATCCCCTGTAAATAAAAGAGTCAAAGCAAATAAAACCAAAAATCCACCAAAGGCACTCCTGGCATTTGAGCCTCGAAAAAATCTCCCATCCCAAATATTTTCTAATAAAAACCCGTATATTATCATAACTAATTTACTTGTGAAGATGATATAAATATATTTTTCAATTTCTTTCAGATTAATCAGATCAAAAGCAATAAAATAAAAGCCAGCATACCTAAAAATAGGACTGAACAAAAAATCAAGTGACCTGTTCAAATCTACAGCTTTCAGCAGAGAAAAAATGCTGAATAAAAAAAATATTATAATATATTTGTTCAAGCTATTTTTTGAAATACTAAAATCCTGATAATATATTTTCCCACCAATATAAACTAACAACAACAAACTTAAACCAGTATTTCTGATTGCCATGGGAAAAGTAGCCAGGAAAATCGCTGCCAATAATACTTTGCCAATTATGTTATTGTTTTTGATTGTAGTTTCTCTCATGGTCTTCCCTCTCAATATTTTCTATAAATTATTTTGGGCAAAAAATTCAAACTGATAGACTAAATTTTTATTATTGCGTTCAATTAATTTTTTCACTGTAGCCTGCCTGACCTGTTCCAAAAAGCTTCTGAAATCATAAGAAGGATCATAATAACTAAAAAAGTTTTTATAAAATCTAACAATATCTATTAAATTTAATTCTAAATTATCCAGAGAATCAATATCCTGTATCACATAGGCATTAAATCTTGCTAAAGTCTTAATCTCATTTCTGTTCTTAAAAAATTTATTGGAAAATACGTTATCAACATCTACCAGAAAAATCTCGACCTCATTGTTATATCTTTTTAATAAAAAATTATCTAAAGAAGCATCCTTGAATAGCAAATCTCCCTTAAACAAGTCTGCCCAAAATTTTGCCAGTTTTTTAATTAACTCCTGTTTAAATACAAAATCTATATTTCTGTTTTCAAGTAAATAATCATAAAGAGAAACACTATCTTTAATTTCTTCTGTCACTAAAAATGTATCATAATTAAATATACCTCTAGCAAAAACCAGACAAAAACAGGGAGCGGGAGCTGAAATATTATTTTTCCTCAATTTATTCAGCATTCTGAGGCTTTTAACCCCGCCAGAAAAATATTTTTGACAAAAAGTATTACAGATATATCTTAAACGTCGTTGTTTGAACTGCCTTTTTATGAAATAATTTTTTTCATCATTGCTGACCTTAAATACCTGTCTGATTTTATTCTTGTTTGCCAGTTCATCTGCTGTCTTGACGACTTTAACATCTTCTCTGGATTTTAAACTATTAATGTTATTTTGATTTTCGAAAAAATTAACCAGCCTATTTAACAGCCTGCCGTTAATCTCATTATTATCATATGCATCCAGGTAAAACACTTTTGTCTCAGAATTGTACTTAAAACTTCTCAGCATTTTTTACACCCTAAACTGAATTTTAATTAGCTCTCTGACTTCTCAAATTTATTGCTAAAGATTAAATAGTGTTAAGAGTTCCTTCCAGACATCCGCTACAGATATATTGTCGATGCAATTACGGTGATCCTGCGGGCAAACCTGCTCACCACAGGGGCGACAATCAACTCTTTTGTTTTTTATGACTCTAGTATTTTCACCATTTCTATATGGTCGATATTTTTTTTCATCACTGGGCCCAAATAAAGCTATTAAAGGGGTTTCAGTCAGCGAGGCCACATGAACTGGACCTGTATCACCACTTACCACCAGTTCCGCCTTTTTAATTAAAGCCATTAATTCGGGAATACTGGTTTGGCCGGCCGAATTAAATATTCTCGCTTCTAATATATTATTTGCACCTGAACTTAAAATTTCCTGTTTTATAGCGGAATTCCTCTCTTTATCAGCTTCACTTCCAGTTAAAATTAACCCGGCATCAGTATCCTGCATGATTAAGCAGCCCAGTTGAGCAAATTTTTCCGGGGGCCAGCGTTTGCTGGGCCAGCTCCCACCACTATTTAGTATTATATACTTATTACTAAATTTTGCGGGTAAATTATTCTGCAAAAGTGCCTGCGCGCTGGCCACAGCTTTTGAGGTGGGTTCAACCGCTGGCAGTACAGGGTTTTCAGGAATTTTCAGTCCTAAAACTTCCAGCCACTGCAGCTGGTACTCCACCAGATGATTGTTCCGGGGCTGCCACTGACGATAGAAATCAAGTAATAGTCTCTGCCCGCAGCGATTATATCCGGCTCTGTAACCCGGGCAGGCCAGGCGCTGCAGTAAAGTGCTGCGCCAGTTGCCGTGTATATTCAAGCTTACATTATATTCTTTGTTTCGTAATGCTCTGGCAGACTCCAGGGACGAAAATAAATCTGCGCTTTTGTCAAATCCGACTAGTTCATCGACAAAGTCAGCCTCCTGCAGCAAGCAGGCAAAGTTATCATTGGCAACCACACATAAATCTAATCGGGGGCACTGACTTTTAAGCTCAGCCAGCAGGGGCAAACTAAAAATTAAATCACCCAAATATAAAAGGTTTATAACCATTAATTTATCGGATTCCTCAAATCTACCTGTTAACATTTATCCTATACCCTTTCCCGGGAGTTGATTGAAGAATTATTTTTTCCTGTATTAGTATTAGAGCCCTGAAAAATTTCAGGCAGCATCTCTATTAATTTATTCTCCACTTCTGCTACTGATAATTTCTGCATACAATTATGATGTCCTAACGGACATTTTTCCTCACCACAGCCCAGGCAGTCAAGCTTTTCATTTCTAATCACCCTGCTATTATCACAGAAGGGACCATATTGTTCCGGCAGGGTAGGTCCCATAACAGCTGCTACCGAGGTATCAGCAGCCGCTGCTAAATGCATGGGGCCAGTATCAGCCCCCAGAAAAAAGTCCGCTCTGGTTAAAATTCCATAGAGCTCCATGAGTCCCAGTCTGCCTGCAGTGTTAAAGATCTCACCTTCAAGATCTTTTTCTGCCACTCCTGAAAAAACCTGCTGTAATCTCGACCTTTGACCGGGCCCACCGCTAATTATCAGATTAATTCCTGTAGACAGCAACTTTTCAGCCACTAATCTATATCTTTCCATAATCCAATTTTTACTGGGCCAGGAAGAAAGCGGATGAATAATCCCAATGTAATGTCCTGCTTCACGGTCTGTTTCCGCTTTAATTTCCAGAATTTCCTGCAAAAATTGCGGCAGGTTTTGCTGCCAGTCTTTCGGTATATTTAGACCGTATTCCAAATTCTCTCCCGTATTGATTTCGGGAATCCGACAGCCCAGCTCTGAAGCAATTAACTCCACATTTTCTTCAATTCTGTGCTTAAGTCCATTTTCAGCCCGGGACTTTCTTAAATATCTATCATAAAATAAACCGCTGCCCTCCCGACAGTTCTGCGGACCATATCCAATTTCCGCCCGGGAAAAATAGGCCGGTAAAGCACTCTTTAATATACCGTGCACATCTAAACTGAGGTCATAATCCTCAGCAGCCAGTTGAGCAAGATAATCCCGGACACTTTGCAGCCTTTTTATACCTCGCAAACGATTATCTCCCCGCCACTCAGAACGGGGTATAACTTTTGCGCTGTCAACATTTTTATGATGTTTAACCAGAGGAGCAGCTAAAGGCTCTACCAGCCAGTGCAGTTCATAATCAGGACGTTCCCGGGCCAGCAGGGAAAAAGCCGGTAGAGTATGAATTACATCACCCAGAGCACTGAGTCTAACAAATAAAATCTTCCTGGCTCCACGGCCCAGGGGCAATAGAGAGAATAAATCTTCAATTTGAGCTCTGATTTTTTTCGCTTTCTTTTCCAGCAGCTGCAGGGCATTATTCTCCCGGTTTTTTTCCGACATTTCAGCAATCTTTCCGGCCAAAAATTCATCCAGCAGCTCAGTTAATTCAGATTTATCATTGACTTTTTTTACATAATCGCAGTCCTGAAATTCCTGCAGCTCGGACTCTATAGTTTCAGTATTAGGTCCCAGAATAACCGGCCTGGAAACAGCCAGAGGTTCTAAAAAATTATGCCCCCCCACCGCGGCCAGCGTACCTCCAATAAAGGTCAAATCGCTAACTTTATAGGCACTCATTAATTCCCCGATTGTATCGAGCAAAAATATATCAGTATCTGTCTCTATAACTTTTTCATCCTGACTCCTCTGCTGCCATGATAAATCTCGACTGGAAATCAGCTCAATAATTTCTTCTCTTCTCTCCACATATCTGGGTGCTAAAATCAAAAGTACATTTTCCTGCTGCTGATATTTTTGTTGTATCTCACAGTAAGCATCCAGCAGTGTATCTTCTTCCGGCGCATGAGTGCTGCCGGCTACCAGAACTTTTCTTTCCCCTTTGATCTCAAATAAATCCTCTGTCTGCTCTGCATCCTGTAAGGCCCCGGAATATTTTATATTACCGCTTATATCTACTTTTTCAGCAGGTACTCCCAGATCTTTAATTCTTCGGCAGTCTTTTTCGTTCTGCATATAAAAATAAGAAATCAGGTTTAAAAAGGGCGATAACAGAAATCCAATCTTTTTATAGCGCGAAAAACTATCATCACTTATTCTGCCATTAAAAACAGTCACCCTTGCCCCCCGGCGTGAGGTCTCCTGAATCAAAGCAGGCCAGAATTCTGTCTCCAAAAGCAGCAGCAGATCAGGCTGAAGTTTACGCACGAAAAAGTACAATAAAGGAGCAAAATCCAGCGGTATATGACTCACACAATCAGCTTCATCCAGCTCTGACCTGGCAATTTTTCTCCCCGCAGGAGTCATTGCGGTCACCAGAAAATAGTAATTATCAGAACCTCTCTCTTTAAATTCCTGCAGTAATTTTCCGGCTGCTTTAACCTCTCCAACAGAAGCTCCATGCAGCCAGATAACCTGGCTTTTCAACATTTTTTCCTTATCAGGAAAAGAAAACAACCCCAGCCTTTCCTTGGCTTCTTCAACCCTGCCCTGCAAAACAAGATAAAGAAAATAAGGGGAAACCACAATCATACCCAGAAAAACTATAAAAATATAGAAAATATATATTAAAGTCTTTTTGATGGTTTTTAACATCATCGAAATCAGCCTTCCTGATATTAATCCAGTTTCCAGCGTTTATGCATCCATAACCACTGTTCGGGATGAGCAATAATTTTAGCTTCGGTTAACTCCAGCAATTTTTCCAGCCAGTATTTTTCAGCCTGTCTGTCTATATTTTCCGGCACCATAATAGGGGCCTCCAGCTCTATCCGGAAGCTGGCAAAGCTTTTTCTGACCGAAAATGCCGGGATGAGCGGAGCCTGATATCGAGAAGCCATCTGCATGGCTCCGGCAAATACACTGGCTTTCCTGTTGAGAAAATCCAATTCCAGTCCATGAGGTGCATGCTGATCCCCTAAAATAATTAGTAGATCTCCAGATTTTAACTGCCTGATAGCCTCTCTCACGCCAGAATTACTATCAGCAACTAAATTTACCCCCTGGATTTGGCGCAGTTTATTAATGCGTCTGTTAATAACAGCCTGTTTCTGGGTGCGGGCAATAGCAGTTACCGGATAACCTTTTTCAGCCAGGACACTGCCCAGCCATTCCCAGTTGCCATAATGAGCCGTATAAATTATAACTCCGTTTCCCTGCTCATAGGCAGTCTGCAGATGTTCTTCTCCGGCAAAATTGTGATGATTCTTCAACTCACCCTGTTTGCCCTTGAGCAGCAAAAATTCCATAGCCACCTGGCCAAAATGACGATAACATTCCTGCAGCACTGTTTCTATATCAATTTCCTGCTCAATTTCGGGGTTTTCTTTTAGTGCTTTTTCCAGATTATCCCGGGCCACTTCCCTGCGCAAACCCAGCAATTTAATTACATCCCCCAGTCTCCTGCCCAAAAAACCAGTGACTTTAAGGGGCAAAAGATTAATCATAAAACAAATGATATCAAAAATTAATCCCAAACCGAACATTTTTATTTGATAAAAAACCTTTGTATTCTCCATTCTTTTAACCCATCACCAGACTTTAGCTCGCAGCAGGTCCTGAAAATTAACCATACCTACCGGAGAATTATTTGAATTCACTACCGGCAGATGATTAATCTCTTTATTCTCCATCAACTTCAGCGCTTCTGCTGCCAGCATATCAGGAGAGACCGATAGAGGAGAAGAGGTCATAACCTTTTTGACATTCTCAGCCAGCAAATCTTTGCTCCCTTCTCTTAAAGCCCTTCTGACATCACCATCTGTAATTATACCTACTAATTTATCATTTTCATTTATGACAGAAGTAGAGCCCATTCTACTATCAGTCATTACAAATAGAGCCTGCTGTAGAGATTCATCAGCCGTCACGCAGGGGTTTTGCTCTCTTATTTCCATCACTTCCTGCACAGTCGTCAGAAGCTTTCGGCCCAGACTTCCGCCCGGATGATAAAGAGCAAAATCTGAAGAGTCCAGCCCCTGCACATAGGCCAGGGCCATAGCCAGGGCATCACCTAAAGCCAGAGCAGCGGTGGTACTGGAAGTTGGAGCCAGATCCAGATGACAGGCTTCTTCCTCAACCTCATTGGTCAGCACTAAATCAGACCTGTCCGCCAGAGTAGATTGGGGGCAGGAAGTAAGCACAAACAAATCAGCACCGATTCTCTTGATAGCCGGTATTAACTGCAGCAGTTCATCGGTCTCACCGCTGTAAGATATCGCCAGCACAATATCATCTTCTGTTACCATGCCCAGATCACCGTGCAGTGCCTCTCCCGCATGAATAAAATAAGCAGGAGTTCCGGTGCTGGACAGGGTAGCAGCAATCTTGCGAGCGATCAATCCAGATTTACCCACTCCGGTAAGCTGCATCCTGCCATCACTGGCTAAAATTCTTTTAACTGCCTGGCGAAAATTGCCATCGATAGCCCGGGAAAGTTTGCTTACAGCCCTGGCCTCCTGCTGCAAAACCTGCCGGGCTCGCAGCATAGCTGCTTCTATTGATTCCAGCTCTCTATCCGGGCCAATATTATTATCGTCAGATTCTGATAAATTTTTCATTTTAACTGCTCACTTCCCTGCGTCTTAATTCATCAAATTTTTTTATCTCCTGCAGCAGCTCTTTCATCCTGGCCAGCGGGACCATATTGGGCCCATCACAGAGAGCATTGTCCGGCTCAGGATGGGTCTCTACAAATAAGGCCTGAATACCAACCCCGGCTGCCGCTCGGGCCAGAGGCCTCACATACTCTCTTTCTCCTCCCGATTTATCACCCTGTCCTCCGGGCAGCTGTACACTATGAGTGGCATCGAATACTACAGGATAACCCGTTTCTCGCATTCGCACTAAAGACCTCATATCAACCACAAGATTATTATAACCAAAGAGCGCTCCACGTTCCGTCAGCAGAATCTTGTGGTTACCGGTACTTTCTATTTTCTCTACTACCTGATCGATATCCCAGGGAGCCAAAAACTGGCCCTTTTTTACATTTACAATTTTATTTGTTTCCCCCACAGCCACAACCAGATCAGTCTGCCGGGATAAAAATGCCGGTATCTGAACTATATCCAGTATCTCTCCCGCTATTTCCGCCTGCTCCACATTGTGCACATCTGACAGCAGCGGCACAGAAAATTTTTCCTTCACCTCTTCCAGAATTCTCAAACCTCTATCCAGTCCCGGTCCGCGAAAAGAATTAATGGATGAGCGATTGGCCTTATCGTAAGAAGATTTAAATACATAGGGTAAATTGAGCTCATCGGTAATCTTCTTCAGGTGATGTGCCACCTTGAAGGCCAGCTCTCTGCTTTCCAGAGAGCAGGGACCTGCCAGTATTACCAGAGGTTGATCGGGATCACCAAATTTAATTCTGTCCTGCAAAGAAAACTTTACTGTCATAAATTATCTCTCCCGCTGAGAATTTTTTCCACAGTTTTTATATCTTCCGGCCTGTCCACACCTGGACCATGATGTGCAGTTATGCCTAATTTAATATTAAAGCCATGCTCTAAAGCTCGCAGCTGTTCCAGTGACTCCCGTTTTTCCAGGGGGGTAGGGGCAAAATCCGTAAAAGTCAGCAAAAAATCCCGGCGAAAGCCGTATAAACCTATGTGACGCAGAATCTGCGGGCTATTGCTGGCTTCTGTTTGCTTATTATTCTTTATCCCCCCGGGAATGGGAGCCCGGGAAAAATATAAAGCCTGGTTGTTTAAATCCCTTACAACTTTAACTATATTTTCATCCTGGATATCCTCCTGGCTCATAGGAGCAGCCAGGGTGGACATTTTTATTTTTTTATCTTCCTGCAATAAATTTATAGCTTTATCTACCATTTCCGGTTTGATTAAGGGCTCATCTCCCTGGACATTTACTATAATTTCTTCTTCCAGGTCAGCCGCTACCTCAGCAATTCTATCGGTACCGCTGGTATGATCACCTGCAGTCATAACAGCCTCCCCGGCAAAATCCCTGACGGTGCTGGCGATTCTGGTATCATCGGTAGCCACCAGAACTCTATCAGGCTTGACTGCTTTCTGGGTTTGCCTGTATACTCTTTCTATCATAGTTTTACCGGCTATTTCAGCCAGAGGTTTACCGGGAAAACGAGTGGAACCATACCGGGCGGGAATAATTGCAGCTGCTTTCATATTTTATTCTCCTCCAGTTCTGTCCCCACAGTATCAATAATCTCCGCTATTATATCCTGCTGATTATCCCGGGACATAATATCCAGGGACATCTTTAACACCATTAATTTATAGCCCCGGCTGCGAAAAAAATTTGCCAGATCCTGATTCAGTTTAATAAAATCTTTTCTGGTTGTGACAATAATCTGCAGTTCTGCTTCGGATTTTTCAGCACCTGCTGATAAATCTGAAAAACGCGGATTAAAATCGATCTCCTCGACAAAATCCTCCCGGGTATAATCGTGATGATCAGGAAATGAAATGTGTTCCTGCACCTGGCAGTCCAGAGCCCTGAGGGTATTGGTAAAATTGTCCGGGGCACCAATACCGCTAAAAGCTTTTATTTCTCGGCCAGCCAGGTAATTTAGAGGATATTCATTCTGGTTATAATCATGTAGATAACAGGGTTTATAACTGGCAATAAACTTCGGAAGCTCAGAAGCTAAATGCTCAACATCAGATAGTATCCGGGCAATATCCCGGTCATCGACCTGATTTATCCTGGTGATAACGGCTGCATCAGCTCTCTGCAAATTCGCCGGTGGCTCCCGTAAAAATCCCCGGGGCAGCAGATACCCATTCCCGAAAGGGAGATTGGCATCCAGCAGGACTAAATCATAATCTCGAGCTAAAGATCTATGTTGAAATCCATCATCAACTAAGATTATATCAGAATTTAAGTTATAATCCACCCATCTGGCTGCTTTTGTTTTGTTCTGGCAGACTACAACTGGAATACCCGCTAGCTCAGAAGCCAGCAGATATGCTTCATCACCAGCCTGCTCATGGTTCAGCAGAATTTGTTCTCCATCAGAAACCAGCACCGGTTCGGAATTTTCTCGCCCGTAACCCCTGCAAATTACGGCCGGCTGATAGCCTTTTTCTTTAAATTCTTCTGCTAAAAATTTTGTCACCGGTGTCTTACCTGTGCCACCGACCACCAGATTCCCTACACTCACAACCGGGGTGTTAACTTTTTCAACTGTTAAAATATTTTTTTCGTAAAAAAAATTGCGCAGCACAATAATTGCTCTATAAATCCAGGACAGGAGCTGCAAAATCACCAGCAGAGGGAGGTAGCGCCGGGGAGGGTTATCCTGTTTTAGTATTTCTGCCAGTTTCAATCTGCCCGCTGTCAGAATCGAATTCATTTAAAAGCCTCCAGCAAAAAACTTTTATTTCAACAAATCTGCCGCCCGGTTGTGAGCCTGCTTCATTCTCTCTTCTAACAGCTCACAGGCTTCATCCTTCGCATAATCACCCAGACTATCAATATGATTGCCAAAATAAAGGCAAATTTTACTGCCAGGATAGGGCAGCTGAAATTCATCCCAGCTGGCAAAAGTATATTTCCAGTCTATAGCTATGCCGATTGGAATTATAGGCAGTTGCGAGCGCCTCTGCAGCAGCACCGCCCCCGGTTTTATTTTGCGGGCAGGCCCCCTGGGGCCATCCGGTGTAATTACAATTCTTCTCTCTCGCTCCAGCTCCTGTAAAAGCAGGCGCAGAGATTTAATTGCTCCTCTGCTGCTGGAGCCCCTGATTACTTTCCAGCCCAGTCTTTCCAGCACACTGGTTATCAGCTGACCATCTTGACTGAGGCTGGCCAGGGTAATAAAGCTGTTATCAATTTTCCTGTTCTTACGGGCAAAAAAGTAAGACAGCACCCAGATAAAACAATGCCAGCCTAAAAATATACCACCGCTGCGGGTTTTTTGCCTTGCTCGCTCCCACTTTTCCTGGTTTATTCGATAACTCACATGAGTGAGTTTAAGGAGCTTTTCCAGCAGCACTGCTTTGATCATATGCTTTTCTCCTTCAGCAATTGATTATGATAGAGATCTGCATACTTCTCATCTCTTTCGATCAAAGACTCATGATTGCCCTGTTCTATCAACCGCCCATTTTCCAGTACAGCAATATTATCTATATTAATAATGGTGCTCAATCTATGAGCTATCACAAAAGTTGTTCTATTTTCCATCAAACGAGATAGTGCTTCCTGGACCAGCTGTTCAGATTCAGCATCAAGAGAAGAGGTGGCTTCATCAAAAATTAATATTTTTGGATCCTTCAGCAGGGCCCGAGCAATTGCCACTCGCTGCTGCTGACCGCCGGATAAACCCTGGCCCCTTTCACCCACCCGGGAGTTATATCCGTCCGGAAAATCCATTATAAATTGGTGAGCGTTAGCAGCTCTGGCTGCCTGCCTGATCTCCTCTTCCCCGGCCGCAAAATTGCCGTAGGCAATGTTATCCCTGATGGTGCCACTGAACAAAATAGTTTCCTGGGGTACAATCCCTATATGTCCTCTCAGCCAGTCCAGGTCAAGATTGCGTACATCTTCCCCATCAATTTTGACAGCTCCTCTGTTAACATCATAGAACCTGGGAATCAAATCAACCAGAGTGGATTTCCCGGCCCCACTGGGGCCCACCAGAGCGATAGCTTCTCCGGAATCCACTGTTAAATTGATATCTTCCAGAACTATTTCCTCCTGCTGGTAGGAAAAATGAACCCGGTCAAATTTAACTCTCCCCTGCAATTCCGGCAGTTTTTTGCCCGGCTGGGGAGAGGTTATAACATTATCATAATCCAGGGTCTCGAAGATTCTCTCACCGGCAGCCAGGGCCTGCTGAATGGTAGCATTCACTTTGGTGACTGAACGTATAGGATCAGTTATGGTGAGCAGCATGGTAAAGAAGGCTATGAGCTCAGAAGGAATCATATTGCCGCGCAGCACTTCCAGGCCTCCATACCACAGAATAGCTGTAAAAGCTATAGAAGCCACAAATTCCACCAGGGGAGTTAAGACAGCTTTATACTGCGAACTTTTTACCCGGGCTCGAAAATCTTCCTGGTTTCTGGAGGAAAACCGGTCAAATTCATAATCCTCACGCCCAAAGGACTTGACCACCCGAATAGCAGAAAGAGTTTCCTGCAAAACATCTGAGATGTCAGCAACCTTAACCTGTGCTTTTTTACTAACCCGGCGAATTTTATTGTTGAAAATAGAAATTATATAGGTTACCACCGGTAAAATAACTATTAAAAACAGAGTTAACCTTACATTCAGATAAAATAGATAACCGATTCCACCAATAACAGTTAAAGTTTTGTAGATAAAAGTGACAGTAGACTTCACCAGGGCTTTCTGCACTACCTTGACATCATTGGTCAGGCGGGAAATCAGCTCACCAGTTTTATGATGGCTGTAAAAACTCAATGACAGCTGCTGCAGATGTGAATAGAGGTCATTGCGAATATCACGCATAACTTTATGAGAAACATACTTGCTGAAATACTTCTGAAAATAATATATGACTCCTTTTAAAAAATAAACCAAAAGCATTAAGCCAGCAATAAAGGTCAGAGCCATGACCCCTTCACCTTCAGCGGCCAGATCGGATATAATAGTTTCAATCAGCTCCTGGAATACCCGCACAAAAGAAACAGTAAGCACAGAATGCAGTATCATACACAAAATTGCCAGCAGGGCGCGCTTTTTATAGACTTTTATATAATCCAGTATCCTCAATGCTACATCCATAATTTACTCCCCATTTAAATGTGCAGTAGTATTTACCTGGGTGACCACCGGATTCCCCTCATAAAATTTAACCCTGCTAATGCCGGCATTATCAAAATGTAACCTGGTATAATTTTTCAGCGGCATACCCAGTAGATGCAAAAGATAAGCTCTTATCGTCCCCCCGTGGGCAACCACGGCTATTTTTGCAGCCGAAAGCTGCAAAATTTGAGCAAAAGCTTTACATACTCTCTGCTGCAGATCATCCATGTTTTCACCCGCAGGAGGTGAAGTGCTGCCAGGATTATTTAACCAGGCATCAAACCTCTGTTTTTCTTCCTCGATAATCTCCTGGTAACTTTTCCCCTCCCACTCTCCGAAATCAATCTCCTGTAAATCTGCATAGGACTTAACTTCCAGCTGATGCTTTTCTGCAATCCTCTCGGCTGTTTTTCGGGCCCGGCTCAAATCACTGCTGCAGACAGCTTCCAGGTCAACATCGGCCAGGGCCTCAGCAGATAACCTGGCCTGTTTTTTTCCGGTTTTGTTCAATTTCACATCTTTCTGCCCCTGATATTTATGATTTTTATTCCATTCTGTTTCTCCGTGACGCACAATATAAAGTTCCCTGTCAGGCTCCATATTTCCTAAACTACCCCTCTCTGTTTTAGATGCTTAAACTTCACTTCTCCTTAACTAAACTTCTATAAACTTTACTATTTACCTGCAACAAAACCTGGCAGTCCTCACTGCAGAGCAATAACAACAATAAGCACCAGCAATTCATTAATTTCATTGATCATGCCAAAAATATCCCCGGTTAAACCTCCCAGCATTTTAGCAATTTGTTGGGTCAGCAAAAAGGTGGCCATAAGACAGACAGCTGCTGCTGCTAACATAACGTAAACTGGCAGTAAATTTAAATAAGGAAGTATAAACAGTAATATTACAGGTATCCATAAAATTTTCAGACTGGCCGCCAGGGTAAATTGACCGGCAAAAGCCCGGGCCAGGCTTTCAGATACTATCGGCATTTTTATTAAAGAAATAGCCATAATCATTCTGCTCAAAACAGCCATAAATATAAAAGTCCCCATTCTCCAGCCGGAAAAAACATGCCAGAAACAGAGGAATTTCAACAAAATATATAAAACCGCTGTCAGCACGGCAAAAGCACCGGAGCTGCTGTCCCGCATGATTCCAGGAATTTTCTCGGCCGGGCGTCCGCTCAACAACCCATCAGCACTGTCCAGCAAGCCATCTAGATGCAGCCCCCCGGTCATTCCCACATAAAATGTTAACAGCAACCCGGAAGCAAGAGAAGCCGGAAATAACAGGGCCAGTAAACTATCAAAAACAATTAACAGCAAGCCCAGAATTACCCCTGCTGCCGGAAACCAGTAAACAGACCTTTTAAAATCATCACGGGCGGTTTCTGCATCTATATTAGTATGTAAAAATCCCGGCAGCGGTACCCGGGTCAAAAAGCTGAGAGCAGACAGAAAAGCTCGCAAGTTTTTGGCAAAAGTTTTTGACAGCCCTGCTTTCATAAAGGCCAGTCCTCTTCCAGGGGCGAAACAGCAATTTTGTCGATATCAACTGGTCTCCCGGCCAGCATGAAATAGCTCTTCTCACACATGTTTTCCACCTCTCTATTTATCCGCCCGCTTATATCCCGAAAAAGACGCCCCAGCCTGCTGGGAGGTACAACTCCCATGCCCACTTCATTGCTTACAAATATCAGGTCCAGGTTAAATTCCCCGGCCAGCCCGGCTATTTTTTCGAGCTCAGCCATAATTTCCTGAAAAATTTGTTTTTCCTGATTTTTATCGGCTTGCTGATTTTTATCTTCCTGAGCTATTATATGATTGCTGACCAATAGAGTAAGACAATCCAGCATCACTATCCCGGGTTTAGCCCGGGAAGAATTTTGTCTTTCCAGGTAAAATTTTAATTGTCGGCCGGGATATAGCTCCTCCTCTATCGTTACCCAGCTATCTGGCCTTCGCTCCTTATGAGCGGCAATCCGGTCTTCCATTTCTTCATCACCGGCCCGGGCTGTAGCCAGATAAATAACCCCGCCACCAGTTTCAACTTCCTGGTGACGGGAGATATTTTCAGCAAGGGAGCTTTTACCGCTGCGCGCCCCTCCTAAAATAAGTATATTCATTAGATATCAGCCAGCTCATCTGCCAGCTGAGGATATAAAGCTTCGGTGATTTCCAGCAAACCATCTATGATCCGCGGACCGGGACGGCTCAATTTATCCTGATCAACCATATGCACTCGATCATCCTGAACTGCTGTCAGCGCATCAAAATTTTCTCTCTCTTTGATGCTTTCTATGGAGACATCCTCTTCAGCGCTATGAGGTGTAGATATATATACCTCCGGATTCTCCATAATCAGGGTTTCCAGACTAAATTGCGGCCAGCCTTCACCAGCTTCTGCCCCCAGATTCTTACCGCCAGCAGTTGTGATAACATCATCTATAAAAGTGCCTGCACCTGCTGTCTGCAGGGGATCATTCCAGATTTCATAAAATACTGCCGGCTCCTCCTCCTGTTCTGCCACCAGACTTTCTATCTGTTCCAGTCGGGACTGCATACTGCTTATCACTTCATCAGCTTCATGTTGAAAACCGGTTAATTTCCCGGCCCGTTCCATGACAGAAAAAGTTGTCTCCAGGTTCTGGGGGGCAAAACCGGCCACCTGTAATCCCAGTTCCTGCAGTCTTTCAACATCTTCTATGGGATTAATATTGGCAGCCACTACCAGATCCGGATCAAGTTCCACAATTTTTTCTATGTTGGGCTCCACAATGGTGCCTGTGGTATCTACCTCTCCGGCTTCCACCGCTTCCAGCATCTCCGGCGGATAATCGCAAAAAGAGGTGACACCCACAACCCTATCTCCCAGACCTAAAGCATACAACATTTCAGTGATGCTGGGAGCCATAGAGACAATCCGGTCAGGAGCTTCCTGCAGCTCAACTTCATTATCCAGATCATCAGTTATAACTTCCGGCTCCCGGGCAAGAGAAACACCCGAAGAAAAAACCAGCACAGACATAACCAGCACAGCAACCAGCAGCAGCTTCTTACCTGAATTTGTCTTGGTTAATTTCGTAAGCAAGATTAATGCCTCCTGTTTAAATTTTAGGGACATTAAAAAAACCTGCCCCCGTAAAAACATTTCAGGCAGGCAAGGATAGTTATTATATCCTCACCCACAACCTGTCCCCGAGGTTGTCGGTTTTTATCAGCAGCAGGCAGGTCTTCTGACTTCCGGCCCTGGTTTTTCAGCCTTCCCTGTGAGTGTTTCCCAGGTGGCTAAAATTTATCTGTAACCGGTCACAGCGGCGGGTCCGTTCAGGACTTTCACCTGATTCCCTATTCTCCCCTGTAACAGGGCACCTGAAGCTGAAAAAATTTATGCACTGTTCTTATGTTAAAGTTCTGGAAATATATCTTTATTCCTGCTTTTAATTTCGCGGCCAAAAAGTTATTTGCCCCGGCGATAGATAAAATAAACCAGCGCCAGAAACATCAACCCCACAATTACTCTCATAGCAGGTGTCATAAAATTATGCCCCCAGTAATTTTTCCCGTTCAGGCACCGGTGGAGATTCAATTTTGTGCCGGGAATTATTATACAGATTATCTATCCTATCCGCAACATCTTTTTCAGCATCTCCTGTCAAAATATAATTATCTATCTGCTCATAACTGAGACCCAGTTCTTTCTCATCTGCCTGTCCTTCCCACAACCCGGCAGATGGCTGGCGATTGATAATTTTCTCCGGAATGCCCAGATGATAGGCCAGCTCTTTTACCTCGGTCTTAACCAGACGGCCCAGAGGAGCTATATCTATACCACCATCACCATGTTTGGTAAAATAACCCGTTGTCAGCTCACTCCAATTATCAGTGCCTATTACCAGTGAATCCCGTCTGGCCGCCAGATAATACAAAACTGTCATCCTCAGCCTGGGCTTTATATTACCCTCTGCAACTTTATCTGATCCCGGTTTTACTTTCTGCAGCCGGGATAAAAGCTCCTGAAAAACCTCATCCAGCTGGACCTCTTCTACTGGTATTCCTATGCTTTCGGCTGCAAGATAGGCATCTTCCCTGTCTTCGGGGTCACTTTCACAGGGAAGAATCAGCCCCAGACTATGTTCGGGAAAAGCCCGATACAGAAGAGCAGCCGTCACGGAGGAATCCAGACCACCACTTAAACCCACAACTCCTCCTGATTTTCCCGCCTGCTTGACTTTTTTTTCAATCCACCCTGATAAATATTCACTCACTTCTGCCATATTATCAGCCGATATTCTAGATTCACTCATCAGTTTTCCTCCTTTCCTGATTAATTATCCTGCAGCTGCTCGGTTTCCTCCAGCTCATGCAAAGCTCCCTGCCTGACTACATCCATAAATCCTTTTATCTCTGCTATCTGCCAGCGATCATCCTGCTCCTGAAAAATAATTTTGTCCTCAGCCTGCCACCTGATAACACCATCTTCCTGCTGGAAGAAGAAGATATACTCAGTTTCCACGAGAGGAGGATCTGTCTGAACCTGTTCAATCTCTAATTCCTCAACTCCGAATAGAGTTTCCAGTCTATCCTCCAGTTGTTCCTGGGAAATCTCTTCCTCACCTTCTTCCCCATTTTCTACCTCCACATCTTCCGCCTGATAAAGCTGCTGAACAGTTTCCATCACGTGAGTTTCCGAAACCATGCGCCGCAGTTCCCCCATGTCAATACTACCAGTATCATCCAGCATGGTAACATTTTTTTCGTTTATAGCCTGATAAAAATATTCGGTCACTTCCAGCGGTGAATGCTGGGAGGTGATAAACTGCTCAGGTCCGGCGGTCAAAAATATCAACGGTATGCCTATAATCAATACTGCTAAAATAGCCAGAGCCGGCCATCTTCTTCTAACCTGATAATAGACTGTCTGCTTCCAGTTGAACAGCCGGCGGCGCCGGGCGATTTTACTGCTGTTAATATCCTCAGCAGGTGTATACAGCTCTTCCGTCTTAAAACCCCTCAGTTCGGCCTGCACCTCCTGCAGGGCCGGTCTTTCATTTGGTTCCGGCTGAAGACATCTGGATAATAATTTGCTAAATTTCTGACCTAATTCCGGCCGTAAAATATGGGCCGGGACCATGCGCCCTTTTTGGACCCGCTCAATTATTTCTGATTTATCCCGACCATTATACGGAGGTTCCCCCGTCAAAAGATAGTACACTATAACTCCCAGATTAAATACCAGAGTTTTTTCATCCTTAAGCTTTTCCTCTCTCTCATCAGCCTGGAAAAGTTCCGGAGGACGATAACACTCTTCTGGAATAACCGGCCGTAAATCCTCACTATAAAGAAGTAGATAATCAGCAGTTTTGGGCGGCAATAATTTTAGCTGCCCCCGCTCATCCTGTCTTAAATGATTCAACTTGATAAGAGGCCAGGTCTTTTTATCAGCTTCAACCTCCTGCAGGGCCTTTACCAGCTGTTTGAACCAGTTATAAACCTGATCAATTTCAAAATCTACTGCTGCATCCGTCGAAACGAGTTTTTGCTGCCAGTGACTGTCAGCAGCCGTGAGATAATAATTAGACTGATGCTGAATAACTTCTCTGCAATCAAGCATTATACCCGACTTATCCACATCCCAGTTATCAATTTCCTCTTCAATCTCGGTAATAACATCTTTCATAACCCGAGATCGCGGCTGCTGCCCCGAGAAAATAGACTGAGCGTATACTTCCCCTTCCTCAGTTTTAAATCTGACAAAATTGTCTTTCCCGGTCACCATCTGATTACCTCCCGGTCTGCCTGTAAATTCTGGCTTCATAGGGGCTTAGAGCCGGAAATTCCTGTTCAGGATGTTCTTCCTTGCTCAATACATTGCCCAGAATAAACTGCAGTTTATGGGAAAATTCATCATCTAAAAACCTCTGCTGCTCCGCCGAAAAATTCAAAAGTATCAGCAGGGTGGTAGTTTGGTTTCGCCGCCAGTAAACAAATAAATCCTCATCATCAGCAATACTCTGCAGAAAAAAACCATCCTTTAGTACTGGAAATTCGTCTCTTAGCCTGTTCAAACGACGGTAGAATTCTAAAATAGAATCAGCTTTACCTCGCTGACGGGCAACATTAATCTGATTAAAATTTTCATTGACTTTTATCCAGGGCTCGCCTGTTGTAAATCCTGCCTGTGCCTGAGAATTCCACTGCATGGGTGAGCGACTATTATCCCGGCCCCGCTGACCAATAAGCTGCAAAATTTCTTCCGTACTGCTTCCAGCAGAAGTCATTTTTTCCAGAAGATTCAAAGATTCCACATCTCTAACTTCTTCAACCCCAGCAAAATCCAGATTTGTCATCCCAATTTCATCCCCCTGGTAAATAAACGGAGTCCCGGGCAAAGTCATTAACAGGGCTGCCAGCATAGTGGCTGACCGATACCAGTAATTATCCGGGTCGGCAAAACGGTTGATAGCCCGGGGTTGATCATGACTGGTTAAATAGTAAGCATTCCAGCCATTTCTATATAGAGAACGATACCAGCGATCAATAACCTCCTTAAATTCTACCAGGGAAAACGATTTGGGCTGCCATTTACTCTCCTCTTGATCCAGAGTTACATGTTCAAAATGAAGCAGCATATCAAGAGGAGACTCTCCACCAGCAACAAGTTCTTGCGCTTCTTTCTCATCGGTATCTACTACTTCACCGATCGCTACCATATTGTAATTATCAAAAACCTGGGCTTTCATCTCTCCCAGATATTCCTGCAGATCCGATCCATTAGCAACATAGGGTGTACAATCTATTAATTCTCCGCTGCTATCGATATTACCCGTGTCATAATCGAAATTTTTAGATAATAAATTTATTACGTCCAGACGAAAACCATCTACACCTTTTTCCAGCCAAAACTTCATTACTGCAAAAATTTCTTCCCTGACCCGGGGATTGCTCCAGTTAAGGTCTGGTTGATCGGGATGAAAAAGATGCAGATAATATTCCCGTCTCTGCTCATCCCACTCCCAGGCCGGCCCTCCAAAAAAGGCTTCCCAGTTATTGGGGGGGCTGTTTCTCTTCCCGGAACGCCAGTGGTAGAAATCTCCATATGGGCCCTCCGGATCCTGACGAGATTTTTTAAACCATTCGTGTTCACTGGAGGTATGATTGACAACCATATCCAGTATCAACCTAATATCTCGAGCGTGCAGCTCATCGCGCAGCTCCTCAAAATCTTCCATCGTGCCAAATTCGGACATAATCTGCCTGTAATTGCTGACATCATAACCGTAATCGGCATTGGGCGAAGCAAAGATAGGGCTCAACCAGACCATATCAATACCGAGATAATCAAGATAATCAACTCGAGATATTATTCCCGGAAGATCCCCTATGCCATCGCCATTGCTGTCCTGAAAACTGCGGGGATAAATCTGATAAGCGGTAGCTTCCTGCCACCATTCTAAAGCCATAAGCTCTCATCCTTTCAGCTGCAGTGCGATATTTTATCAGTTTAATTTAAATAATTAAATCTTCATCTGATTCAGGGCGCTGAAAAAACTCCTCACGTTTATCCTCATATCCTTTCCGGCCCATAACACCATAAGTATAATGTTTGCCGAGTTCCACCCCGGGCTGATTAAAGGCATTGATATTAAACAGCTCTCCCACGAAAGCTGTTTCCAGCTCCAGCAGATAAAAAAGCTGCCCCAGAGTATGGGCATTTACTTCCGGCATTATTATTGTACAATTTAACCGGCCCCTGCGAGTCAGGGCCAGTTCACTTGCCTGTTTTTCTGTGTTGAGCAGTTCAGAGAGCGTATGGCCTCCCAGGTAATTAACTCCTTCCAGCTCCGGATATTTTGCCGGGATTTCCATATCTGCTTCCTGATTTTCTACTTCCAGAAAGTTGATAATTTTATCCCGGGGGCCCTCCATATAAAGCTGCATCTGGGAATGCTGATCTGTAGCTCCCAGGGCTTTGATGGGAGTAGGTCCTACATTGACTTTTTCTCCCGCTCTATTTTCTTCTTTCCCCAGGGATTCAGCCCACAGCTGCCGATACCAGTCTGCTACATCTTTTAACAGATGGCTGTAAGGCATCATCACCGACATTTTCCTGCCCTGTTGATAGGCAAGATACTGTAAAACTCCGTGTAGATACGCTGGATTCTTCCAGATATCCTCTGCTTTACATTTTTGCGCCATATCAGCCGCACCCTGCAGCAGTTTCTCGATATCAATACCACAAAATGCCGCCGAAAGTAAACCTACCGGAGTTAAAACCGAAAATCTCCCTCCCACATCTTCTGGTATATGAAAGCAGGGAAAGCCTTCCTGCCGGGCAATTTTCAGCAAATAGCCCGAATCAGAACTGGTGGTGGCCACAAAATGTTCAGCAACATTTTCCTCGCCCACCGCTTCAGCCACCTTCTGCCGGGCTATCAGGTATAAACTCATAGTCTCCGCCGTAGTTCCTGATTTTGAGATCACATTGAACAGCGTATTTTCAAGTTCGATATTTTCCAGCAGAGCTGCAAATCTTACTGGATCCACATTATCCGGCACATAAAGCCGGGGTTTTCCCTCGCGCAGAGATTCACTCTCATTATAATAAGGAGGATTTAAAGCTGTCTGCAGCGCAATATTTCCCAAAGCCGAACCGCCTATTCCCAGCACCACAAAATTATCATAATCCTGCTGCCGGGAAGCCGTGAACTCCAGAATTTCTTCTACAACTTTCTCCTGAGAAAAAGGCAGTTCCATAAAACCAGGACGGCTGTCTCTAATTGCGCTGTCAGCACTTTTGGCTTGCTCTTCCAGCCCGGCAACATCCGAAAATTTTAGGCCATAATCTCCCGGCAAATTATCATAAAACATATTGTTCACATCAAGTCTGATCATTTCCTGTTCTTTAGACTGCAAATTTTTTACCCCCTTCTGAATTTATCGCCAGTAATTTTAGCGTGCTAAACCTGTTACTGCTGAGTTTGAGTCAAAAGCCGCCGATAAGCCAGGGCAATATTAGCCCCCACTTTTGCATTATTTTCCAGCAAAGAAATATTAGCTTCCAGACTTCTGCCTGCAGTTATATCTTTAAGTTCTTCCAGCAAAAAAGGAGTCAGGGCGCTACCTGTAAGTTCTTGCTTTTCCGCCGTTTTCAGTGCCTGCTCGATTGCCGTTTCAATTTTATCCCGGGCTAAAGAGTCTGCCTGTGGAATCGGATTAGCAATTAAAACTCCTGTATCTAATCCCAGCTCCTGCTGAACTTTTACTATCTGAGCAGCATCCTGATAAGAATTAACTTTTTGACTGACCTCATACCCGGAATTATTATAATAAAAAGCGGGAAATTCTGCTGTTTTAAACCCCAAAACTGGAACACCCAGCGTTTCTAGCCGCTCAAGTGTAAGTTTTATGTCCAGAATAGACTTTGTGCCTGCTGCAATTACCGCTACCGCAGTGCGGCTAAATTCCTGAAGATCAGCGGAAATGTCAAAGCTTTTATCGGCACCGCGGTGCACTCCACCGATACCCCCGGTAACAAAAAAGTTCACACCTGCCATTTGAGCGATCGCCATGGTGCCCGCCACAGTTGTGCCCCCGGATTGATTGGCAGCTACCACAGCCGCAATATCTCTTCTGCTGACTTTACAGGTATCCTTCCGGGTGGCCAGCGCCTCAATTTCTTCTCTGGTAAGCCCCACGCGCAGCTCCCCGTCATATATTGCTATAGTGGCCGGTACAGCGCCCTCTTCCGCAATTATACTTTCCAGTTTTATTGCGGTCTCAACGTTCTCAGGATAGGGTAAACCATGGGTTAGGACAGCAGATTCCAGGGCCACAATCGGCCTGCTCTCCTGTAAACTTTTCTCTTTCACCTGCGGTGCGATTCTGGGTTCCAGCATATTTTTCTCTCCTTTTCAATTATTTAATGCTCTGCTTAAATTAATAATTCCAGAAATATGCTCGCTTTCCTTTCTCTAATATAAAAATATACCCTGACATCTTTATCCAATAATTTTAGTTTGCTTCTAACTTACGCTTTTAGTGTGATTTTATCAATTTAAATTTTCGCCCGCAATCAATATTTTTCCCCGGGAAAAGAAATAACCCGGCGGTTAAGCCGGGTCAATATCCGCAGATTTCTATTTACTTTAACCGAATCAATACTGTCACAAATCTAGAGAGACAAAATTATTCGACAGTAATTTCTTTTTCGGCCTCCCACTGACCATGCAGATTACAGTATTCAAAGGCCCTTAAAGTACAGGATTCTTCCAGTTTTAATTCCATAGTAGCTTTGGCTTTAGTTTCAGGTGTAAAATCAATTCGACATACCTGATAATAGTCAGCATAAAGCTCTACATACTGAATAAAGTGCCCTTCTTCCATGGGGTGCTCGATTTCTTCACCCATCTCTACTGATACTTCAAAAAGTTCCCCTTTTTCTACAGTGTCCGGAGCCACCAGATGCGGAACATGCTTTTTCTCAAGAGTAGTCTTATCGGCAGGATCCTGCAGCTTTTTAATGTCATAATAGCCCATAATTACCCCTCCCTTAGAGGTTTATTAGTTTAACTTAAAGAAAAATCAAGAAAATTTTGCCGGCGTAAATTTATTGGCCAAATTGCTTAAACTTTTCCCGTGCTTCCCCACATATAGGACAGTACTCAGGTGTCTCATCTTTAACTGTATAACCACAAACTTCACATACACCTATAAAGTCAAGCTCATAATCTGAACCTCTTTCTACCGCTTCTTTAGCTTCACTGAATAGTTCAGCATGGGTTTTTTCCGCTTCTTCCGCATAGTGAAAAGATTTAATTGCTTCATTTTCTTTCTGATTTTTTGCCACAATAGAATAAGCAGGATACATCTGATTTATTTCATGTTTTTCCCCGGCAATAGCTCCTGCCAGGTTTTCGGCCGTATCATTCAAGCCAAAAACTGCACCTGAAGCTACCAGATGATCGCCCCTAACATTGTCCATAGCCCGGAAGTGATTACCGGCATGCACCTGTTCAGCATAGGCTACAGCTCTAAACAGAGTGCCGACCTGAGGAAATCCATCCTCCTCAGCTTTATCAGCCCATACCTGATAGCGCTGGTAGGCCTGACTTTCTCCCCCAAAAGCAGAACGCAAATTTTCCGCAGTCATATCATTTTCTACCATTATTCACATCACCTCAATTATCTTTTTTGCCTTAATATTTATGCTTAACCACTTTCTTTTTACCGGCGTCTCAAAATTTTTCCTGCTAAAACAAAATTATGTTTGCTTGAGTTAATCCTGGCCAGCTAAAATCAGAAACAATTATTATTTGCTAGATATTATAATATCACCGGCCGTTTAATTTGTCAAGAATTATCAATTTTCAGGAAGTTTTCCTGTTGAAGATAAATTTGCAACATTATTTTCCCATTCTTCAACTCAAAATCTTTTCCGGTTAAAGTCTCTCCATTGAGTGAGAGCTTTTCAGGAGCCTGCTCCAGCCCACTTACAGCCAGCTCGATCTTCTCAGGAGCCCCGGCAAAACCCCTTTGTTCCGGCCAGATTGATATTTCTATGATTTCATCTTCCGTGTTGAGTTCATAACTGTAAAGGTCATATTCACCTTTTTCATATTTGAAACTTATTCCATCATCCAGATAAAGTTCTCCCCTGTCCTTGCAGTCAGTACGTCCGGGATAAACCTGCATAACCAGGTCGCCAAAACCATCTTTGGGCACATGTTTTCCCGGCTCCTGCTGTAAAAATACAGCAGAATTTTCGCGCACGAATAGGGGCAACGTGTCCAGAGGTGCTTCCATCATCCAGCTCTGCCCCCCGCGAAAATATTCACCTGTCCAGAAATTATACCAGCCACCGGCAGGCAGATAAACCCGTTTTTCTCGTTGATCAGGTCGGCATACAGGAACAGCCATTAAACTGGAGCCGATCATAATTTGATCATTCAAATTATGAACCTGTCTATCCCCGGGAAAATGCCAGACAGGAGGCCGCCAGATCGGAGCCCCGGTTTGAGTCATCTGATAAAATAAGTTATACAAATGAGGAAGCAGTTCATATCTAAATTTAATATACTGTCTATTGATAGAAGTAAAAGGTTCACCAAAAGCCCAGGGTTCCTGCCTCCGGCTTCCTATACAGGTATGATTGCGGAAAAAAGGCATCAAAGCTCCCAGCTGTGTCCAGCGTGTCAGCAGCTCACCCCGGCAATCATCAGAAAATCCCCCCACATCACTGCCGCAAAAACCGACTCCGCTTAAGCCCATATTGGCCAGCATGGGCACATTCATCTCCAGATGCTGCCAGAAACTCCGATTATCTCCTGTCCACAGGGCAGAATATCTCTGAATACCGGCAAAACCGGCTCTGCTCAGCACAAACGGTCTTTCCTCCCGGTATTTCTTTATGGCTTTGCGAGTGGCTTTTGCTTCATGCAGAGCATATAAATTATGAAAACGCCTGTGGGTCCCCGGGTCACCATCATTTTTGTGATAAACTTCTTCCGGCAGGGTTCTACGCTCATTAAAATCGGCCGGCTCATTCATGTCATTCCAGATTCCCCTGATACCGGAAGCAAAATAAATTTCATGCAGCTCCTGCCACCATTCCCGGACTTCAGCTTCGGTGAAATCCGGAAACACACTATCTCCCGGCCATACCTCGCCTGTATAAAGTTCTCCACTGAGAAAATTACAGAAATAATCGTTTTCTATACCCTGCTGATAAACTTCATATTCCGGATCCTTTTTTATACCGGGATCAACAATAGTTATAAGGTTAATACCTTTTTCCTGCAAATTTGCGGCCAGATCGGCAGGTTTGGGGAAGCGACGATCATCCCAGGTGAAAACCCGAAAATCATCCATATAATGAATATCAAGATGAATGGCATCACAGGGAATATCTTCTTTTCTCATTCTCTCAGCAATTTCTTCAACTTCCTCAGAGCTATAATAGCTATATCGGGATTGATGGAACCCCAGTGACCATAGAGGGGGCATAGGGTGGCGGCCAGTCAGCCAGGTATGTCTTTCCACTACCTCTGCTATCGACGGCCCTCCGTAAAAATAATAATCGAGTTTGCCGCCTTCAGCTGTGTATATAAGCTGTTCCGCCTGAGTGTCCCCTACATCAAAATGACTGCGAAAACTGTTATCAAAATAAATACCATAAGTTTTTTTCGGTTTAAAACCAATAAAAAAGGGCAAAGAAACATACAGAGGATCGGTCGAAGGCACATGTGGCCTGGCTTCATCGGTATTCCACATGGTATAAGATTTACCGCGCTTATCCAGATAACCGGTTTTTTCGCCCAGCCCATATATGCGTTCATTGGGCCTCAGCTCTTTGCGGCATCTTAACTTTTTATCTTTTTTGCCCAGTACTCCTCCGGGAACATCGGCATGAATTAATTCTTCCTGTTCGTCGTAAAATAAAATTTGCAGAGGTGAGCCCATTACCCTTACCTGGTATTGAGGGCCAGTTAAAGTTATTCCCTCTTCATCCTGCCGATAATTAACATTAACTGCCCGCTTTTCCCCCACAACTGCCGGAGTACTGCTGTGATCAAAATTCTGATCTGCGGCCGCTGTAAGTCTAATTATCCCCTGTTTCTGCCAGCTTATTTCCAGAGTAAAATCAGCTAAACTGACTCTGGCACCTCCGGCAGTTTCCTCGAAACTTTTGACCTCATGCAGATAATCAAAGGAGACTTCCCGCTCTTGAGCACTGCCTCCCTGAAATTCCTGACTGTTCATCTATACTTCCTCCCTTACCCTAAATAGTTTGCTATATTAGCATTATCACTCTGTACCGGCTCAATAATATTGTCTCTTGCTGACATTATCACGGCTACTCCCGGACCATGACCCATTTTAATACAATCACTGTGTGATACCACACCTACACTGCCAGCGTCACTGCGATACTCACGACCATAAGTATTATCACAGTCTTCCAGATAAACCAGATCTCCCAGCTTTAGATCGGTCAGTTCATATTTCTCCAGCTCTTCCTCATCACCTGTAGTAATATCGTAATCACCCAGTGCAGCACTGGCTGATCCAATCCCTGAACCCATCAAATGCCCGGGCACTTCCGCTGCTACCGGCACTTCAATTTTATCATCTTTTTCCTGCATTCCCAGCTCGGTAAAAAGTTCTGGATCTATGTTAAAGATACTAACCTCGGAAAAATTCTGCAGCTCCAGCCCCTGCCCCCAGGCTTTTATCAGAATATCATCCCCGATCTTCATTTCTTCCATAACTTCCCGGGGAAAATCCAGCAGCACGTGATATATTCCCCCATGCAAACCGGTTACATAACCGGTTTCACCTTCAGCATCTCCACTGACAACCCGGGCTTCATTGCCTATGCAGGCCAGCAAACCCAAACCTAAATTATTGCGCTTGGAACTGCCATTTCCTTCAATTTTAATGCTGACTCCGGGCTCAATATGGTCGCCCTGCCAGCCAAAAGCAGGATCACCAACCCTCACATTATAGGTTATACCGCCTGTACCCGGTATAGTATGACCCTGGCCTTCGCGATCGAGACGATAAGGACTTCTGCTGCTTTTAGGATGAGAAATACTGCCCTGAACCGATTGTTTGACCAGCTTATCTTTATTGGTTTGCAATTTTATCACCTCAGTTTATATTAATATATTTGTGAATAATATAATTTTAATGAGTATATTCAATTTAGCTGCTGTAAAAGTCATAGCCGGAAAAACTGCAGTTTTCTGCCAGAATCTCAATAATATTCTGCAGCCTCTTGAGATCATATCTATCAAAGCGGGCCAGACTGGGGCTATCCAGATCCAGAACCCCGATTATCTCTTCCTGACTCCAGAGAGGAATTACCAGTTCTGAGCGAGATTCCGGGTCACAGACTATATGACCGGGAAATTCATGAACATCCGGCACCAGCTGCGGCTTTTCTGTTTCCACCGCAGTGCCACAAACCCCGGAACCAGGTGAGATTCTTACACAGGCAGATTTGCCCTGAAAAGGCCCCAGAATTAAATCACCATCAGAACGCCGCAGATAAAATCCAGCCCAATTTAAATCCGGCAACTGGTTATAAATGACTGCAGTTGTATTCGCCAGATTCGCCAGCCAATCGTTTTCTTCTGCTACCAAACCAGTTATTTGCGACTCCACCTCATTATAAAGTTCCTGTTTATAGTTATAATCTCCTTCCTGATTTGCAGCTTGATTAATATTTTCCGCCACCTAATTTCTCCTCCTTTTAAAATAATTTATGACTCCTGCTGTTAATTAAACTGGTTCTTCTCCAGAACCGCTGGTGAAATTGCCATATATGCTGGATTACCAGGACTGCTTATACCTTTAATTGTCGGGGCTAAGGAAATATTGGAAGCTATAAAGCGAAGTGATACTGGAAATTTTTCAAATTCAGGGAAGAGCTTTCGAAAAGGAAACACTATTTTTTGGCCGAAAACTAAATCTAAAAACAGAAAAAATTTCCTGGTGAACAGAGCCTTATAGCTTTCAATTTTATGCATTATGAAAATGATTAAAACTATATTCAACAACTTATATCTTATATGGAGAAGATTTATAACACTGTGAATTAAATATTTGACAAAAATTTTAATTAATTCTCAAAGTGTGAAATTATTATCCCGGATTAAAGAGGAATTTATCAGTATAAAAAGAATATTGTTAATAGGAAGGAGGTATATAGAATGAATTCAGAAAACAAGTCAATTGATCGCACTTTTGATAGAGAACAACTGCAGCAGGACCTTCATAATTATACTGAAGATTTTGTCCTGGATAAAATGGAAGAACTTATTATAGAGAGCGACGATTTTGAAGATGTCTGCACCTGCAGAAATTGCCTGTTAGATATAGCCTCCTATACACTTAATAGAATCCCGGCAAAATATATCGCCAGCCCCAAAGGCAGTTTGCATGCCAAATTGATAGAATTTGAACATCAGGTGAACGTCGATATTATCTCGGTGTTAACCAAAGCAATTCGTATAGTTTCCAAAAATCCCCGCCATGGAGATGATGACTGACTAATTAAAGCCCCTGAAAAGGGGTTTTTTGATTTTTAACTTTATCGTCATTTCTTCTTTACCAGTATTTTCTATTATAACATATATTAAAAACCCATGCGAGCTGTAAATTTCTCCTGGAATTCCATGGAGGTGGAAAGTTCCAGATATTTCGTATTTTTTTTGAATTCCTTAGCCTCTTCCCGCAAATCTTCATTAAGCAGCATCATGCGGGCTCCAGCACCGGCTCCATTTCCGGCCTGATTTATTCTGTCAACCAGCTCCGGAGGAATCATCCCTATTTCACAGGCATTTTCCTTATCAAGATAATTGGCAAAACCACCCACCAAATATACCTGCTGTATATCTTCCTGACTAATTTCAGCCTCTTCCATTAATATCTCTATCCCGGCTCTTATAGCCCCCTTGGCAAGCTGGAGCTGTCTTATATCCTTCTGGCTGAAGTATATGGGCCTCCCTACATCTGTTTCTGCCTGAGAAAACAGTTTAATCTGTCCTACCTCATCAATTCTGGCAGTCCTCTCTGACCAAAAATCAGGCATTTCACTTTTATCGGCCAGAGCACCCGACTCTGTTATGACTCCTGCCTGTAAAAGCCCGGCAACTAAATCCAGAAGTCCGGAGCCGCATATTCCCCGTGGTTTATCATCATTAATAGTTGTGTAAGAAAAATCATCTTCCTGAATCACAAAACTATCGACCGCTCCGGGCATTGCCGCCATTCCTTCTCTGATATTGCCACCTTCGAAAGAAGGTCCCGCAGCCACAGAACAGGAAAAAATCCTATTTTCATTGCCCAGGGCAACTTCACCATTGGTACCAATATCGACCAGCAGATTGTAATTTTCATCGCCGGCAAGATCCACCGCCAGCATATCGGCTATAATATCTCCCCCAATATAGCCCGAAATAGAGGGCATCACAACCACTTCTCCTCCGGAAAAGATGTTCAAACCCAGCTCCTCTGGGTCCAAATTAAGCTGCTCGGTAAAAATAGGACTGAAGGGAGAGTTAGCAATATCTTCACTGTTAACCCCCAAAAATCCATGCAGCATAACCGTATTACCGGCAAAAACAGTTCTATAAATATCATCAGTTTGCAGATTTAGGTTCTCTACCAGAGCTGACAGACGTTTGTTCATTTTATCCATAAGCAGATTCTGCATTTTTTCCCAGCCATTTTCTCCATCGCGGGCTGTCTGAATTCTGCTGATGACATCAGCCCCCATCTCTTTTTGCGGGTTATAAAATGAATCTACCGCCAGCTGACGGCCAGTTTCCAGGTCCAGCAGATAGATAACTACTGTAGTAGTTCCTATATCAACGGCTGCTCCCAGAGCTCTGTTTAATTCATCAGTTTTTCCAATTCTTACAGCCCTATTTCCCTGGCTCAATACCACCAATTCCTCCTGCTGGCGTCTCTCTTCCAGGTCTTTAATGGCTGTAAAATCTGCCTCTTTCAGCTCATATTCTTCCATAATTCTGGTTAAATAACTCCTTTGATCCTCAAGACTGGGCTGTTCCAGTTCGAAATAATGCCGCTGCCAGCTATTGTTTACCGGTGACTGCACCTCTTCTTCCCCGGCCAAAATACTGATGTCGCCGCCTTCTTGAATCTCCACTGTTAAATCTGTTTCCACCTCATGCAGGCAGGCCAGCCTGATACCCGCTTCTATTTCTTCCTGAGCAAGAATATGCTTTTCCTGCTCTTTAAGCTCAGGTGCAGGTGTTAATAAGGCCCTGCATTTTCCACATACTCCTCTGCCCCCACAATAACTTTCCAGCTCCAAGTCGGTTTCAGAAATAATATCCATCAGGGGAGTATTTGCTTTAACCTGTTTTTTTATCTGTCTTTTCCCCTGCTTTAATTCTACTTCTAATCCCATGATGTTTTACAACCCCCTTGAAATTTTAATATGGTTTAATTTATATGGTAACACAGGAGGCAGAATAAAATATGTAAAATAGCCACAAAAATATTTTAAATATTTAAAGCCGGACAGCATCACCTGTCCGGCTGTTAATTTATACAAATATTTTAAGCGTGATTAAAACAGGCCGCTTATTTTACCATTCTCATCTATATCTATATCTTCAGCAGAAGGCCGCTTGGGCAGACCGGGCATAGTCATGACCGGACCGGTAATGGGGATGATAAAGCCTGCACCTGCAGAAACATTAACTTCCCGAACACTTAATTTAAAGTCGCTGGGGCGCCCTTTAAGAGCAGGATTATCAGAAATTGAATTCTGAGTTTTGGCCATGCAAATAGCCAGGTCATCATACCCTTTTTCTGTATAGGTGGCAATCTGCTCTTCAGCTTCATCACTATATTCTACACCATCAGCACCATATACTTCTGTAGCTATAGTTTCAATTTTCTCTTTTATAGGAGCATCAATGTCATAGAGGAAATCGAAATTGGACTCTTCATTTTCCAGCAGATCGAGCACTTTTTTGCCCAGCTCTTCTCCACCTTCGCCACCTTTAGCAAAGACTTCAGAGAGGGCAACGTTTACACCCATATCTTCGCAGCGTTCTCTGATGAGATCTAATTCCGCTTCAGTATCCTGAGGGAAGCGGTTGATTGCCACTACCATGGGCAGGTCAAACTTCTGGATATTTTCAATATGCTTCTCCAGATTTTCAATACCTTCACTGAGAGCATCCAGATCTTCTTCTTCTAATTCATCTACATCTTTACCACCATGCATTTTCAGAGCCCGTGCTGTTGCTACCAGGACTGTGGCATCAGGTTTGAGATCACCATAACGGCACTTGATATTAAAGAACTTCTCTGCCCCGAGGTCAGCACCAAAGCCGGCCTCAGTAATAGTTATATCACTTACAGCCATAGCCATTTTGGTGGCAGTCAAACTGTTACAGCCGTGAGCAATGTTGGCAAAAGGACCTCCATGTACGAAAGCAGGGGTATTTTCCAGAGTTTGTACCAGATTTGGTTTTATAGCGTTTTTGAGCAGAGCCGCCATAGCTCCTTCTACCCCGAGCTGTTTGGCAGCTATCGGCTCATCGTCAAAGGTATAACCGACCACAATTTCACCCAGACGTTCTTTTAGTTCCGAAATATCATTGGCCAGGCACAGAATAGCCATAATCTCGGAAGCTACTGTTATCATAAAGTTATCTTCCCGGGGCATACCATGACCTCCGAGACCTACTACAATATCTCTTAGAGCTCTATCATTCATATCTACAACCCGGGAAAAGTCAACTTTAGTAGGATCTATGTTCAACTCATTCCCCTTGAAGATATGATTATCAATTGCCGCTGAAAGTAAATTATGGGCAATACCGATAGCGTGAATATCACCGGTAAAATGCAGGTTAATATCTTCCATTGGAATAACCTGAGAATAACCTCCACCGGCTGCTCCACCTTTAATTCCCATAGTAGGACCAAGTGAAGGTTCGCGAATGGCGATAGTGCAGTCTTCACCCAGGTGATTTAACGCCTGTCCCAGACCTACTGTAGTGGTGGTTTTACCTTCACCCGCAGGTGTGGGTGTCATGGCAGTTACCAGTACCAGCTTGCTGTCCAGATCTCTTTCATCCAGTACATCCATATTAACCTTTGCTTTGTTGTCACCATACATTTCAATGTCTTCTTCTGTCAGACCAACTTTTTCAGCAATTTTGGTTATATGCTCCTGTTCGGCCGCCTGTGCAATTTCAATATCACTTTTCATCTTTTTTCAATTCCCCCTTAGTATTTTTGTATTTGATAAATAATTAAGTGATTTTTTCTGATCTCATTCTTCTGATTTTATTCTAATTTAATCACTTAATCCTTTTATATAATTCTCGAGTTCCTGTTCAATTCCTGCCGGCAATTCCGGTGGAGTAAAATTATCCAGTATATCCTGACATTTTTTATGCGCTCTCTTTTCTGCTTCAGGTTGTTCCTCATCACTAAAATATTTCTGGCGGGAGCTCAGCTCGGGCTGACGCATATCCTTCATATGCTGAAAAGTATGATCGTGAGAAATATAATTACCGCCCGGGCCAATCTCATTTATCACATCTGCCCCCAGAGTATCCTCATTGACTTCCAGACCCTGCATATAATTTTTTACCATGCCACAAATTTCGGAATCTATAATGAACTTCTCATAGGACATACACATGTAATTTTCCAGCAGACCGGCGGAGTGCAGCATGAAATTGAATCCTCCCATAACTCCGGAAAGTACATTGAGCATAGCCTCATAACCGGCCTGAGCATCAGGAAATAAAGAATCAGTAAGTGCACCACCACCACGGGAAGGAAGCTCATATCTTCTGGCCATCTGAGCGGTCCCATTAAACATTTTGGCGGTCTCAGGACTGCCCAGAGCCAGATCAGCTCCCCGCAGATCAACCACACTGGAAGCCGAGCCATAGATAACCGGGGTTCCGGGATTGATTATCTGGGTGAGAATAATACCGGTAAGAATTTCTGCATTTTGCTGTACCAGGGCAGCTGGCATGGTTGTTGGAGACGTAGTACCGGTCATAGCCAGAGAAGCGATACACATAGCCTGTTGATTTTCTGAATACACCATGAGAGCATCGGTCATCCGCTCATCAAGCTGCAGGGGACTGTTGGTATTGATAAGTGATACCAGCACCACATTTTCCTCCACAAATTTCTCGCTTTCAAAAACAATGGCAGCCATATCCAGACATTCACTGGCTTTTTGTGCTCCCATAGCACTTCCCATAAGACACTTATCGCTCAGAGTAACACCGGCCTGCATCATTTTTCCGTGCCGGATTCTATCTTCGATATCAGTGGGTTCTACCAGCACCCCACCAACGACATCAAGGGCATCACTCCACTGGGCCAGCCGGGTGAAGTTTTTGTAATCTTCGAAAGTGGAATCACGTCTCTCACCTTCATATTCCATCACGAACGGCGGGCCATATCCGGGAACTAAAACAGTATTGTCTCCTCCCACAGTCACATTATTATCAGGGTTGCGGGCTTTCATTTCAAATTCTGACGGGGCCATAGCTAAAAACTTCTCCAGATCTTTTTGAGAAGGATAAACTTTACCATCCTCAACTTCTACTCCAGCCTGAGCAAAATATTCACGCCCCTTGTCTGAAACCACTTCTACCCCCGATTGTTCCAGCACTTTCAATGTAGCCTCATGAATAGCATCCTCATCCTCAGGAGACATGATATTGTGTGTCTCCAACTTTTTGGTAAACATAGATCTCCCCCCTTATAATCAATCCCTAATATTCATCTGGCATCTCTTTAAGCTCATCATAAGTAAATACCGGTCCATCTTTACAGACATAGCGATGACCAATATTACACTTTCCACATTTACCCATACCACAGGACATGCGCATCTCCAGGGTAGTAATAATATTCTCCGGCTCCACCCCAAACTCCGTCAGCCGATCAATAACTGCTTTAATCATAATCGGTGGCCCACAGGTAAAATAAACTGTTTCTTCCGTGGTGCATTCCAGCTCATCTGCCAGCAAATTATGAGGGAACCCTACACAACCATCCCAGCCTTCACAGTGTTCATCAATTGTGAATTTAACCAGAGTATCGGGAGCATCTTCCCAGCGTCTGTGATCATAGGTATAAAGCATATCATCGGGAGAGCGGAAGCCATGCAGCATCTGTATTTCACCGAATCTGTCGCGGTGCTGGGGATCAAGCACATATTCCATTAAAGAGCGCAGGGGTGCTACCCCTATACCACCTCCTACAAAGACAATATTCTTACCTTCAGCTTTTTTCACCGGGAAGTTATTACCATATGGACCTCTGACCCCCACAACATCTCCCTCTTTCATATTGTGGAGAGCGGTGGTTACCTTCCCCATTTTCTTTACAGAAATTTTTATATATTCATCATTTTCCGGAGAAGAGGCAAATCCGTAAGGAGCCTCTCCCACCCCGTAAGCAGTTAACATCAAAAACTGCCCGGGCTCAAACTCCAGAACATTTTTGTCATCGTCTTTCAGCCGCAGATGATAGGTTTTTATATTAAGATTTCTGCCTGTTTCCTGAATAATGTCTATTATTTCTGCCTTATGCGGCATATAATTTTCTTTTTTCAACTAGTTCCCTCCTTTCTCGGCCAGCGTAGTTTCTACCTCATGTAGAACATCTCGTATATCCAGATTGACCGGACATTTTTGTACACAGCGACCACAGCCCACACAGCCAGGTGAACCATCATAATGCTGAGGATGATAAGAAAATTTATGCATCAAACGCTGGCGCCAGCGCTGATCCTGTTCCTCTCTGGGATTATGTCCGGAAGCATGAGCAGTGAACAGAGAAAACATACAGGAATCCCAGGCCCGGTTCTTCTCTGTCCCTTCCCAGAAGAATTTAAAACAAAAACAGGTAGGACAGTAAAATGTGCAGACACCGCAGCCCAGACAGCTGGCAGTAGGCTTTTCCCAATCAACAGCATCAAATATTTCTAATTCCGGGTAGGGCAGCTCCGTTTCCAGATTAAAGCCACTGTCAGCGGATAGTTCCTCACGTCTTTGGGCCAGCAATTCCTGCCAGTCCTCTTCCGCTTCCGGAAGTTCACCAGCATACTGCAAAAACGTCTCATCAGCCTGTTCCTCATTTATATGCAGAAAATATTGCTCTTCAGATTTAAACAGATAGACAGGAGCATCTTCATTGAAAACCAGATCAAACCCCAGTTCCTGACAAAAACTATAATCTGAAGGCTGACTGCAGGAATAACCTATCAGCATGCTATTTTCTCGCCGAGATTCATAGAAAGGTTCTATAAAATCATCGGAGAGAAACACATCATCAAACAATTTTATGCCTTCAATATCACAGCTTCTTACACCGACGAACAGTCGGGGCTTATCTGACCAGTCTTCCGGCTGATATTCCGGCCCTCTGGTTTCATCTCCCAGTTTATCATCTCGGGGCATATAAAAATCTTTGGGTGAAGCATCTGGCTGTTCTTCCAGATAGATAGAAGAAATCTCTTCGTCTGATTTCACCCGGCGATAAAGAACTTTTTCTTCATTTCCCTGCTGCACTTTGAAGGGAGCAACAAGGATATATTCTTCCAGTAAATCTGCCAAAAACTCCTTTAACTGCCGGGGATCTAAGGCTTTTAACATTTTTTCACCTCCTAATCCAGAAAACCTGGTTCACTGTCTTCTTCATCATAATCAGAATAAAGCATAATTTGATCCGGTGCCATCCCCGGCCGATAATCATAAAGCTCCTGGGCCCGATGATAAAGATGAGTTGTTAGTGACCTCATCTCAATCCCTTCCGGGCAGGCCATTTCACAGGCACCACAATTTATACACCTTCCCGGCATATGCATGGTCCGCATCAGATGAAAGACCATATCATTTTCCACAGCACTGCCTGCTCTTAACCACTCAGGCTGATTGCTCTCCACAAAGCAATGATCACAATAACATACCGGACAGGCGTCTCTACAGGCATAACACTGAGTACAGCGAGAAAATTCCTGCTTATAGTGTTCGCGTCTTTCCTCCGGAGTCATATCCTCCAGCAAATAATCGACTTCTTCCAGCTCAGCCTCTATCTTTTCCTCTTCCATGGGTTCCCCCACAGTATAATCGGCCATAACCGGATTACGAGTATCGCATTCATCACAGGCAGTATTGCCCTCAATACCCTGGCAGCCGTTAATGCCAATTATCACCACATCTTCTCTCTGCATCAAATTTTCGGACATATAATAAGCCAGTGCCCGGGTATCACAGGGTTTAGCTACCACAGCCTGTTTGGCCGGATGATAATCCTCCACATATTTGGACAGCATCGGGGCAGCATCAGGACTAAAACAGAGTTTATCTGCTGCTTCCGGTGACTCGATAAAAACCGGTTCAATCAGCCCGGAAAATTTCCCCGGAGCAAACCCAATTAAATGTTCCACCTCGTTCTCCCGCAGAGCTTTAGCTGCTTTTTCTTTAATTTCTTCACTCACTTTTTCATAAAAACTGGTCATAGTCTATTTCACCCACCCTATCATCTTCAGTAATTTCACCATCATCTACAAAGCCATTCCAGGGACCAACACTTTCAACTCGCTCAACCACTCTACGGACAATATCCGCAAAACGCCGGCCTTCAGCAGCCGAACACCAGGTAAAATTGAGCCTTTCTGGCTCTATACCGGCAAATTCCAGCATTTCTTTTAACATGGTGAAGCGCCGACGGGCATAATAGTTTCCATCTATATAATGACAGTCTCCAGGATGACAGCCGGAAACCAGTACCCCATCAGCTCCTTTTTCCAGGGTCTTGATTACCAGCAGAGGATTCAAACGACCTGTGCAGGGAATTCTTACCGCTCTTATATTGGAGGGATACTGCAGTCTACTGCTCCCTGCCAGGTCTGCTGCTGCATAGCTGCACCAATTACACAAAAAAGCAACTATTTTAGGTTCAAATTCTTCTTCTGTTTTTTCCTGTTCTGTCTCCTTTACTTCCTGGGCTTTTGCCTCCATTTACATCCCTCCTGTCTCAACAGGTTCGGCAGTTTCTTCATCTTCAGTTAATAGGGCATCGATTTCGTCAATCAGTTTGGAATTACTAAAGCCTTTCAAATCAACTGCATGGGGGCGGCAAACGCCAGTACAATTGCCACAGCCCTTGCAGAGGACATTATTAACTTCAGCTACTTCATCTTCAGGATCCACCTCGATGGCGCTGTAAACACAGACTCTTTCACAGTCACCACAACCAATACAGAGATCTTCGTTTACTTCGGCCACTTCTGCCTGAGTCAGCAGATACTCGCGAGCAAGTATAGAGGCAGCTCTACCGGCGGCTGCGCGGCTCTGGGAAATCGATTCACTTAAGTTTTTAGGTCCATGAGCCAGACCCGTCAGAAATATGCCATCTGTTGCCGAATCAACGGGGCGCAGTTTGACATGAGCTTCCAGGAAGAAATCATCCTCATTGAGAGGTGTTTTCAGCATCTGGCTAATTTCCTGGTTATCTTCCTGAGGAGTAATGGCCGGTGCCAGCACCAGCAGATCTGCTTCATCTTCAATCTGGCGGTCTGTGAGGGGCTCATTATAACTTATTTCCAGGCCATCTTGACCCGCTTTTACTTCAGGCTTATCCTCCTGGGTAAAGCGGCTGAAATTAACTCCCAGATTTCGGGCCCGGCGATAGAGACCCTCATAATAACCATAACTTCTCATCTCTCTGTAAAGTATGGTGATTTCGGCTTCCGGATTTCTTTCTTTGATATGAATAGCATTGCGCAGAGCCTGACTGCAGCAGAGACGACTGCAATAAGGTCTTTCCTCCTCGCGCGACCCCACACATTGAATCATATATATATTTTCCGCTTCCGGAACATCATCTTTCAGTTTTTCTTCTAACTCCAGCTGGGTAATGACACTGTCACTGACTTCATATTCATATTCCTGCGGGCTATGCTCCTGACCACCGGTGGCCACAACCACGGTGCCCCCTTCGATTTCCACTAAATTTTCCTCATCTTCGATTTCCCGGGGAACCGGTGGTTCTAATTCCAGCTGAAAATTACCCACAAAGCCAGAAATGTCCTTAAGTTCATAACCCAGATAGGTGTCTATCAGTTCATTTTCCCTGACTTGCCGTTTTAATTTGTCCAGATGAGGCTGTACGGGTCTATCCTGGAGGGAGTGTTTTAATTTGTTGGCATGTCCGCCCAGCTCTTCTTTCTTTTCTACCAGTGAAACCGGAAAACCCAGTTTAGCCAGCTCCAGGGCTGAGGTCATACCAGAAATTCCTCCTCCAATTACCAGACCCCGGGTTATATTATCAACTTCACCCCGCTGCAGGGGCATAGCGTTTTTGACTGAAGATACAGTGGCTTTTATCAGTTCAAAAGCCTTCCAGGTTGCTTTTTCAGGCTCTTCTTTGTGAACCCAGGAACCCTGATCCCTGATGTTTGTCATTTCCATCAGATAGGGGTTCAAACCACTGCGCTCTACAGCATCCCGGAATAAAGGTTCATGGGTTCTGGGAGTACAGGAAGCAATTACCACCCGATTGAGATCATATTCCTCAATCCGGTCAGCAATTAAATCCTGGCTGTCTGATGAACAGAGGTAGACAACATCTTCAGCATGTTCGACAAAGGGAATTTTAGCAGCTTTTTCTGCTACCTCTTCCACATCTATAACACCTGCAATGTTGGTACCACAATGACAGACGAAAACACCGACCCTGGTTCTTTCATTTTCTACAATTCTTTCTTCTTTTATTCTGGCCTCTTCAAACCCCAGATCTTTGACATCCAGCACAGCATGACGGGCAGCAAGAGCCGCTGAACCGCTGGCCCCCATTACTGATTCTGGAATATCCTTAGGACCATTTACAACTCCACAGGTATAAACTCCCTCGCGGCTGGTAGCAAGCGGATCAAACTCATCATTAGCTGCAAAACCATATTTATTGGTGCGCACATTTAAATTTTGCAGCTGGTTTTTCATTTTATCAGTAGGAGCCATGCCGCTGGCCAGAACTACCAGATCATATTCAGAATCTGTATAGCCATTATCACCATCGGTAACTTTCAATCTCACATCTCCAGGATTACTGCCTTCCTCAATTTCTGCTACCCGGGAGCGAATGAAATTGATATTTTCGGTATCTTCGGCCCTATTATAGTACCTCTCAAAACCTTTTCCATGAGATCTGATATCCATATAGTAAAGGTCAACATCAATATTGTCCCTGTGTTCCTGACTGATAAAAGCATGTTTGAGAGAGTACATGCAGCAGACTGAGGAACAGTAATTATGATCACTGCGCCTATCGCGTGAACCAGAACAGTGAATAAAAGCAATTCTATCTGCTTCTTCCCCATCAGAAGGCCGGACAATATGACCGTCAGTAGGACCGGCCGCATTGAGAATACGTTCATATTCCAGACTGGTTACTACATTGGGATGTTCACCATAACGATATTCGTCTACTACATCCCCGGGGAAAGATTCATAGCCAGCTGCAAATATAATCGAGGCTGCTTTTACAGTAAATTTTCGTTCTTTTTGTTCATAATCAACCGCATCAAAATTACATACTTTTTCACATACTCCACATTTATCTTCCTGAATCATCCGGCAATTTTCGCCATCAATAACTGCTACATTGGGGACTGACTGAGGCCGATAACGATGAATAGCACCATATTCATCCATCCCCATGTTATAGTCATCTTCTACCGTAACCGGACATTTATCAAAACAATCACCACAGCCGGTACATTTTTCTTCATCCACATACCGGGGCTTCTTTTTCATCTTCACCTGAAAATCACCCGGTTCCCCGGTCAGATTAACAACCTCGGTCATGGTGTAGGTCGAAACATTTTCATGAGTATAACAGTCTGTAATTTTGGGAGCCAAAATACAGGTTGAACAATCATTGGTGGGAAAGGTCTTATCAAGCTGAGCCATTCTGCCGCCAAGACTGGGGCCACTTTCCACCAGATAAACAGGAACTCCCATCTCAGCCAGATCTGTTGCAGCCTGGATGCCAGCGATTCCTCCACCAACAACTATTACAGGATCAGGCATTTTTATTCACCACCAGTTTCTTCCAGAGTATATTCACTTATATCACCATTACCTTCCAGGGCTTTTTCTACACTATTGAGTCGATACTTGAGCACATTGCGATCCAGTTCATCCAGTTCTGCTTCCAGGTCTTCTTCATAATAGCCTTCTTCTACAGACAATTTGCGCAGCACCCGGACAATATCTGCAAAGCGGACATTCTGGGGACAGGCCGAAACACAGCGTCGACACTGAATACACTGCCATATTTCTTCCCCTGACAGCAGCTCTTCTTCGAAACCAAGCAGAGCCTTTTTTATCATCAGACGGGGATTGAAGCTGTCCCGCTGCTCACTGACAGGACAGGTCCCTGTACAGCTGCCACAGCTAAAACAGAGTGATAAATTTTCTCCACCGGGTCGAGATTTGATGGTGCGTTTGAATTCACTATTCATTATCAACTTCCACCTCCGGTCGGGGTAAGAGATCTGCTTCTTCTACTACTACAGGGGTGATTTCTTCCCAGCCTACTGGCATAAGATGTATTCCATCTACCCCTTCAGTTTCTTTTACATGTTTGATTATTTCCACGGTAAAGTCTACACCTTCCTGCTCTTTATCATCGGCACTGGCTATACGATCTATCAACTCGTCCGGCACATCCATACCGGGGACGTCATTCTTCATGTATTTGAGAGCAAATTCAGATTTAGTGGGCAAAATCCCGGCCATTATATGAACTTCCTCGTGCAGCCCTTCTTTACGCATATCTTTCATCCAGCGATCAAACTTTTCCAGATTATAGATACACTGGGTTTGAATAAACTGCATACCGGCATTGATTTTCTTGCGCAGTTTCAGCATATGCATTTCATAAGGCTCAGCAAAAGGATTATGAGCACCGCCTATAAACAATTTGGGCGGAGTTCTCAAATCATCGCCACTTACCAGCTCTTCTTTTTCCACCATATCGCGAGCAGCCTTGATTAAACTGACAGAGTCCATATCAAAAACATTTTTGGCTCCTTCATCTTTACCGAAAGATTGATGATCTCCGGTAAGACATAAAACATTACGCAGTCCCAGGGCACTGGCTCCCAGCAGATCACTCTGCAGTCCTATGCGATTGCGATCCCGGCCGGTTGCCTGCACAATCATTTCCAGCCCTTCTTCCATAGCAATCTTAGCAGCACTTATACTGGACATGCGAACTATAGCTGTCTGATTATCTGTAACATTTACTCCATCAACATAACCTAAAAGATCATCACATTTATCCCTGATAAAATCTGGATCAGCTCCAATGGGAGGACCCATCTCACTGCAGACTACAAAGTGGTCTTCTTCCAAAAGTTTATGCAATCTAGAAATGTATTCTGACATTGCCTATTCTCCCCCCGAGCCGAAAAATTCCGGGTTCTTATGACTGCGGACTCCACCATCACGATAGGTGCTCCAGTCTTTGGGCGGTTCAAATTCCAGCAGTCTATTCAGTACACCCAGTTCCTTGGCGCGATCATAAATCAATTCCCAGCCACAATCGATTTCATCATCGACCTCACAGTTTCCATCTTCCGAGCCCCCACATGGTCCATTTAACAGGCTCTTCGAACAGCGGGCGATGGGGCAAACCCCGGCAAAATGATCCAGAATACACTGACCACAGCCATGGCACATCTCTTCCCATTCACCCGTTGCACTTGTTCGGCCGTAAAATGTGGTATCAAGGCCCGGTAAAATCAAAGTCCCGGGAAACCGTATGGCTAAATGTTGAACTCCGATACCACAGGCCAGAGATAAAATTACATCATTATCCTCTATCTCTTCTTCGATAGTATCTATAAACTCATCATCACACTGTCTTTTGATAGCGTCGGCCTTTATGTCAACTTCCTGACCATTCTGGCGATAATAAAGGGAGAGAAGATCGCGCAGAGAATTAGCTTCTCTCTCACCACCGGCCAGACTCACGGTTACACAGGTGCCGCAGCCGACTATGAGAAGATTATTCATATCTTCCGGCAGCATATCTTTAATTTCGTCAACTTCTTTTCTTTCACCTACAATCATTGGCTAACTTCCCCCTTCCATTGCTGCAAAAAAGCACTTAAATCTTCTGCCATCCGGGGAGAAAGACGACGGTACTGCAGACGGGAACTATCAAGTTCCAGCTTTTCCATATCCTCTTTGGCTTTATCAATTACCTGTTCACATCTGTCATGACCTGTGAGATGCTTACAGGCTTCAGAAATACAGCCCAGCACCAACAGGCTGCCATCACCATCAGCTAAGCGGTGAAAAATATTCTCTCTTTTGACAGTACTAACGCAGGGAACTTCTTCCACCTGAACTTCTGCCAGAGGGTCATCTTCAGCTTTTTCCCGGGCAATCGCAGCAGAGTTTTCGCATATTATAACCTGTGTCCCTGCCAGCAGCTGTGATAGGTCTTCTCCGCTGCGGGATATAGCCCCGGCCGGACAGCGGCTTATACATAAATTACAGGCCTGACAGGCTTTAGACATGATAGTCATAGAATTGAGCTCATCATCTCGCTGTACTGCCCCGTGAGGACAAACTCTCTGACAGGTATAACAGACAACACATTTTTGATCATCAATTTCTCTCTCTTCTTCATCGATCTCTTCTACACCCTGTAAATTTCTGCTGATTTCCGCCAGGGTAAAAGCTTCCTCTTCTTCCCTGTAGGTTAAAGCATTAGGACCTCTAGCACCCCGCAAAACATATACTCCTCTTTTCCCGCTCAAAGTTGGCTGCAGATAAACATTTTCCTTCTGTAAATACCCCGATTCATCCTGCTCAATATTAAATATTTTAGCTAATTTTTCAGTCTCCGGAGCAGGTTTCAGCTCCGGGGCAAAGACAAGATCTCCTGTAAGTTGCAGATCCAGGTCCTCACGCCTGTACTGCACCTGATTGTCTTCGACCTCCAGATCACCCAGATCGTGTTTAAGAAAAATTATTTCCTGACGTCTGGCTTCTTCATATAATTCATCATTGTCTTCCATAAACCTCATGGCTTTGTAAAAATAATATATCTCTCGCCGGGGGGCCTGCTCCCGGGCGGACAGTGCTGTCTGCAAACCCCATTTGCTGACTGCTGCCGCCGAAAGCTCGGGATAGTCCTGAATGATTATCAGAGGCTTCTCACTATCTTCGCCGAGCACCTGATCGAGTTTACCACTGAGTGAATAAGCCTCTTCCACCGGCAACTCTTCCTGAAAGGGAAGATTAATGACGATGTTCTGGGCGCTTATCTGTTTTTTGCTTTGACTGCCATTTTTCTTTAATGCTAGGGTAAAGTCCCCTATTTCACCCCGACAATCTTTCAGCTTCTGCGGCGCTACAGTTACAGAGTCAAATTGTTCACTCTGCAGGGGCTGGCCGATAAATGCTACTTCATACTGGTTCTGTGACCCTGACATCAGATTACCTCCTTTTTGCCTGACTGTAAATCCAATTAAAAATTATTTCCTGATTTTTAGGTTAAAGCTTTTTCTGCTTTATTATCTAAAATGCGATAAGCAATTTCTCTGCTTTCCGCAACAGTAGTGGCACTATCACCAGGACTGGTGATGGTACCTGCCAGGTAAATACCTGTTTCTTCTTGCGGCCAGATAGGCCGGAGAAATCCATCTTCATCCTGCTGCAAATTAAATATTCGCGACCATCTCTCATGTTCAGACCCTGCGTGTATCCCTTCAGAAAGAACCAGCAAATCTGTTTGCAAAGTCTCCATTTTGCCCTGCTTTTGATCTTCATAATGAATCATTAAACCCTCAGATTTTTCTTCCAGACGCAGTGGCTTGCAGTTGTAATAATCAATATCCTGGTCTTCCAGATCAGCAAAAGATAGGTTGACCAGAAATCCAGCTTCCTGCATGTCAATAAAGAACATGCTTATATCCATCTCGGGAAAATTATGCCTTAAAACCTGAGCCATTCTGTAGTTGTAACCACAGCAAACCCGGGAACAATATCGAGCTTTTTCTCTGATACTGCGTGAACCATTGCACTGCAGAAAAACTGCTGATTCAGGCTGAAAACCTAAATTCATCTCCAGAGACTCTTCACACAGCTGGTCTTTTCTGGCTTCCAGCATATCCTCAAAATCACTGGCCCAGATAATTCTCTCATCGGAGAAAATTTCGGGTGTGCCCGTCTCCAGTTCTGACCAGCGAACATGTCCGGTAGCCAGGACTATCTCCGACAGATCAGACACAATTTTTTCCCCATCTTCATCTTCAACAACCAGCTCATATTCATCTTCCTGCAGACAATCCCGCACCGTAGTCTGTAGTCTTATGTCCACCTTCTCACTCTCTTTTACTTCTTTAAAAATACTATCAACCAGACACATATTACATTTTGTACAGGTGTCAGTGGCTTTACAGCCGTAATTTTTGATATTTCCTCCCAATTCTTCCTCTTTTTCCAGCAGTATAACATCTTCACCAGCATCAGCCAGCTCAGAAGCTACAGTACATCCTGCTATACCGCCTCCGATTACGCCAATTCTTGACATATTCTTCTCTCCTTCCAATCAGGCAGATTGATTTGAATTCTCCTGTAATTCAACTGCCAGCAGGCAAGTTTTGTGCGCTCTTTCACATAGCCCCGGGGTGTAACAGAGATACAGGTTACCTATGCTGTATTTTAACATTTATCTCTCCTGCTATGCAAACAGATAACAGTAATTGTGTGTACATTCACATTAGCCAGGGGTGCTTAATCAGTTGTTTCGCCCCAGGGCTTACCAACTGCCGAAAACTCCAGACGTGTTTCTAAAAAGAGGCCATCTTCTTTTTTGCGCCCGGCCACTTTTCCGTAAACATCTTCTCTTTCGTAATCAACCCGGATATCTCTTCCCCCGGAACTTTCAGCTTTTTTGTAAATATAGGACTTCCCCAGCTCCACAGCCTTTTTCACCGCTTTCTCATATTCCTTTACATCATGCTTTCCCTCGGGAGTGTGGATTATATAACCGACATTGACCTCATCGGGTTTGATCATAACCGTTGTTCTTTCGATAATTTTTCCCATAACTGTTCCCACAGCATTTGCCACCTCAGATACCCGGGGTAGCTTAAGGTCAGCATTTAACCTTTCTGCCACCTGGGGGAAATAAGCTCTCACTGGAGCCCCTACCCCAACCAGAGGAACTTTAAGCTGACAGATAGTATCCAGCAGCTCATTTGATTTTTGTGCCAGCAGTCTTGCAATCATAAACTCCATCTCCGGGGAAGAAAAATCTAGTTCTTTTTCCCTGCTAATAATAGCTTCTATAACTAAAGAAGCAATCCTGCTATAAATTTTTGCTAAAACTTTTTGAGAGAGCTGATGGGTATCCTGCCCACATCTATCCGCCATAATTTCCAGGGCTGTTTCTGCTGCTTCTTCATTCCAGCGGTCAAACTCACCCTGCCAGTGCAAGATATCGGTAGGAGTAAGCGAAGCCCTGTGCAGACAGCCCACTTTAACTAGCTGCTCCCAGGGTAAAACCTCTGCATCCTGATCGAGTTTACGGCCGAGTTCCCAGATAGTATGAGGTTTGAATCTCAAGACCTCCAGCAGCTCTTCCTGTCTTTGATTTAGCTGCATATGATCAGGCTCAGATATATACAGCAGGGCAGTAACCGGTTGATAACTGTGAGTAAAAGGAGATCTATCTTTAATTTTTTTCAATTCCTGAACTAAATGGGGGTGTTTATCACAGGCCCAGCTTAAAGGAAAAACCCGCTGTGGACCAATTTCTATCTCTCCTTCTGGTGAAACCTTAACCAGACTATCTCCCCCCAGACCAATTGTAGTTATATCTGCTGCCTTAACCCGGGTATGCCAGCCTCCGACCTCAGCACCCCTGGGGTTAATTTTAGGGGCACCTTCCTGTAAAAGCGCCAGATCAGTAGTTGTCCCCCCCATATCTACTATTACTCCATCTTCAATATTGGCCAGATGTCTTGCCCCCACTACACTGGCTGCCGGACCGGAGAGCGAAGTCTCCACCGGTCTTTTTTTGGCTTCTTCCGTACCAATTAAACTGCCATCTCCCCGCACAACCATGATGGGAGCATTTATACCTCTGGCTTCTACCAGTTCATCTACACTATCAATCAAATCTGTTATTAAAGGCAGCAGGCGGGCATTAAAAACCGCTGTAACTGCTCTTTCCTGAAATCCAAGGTCACTGGTCAGTTGATGAGCAGCAACAACAGGACAGCCTGTTTCCGACCTGATAATTTCCGCTGCTTTTTGTTCCTGAATTGGATTTCGCACACTCAAATAACCACACACAGCAAAAGCATCTACCTGTCCTTCCATTCTATTTACGGCAGCTCTCAATTCTTCCTCATCCAGCTCCTCTTTTATCTCTCCTTTAATCGAACAGCCGCCGGCAATTACCTCCTGTTCATCAGCAGGCAGCATTTCATCAGGTTTAAATCCCAGTAAGATTGCTCCTACTGCCGCTCCCTGACCCTCTACTATAGCATTGGTAGCCAGAGTGGTGGAAACAGATATAAGATCTATCTCTTCGGTATTAACATTTTCGGCTGCTAACAGGTTGGTCAAACAATTTTTGATAGATGAAGTTAAATCTTCCCGGGTAGTAATTGTCTTGGTGGTTTGCAGGATATCTTCAGTGTTTAAATCAACTACAACCCCATCTGTAAAGGTGCCGCCAGTATCTATTCCTAAAGCCAGTTCTGTCATTATATATCCTCCTCTAACTCCCGGCCAAAAATATTTAAAAATTTAAAAAGACCAGTTCCCGCCGCTGATGAGCAGCGGGAACTTTATTTGTTTTATAATATTTCATCTTCGGCTCTCTGCACAATTTCATTGAGTCTTCTGCTGACAGCATCAGGTAAAGGCTCAGGCTCATAATTTTCCAGAATATCGAGCACTTTTTCGTGAGCTCTGTCATAAAGAGTTTTTTCGCCCTCAGCCTTCCAGTTATCATAAAACTGCCTTTTAAACAGGTCAGGATACCAGGTTTCTTCCTGGAAGTGCTCGCGGGTATGCTCTTCCCCCAGAAAATGACCTCCAGGGCCAACTTTATCTATAACATCGGTGCCCAGCTTTTCTGAAGTCACCTCTACCCCGCGAACTATGCGGCGGGCAAAACCAATTAAATCATCACTTATAACCAGATTCTCCAGAGACGAGCAGTTACCATGTTCTATATAACCTACATCATGGTTTAAATTAGCTCCGGACTGCGCTGTAGTTACAATGGAGAGCGCATCTTCAATGGCAGCCTGCTCATCCACAATTTTCGCATCTGTACAGCCACAGGTGCCAAACATAGGTATGTCCAGATAATTGGAAACATCACCTAGAGCTGACTGCATAAGATGAAATTCAGGGGCTCCATAGGAAAATATGGTCGTATTCATATCCATAATTGTAAATACTCCGCCCATAACAAAGGGGTTGCCGCGATTAACCTGCTGATTCAATACCAGACCGCTGAGACTTTCGGCTAGCCCCGTAGCCATGGCTCCTGCCAGAGTAGCCGGAACGGTACCACCGGCCATTATACAGGGAGTATAAACAACAGGCAATGACTTTTTCCCGGCCAGAACCAATTTTTGGGCTGCATCTTCAGCATGCTGAAGAGGCGAAATAGGCTCTGCATACAGAGTCATAAAGGGATTTTCCCTTAACTCTGCCTCACCTCCAGCAATAACCTCACACATTTCGATAATATCGCCATATCCCCGGGCATCATTGGCCGTAATTACGATCGGCTTGGAGCTATTTTCCACCATCGCCTGAAACTGATGACGGTCATAAACAGGTTGTGGAACGTCTTGAACTATACCCAGAGACATAACAAAGTCTAAATTTTCCAGGGCATCGATGGTTTTAGTAGCCATAGCAACCGATTCTTTGCTGGCTGTTTCTCTTTCCCCGGTATGAGGATTTCTGAACTGAGGAGTATCTGACCCGGTACCAAAATAGGCATTATTACCCGCCAGCTCCATAACTCTTTCTTTAGTACGACTGTTGCTTAAAGTTACTTTGCCGGGAGCATTGCGTATTGCCTCTTCCACCAGGCGGGAAGGTACCCGAACATTATTCCCCTCCACATAACAACCAGCATCTTTCATGATATTTACAGCTTCCTCATCATGATAAACTACACCGGTTCGTTCCAGAATTTCCATGGAAGCTTCCAGAATCTTTTCTATCTGGTCTTCAGAAAGCACCTCCAGCTTGGTCCCATCTATAGTTTTATAGCTCGCTTTTTTCATTTTTATAATCCCCCTACCTGGTTTTATGAAACCATGTCCTGGACTAAGTCTTTGGCGGAAGCGGCATCAGGTGCCCAGCCAT
>CAZVMQ010000003.1:0-105336 GCA_964628755.1 uncultured Halanaerobiaceae bacterium
ATGCCTATAATTGAAAGCTATAAGGCTCTGTTCACCAGGAAATTTTTCCTGTGTTCAGGTTTAGTTTTCGGCCAAAAAAATAGTGCTCCCTTCCCGAAAGCTCTTCCCTGAGCTTGCGCTCAGCCCGGCACATCCTGAGCCGGGGACACGATTTTTTGGCCATGTTACTGTCCCTGAATTTGAAAAATTTCCAGTATCACTTCGCTTTATAGCTTCCAATACTTTATAAGCCCCGGCAATTAAAGGTATAAGTAGTTCTGGTAATCCAGCATATATGGTAATTTCACCAACAGTTTTGGAGAAGAACCATAAACTGCAATTTAACTGTAATATTTCCTCTCCCTTTATGTTCTTCAGGCCAGTATTTACCACTGAAATTTTTAAAGGGTCCCTATCAGGGACCCCGGGTAAATAAGCTTAAATCATTAGTTTGCAGATGCTCAATGTGGGAAATTATTCAATCCAGACAGATATCAATCTAAGTCATAGCTTTTTTGCAGCTGAGAAAATAAAATTTTAACAGCCAAGCCTGTAAGAAAAATCAGAAAAAATATCCACTGTGGTTGATCACTGAAAGTTATAAACAACGGCATAAAGAAAACCAAAATACTAAATAGCAAAAGAATAAAGCCAAACTTACGCTGTGAGATCAATTTATCGTTATTATCTGTATTTTCACTGCTGGTCGCAAACCACTTAACTGGTAGCAGCAGATCTTCTGTTACTAAAGCAAAAGCTATTAAACCTAAAATTATTCCAAACAGTAATAGTAAATAAATAGTTCGATCACCCCTTAACTTTAAACATGGTTACCTGGTGAATTTGTAAAGAAAAATTTATTTTGATCCTGAAAAATTGCTCCTTAAAAAGACTACCATATTTTCATGAGCAGTGCAAGGGGTGATCTTATTTCAGGCCCTGCTGCCCTTTAATAATGTTCTATAATAATAACTTACATCAAGCAGGCAAAAAGCTGAAACTTATATTTATTTGACAAAGTGAATGAATGTCATGATTTGCTCGATATTATCTCCGGTAAATTTCACCTTTTTGACACCCAATCTTTCGGCCCCGGGATAACAGCCGGCCTCAACTGCATGCTTTCTTTGCTCAAAATCAACGACTAAATTCAGCGGCGAAGAAAAAGTAAATGGTGAAAATGCATTATATTTTCTTACAGCTTTTTTTACTCCCTGTCTAATTTTCTCCCGGGCTTTTGCAGGAGATAAACTTCTTACACTTTCTCCATCTCCATATTTTACTGCTGTAGTAATTATATCTTCTATGCACTTTTTTGTCTGCTGGCAGGCTTTTTCATCCCCGGAAATAAAGCCCACCGGAACATTAAAATATCCGGCATGTAAAGCATTCAAAATTGCTTCACTCATATCGATATCATTTAATTTAATTTTACTAAATTTGCCAGAATGAGTATGACATAATACAGCATCATCACTGCCCGCCCCAGCATGATAACCGGTAAATACAGCCAGATCAAATTCCTCATTTAAACCATCAATCATACCTCCCGGCCGACCGGACCAGCCTCGAATAAGCTCTGCTTCGCTGTGCAGCTTATCCGGAATAATATTCCGGGCCGTTGCATGAGCATCTTTAACAATTATCTTATCAGCCCCGGCTTCCAGGCTTCCTTCTACGGCCGCATTGACTTCTTCAGTCATCAGTTCACATGTTTTATCATACTCGGAATTGCCTTTTTTCACCTCTTTAGCATCAACTACAGCAGCCACACCCTCCATATCAGCAGATATGTATACAGCTGTTTCTTCAGACAAATTTATTCCTCCTCCAGATAAAGTTTTTGAAACTCTCTTTGGGCAAAATATCCTGCAGTTAGCTTCAGCTCTGCTATTAATTTCCTCACCCGGGGAAAGCTCTGCGCTATTTCCTCCCGGGTATGAGCATCGGAACCCAGCACAACTTTTTTACCGCCCAGTTGTTTATAAAGTTTTAGCACCTCTTTTTCAGGCAGATAATATCCAGATGTATTCTTTTCTGTCACAGCGGTATTAATCTCCAGGACAATGTCTTTTTCTATGATCAATTGTAAAATATTTGTCAGTTTTTCCTGGATATAGCTTCCACTGCCATGATATCTGGCGGGAAAATGCAGATGTGACAGCACATCAAATCCACCAAATTCTACCATTGCCATAACCTTGTCATAATAGCGGTTGTAAAACTCGACCTCACTCAATTTGTCCAGGAGTCTGTCTTTACCAATAAAAATACCTTCTATCCAGTGTACAGCCCCTGTAACCATGTCAAGATCAAGCTGATTAAGGCGAGAAAACTCCCGGGGATAGATATGTGGTTCAGAAAATTCCAGTCCCCGTAAAAGCAGTGGGGTATCATCACTGCGAGCATTTTTTATTTCCTGCAAAGTAGAATTAAAATGATCATAGGAAAAATAACCCGCATGCTCCAGCTGGGGTTTATAATCTCCATGTTCGGTCAGACATATTCCCCCCAGTCCTAAATCTTTAGCCTGCTGGTAAAGCGTTTGTGGATCATCCACTCCATCATGAGAAAAAGTAGAATGCACATGCACATCAACCAGACCGATCAAATTTGAGGTTTTATCAGTATTTTCCATGCTGTTCATTCTGTTATTAACTGCCCTCCCGGATCAACCAGATTATTGTAAGCTCAATAATTATTATACAGCAACCTGCCCAATAATTTTGACGGCTGAATACCAGATAAAAAGTGTAACTATTATTGACCCAATAGGATCCGCCAGCCAGGAATAACCCCCGAGAAATTTATAATTAGAGATCAGCAGGCTGGCCAGAATCATAAAATCAACTGAAGCTTTGGCACGATAAAATTTCCATTGATTGGCCATAATAACTGAACTACTTTTATCATCGAGTTTATAATTTTTGTACCAGAAAAAACTGTTGACTATTAATCCACCGGTATTGATCAAAAGCCCCGGTATTAACCAGCCGGGTTCTTCGGGGGCTAATATTTGAGAAACCGCAGAATACATGATAACTATCCCGCTGATAACCATTACCACGGCCATAAAAATACTGGAGAGCCTTTCCAGTTTATTAATCCTGTCCTCCTGATTGTCGGAATCCAGCTGGCATATTTTGATAAAAACATACCAGGCCAGAAATAAAGCCAGAAACTCATTGCTGCGCCGCAAAAAGTCCGCTAACAAAATTGCAGTTCTGCCAAAATACTGAGCAACTGCAGTACTTATTGGAGCAGATAGACTAACCAGCCAGGCCGCTCGCAGCATCTTTTCTTTTTCGGCCGCTGATTGACTATCGGCCTGAGAAACTATATTTTTTATGCTTTTCATATTTTCACCAACAAACACCAAAGATTTTGTTGAACAAAAATAGCCCTTTAAATAATTGCTCGCTGCAGGCAAAATTTTAAGCCAGAATTAAAAAGAGTATATAAGAAATCAGAGAAGTAGATAGAGGCATAAACAGGCTATCTGTGCCTTCTCGAGCTATCCCTTCTACAATTCCGGCCGTCAGGGCCATAACAAAAGTATATAACAGCAGATATGAGCCGCTCAAAGTAAAATCTTCGACAAAAGCTGCTATCAATATAACTGTCAACCCCGCAGATATCATCAGGGCCAGGGTCCCGGCCAGAGTTTTCTTCTTCGACATAATTAAGCCGGGAAAATTAATCCGACCATATTTTTTGCCCACAATTGCAGCTGCTGCATCTCCTACCCCCCAGATCAGCAAACCTACAATCGCGTGTAGAGGTTGAGCTAAAATGGGACGAAATATAATTATCAATAAAATTTGCATGGTCAATACCAGCATAATCTGCCAGATTATTTCCCTGAAATTATAATCACCTTCTCTATCAAGATCAAAAATTTTCCTGGAAAAAAATTTTTCTTCAAAAAACAGAACAATAGCCGCCGTGAGAAAAAATAGGGAAATAGTGATAACCGCGGTCAACCAGCTGTCAAAATAATAGATTAAAATTATGCAGGAAAAACTGTAAAAAATATGATACCCTTTTCTAATAAGTTCCCGGGGAGGAGAAAAATATAATTTAATAAAGGTTAAAACGCCCACAAATGCTGCAAAGTATCCTATCAATAATAATATGGCCCTTCCATCCTGAGCATACCAGCTCACTCCAGCTTCGCCGCCGAATTTTGAATAATATCCCAGGCCCGCTCGACATGTTCAATCTCTGTGGTCCGCTGGCCCACAGCCAATCGAATAGTAAATTTATCTTCCAGTTCAGTATGAGTCAGATAAACATCTCCCGAATTGTTAATTTTTTCGAGAAGCTTCTGATTAAACTCATTCAAATCATCCTCACTGTATTCTCCATTATTCCAGCGAAAACAGACCAGACTAACACTGACCGGAGCCATAAGCTCAAAATTTTCACTCTGCTCAATCCAGGTTTTAAATTTCTCGGCTAAATTCAAATGCTTTCTCACCATCTTTTTTAACCCCTCAGTTCCATAATCTCTCAACACAAACCACAGCTTTAGAGCTCGAAATCGCCGCCCCAGCTGAATACCCCAGTTGCGGTAATTATTCACTTCCCCATCATGAGCAGTTTTTAGGTACTCCGGGTTCATAGACATTGTTTTTATTAGGGCCTGCGGCTTCCGCACAAAATAAGCTGAACAATCAAAATTGGTCAGCATCCATTTATGAGGGTTAAACACAAAAGAATCCACATTTTCTATGCCAGCCAGAAAATGCTGTTTTTCCTCCAGCATAGCAGCAGTTCCAGCAAAAGCAGCATCAACATGCAGCCATATATCTTCTTCCTCACAAATTTTTCCTATCTCTTCCAGAGGGTCTATGGCAGTAGAAGATGTGGTGCCAATGGTGGCCACCACACAGGCGGGTCTCTTTCCCTGCTCTCGGTCCTTTTTTATAGCCTGCTTTAATTTTTCCGGAGAGAGAGCATAGTTCTCATCACTGGCTATATTAACCAAATTATCACTACCGAAACCTGCCAGCCTCACACCTTTTTCAATGCTGGAATGAGTCTGGTCTGAGGCATAAACCCTTAGATTTTCCGGAACTCCCTCCTTATTGCTGACAAAATTTGTTGTCTGCTCACGGGCAGTAAGCAGTGCTGTTAAAGTGGCGGTGGAAGCTGTATCCTGAATGACACCTGTAAATTCAGAAGGAAGTCCCAGCATGTCACGCAGCCATTTCATGACAACTTCTTCCAGCTCTTCCGCAGCGGGTGAAGTGGCCCATACCATTCCCTGAATACCCAGCCCGGCCGACAGTAATTCTCCGAGAATTGATGCGGGGCTGTTATTGGCAGGAAAATAAGCAAACCAGCCGGGATGCTGCCAGTGGGTGATGCCGGGCAGAATATCCTGCTTAAAATCCTGCCATATACTTTCCATATCCTCTCCCTCCCGGGGAGGTGAATCAGGCAGCAATTCTTTAATGTCGCCTGGTTCTACCTGTGACTTTACAGGGTAGGTTTCCACTTCTTCCAGGTAATCTGCAATCCAGTCTACCATTTCATATCCATATTTTTTGAACTCTTTTTTGTCCATAACCATTATCCTCCCTGATAAAATATAATACTGCCACAAAAGGCCACAAAAGTATTTAATGGCTTTTTTCTTGCGCAGGATCTACATGCACAATAACCTCTTCTGCTTCTTCACAAATATCCTGTACTGTTTTTCGGACCTGGACGGCCACATCATGTCCGGCTTCAACACTCATATTTCCCGGTACTGTGATCTTAACATCCAGATAAAGTTCCGGTCCATGATAAAGCCCCTTTACTTCCAGCACTTCCTCCACTTTATCTACCTGTGCAATCACAGATTTTATCTGCCTCATTTTTTCGGCATCAGGAGCTCTCCCCAGCAGCCTGACAAAAGCCTGCTTGATAACCTTATAGGCCACATGTAAAATCAGCACTGCCACCACTACCCCTGCCAGCGGATCTAACAGGGGGTAGCCAAGACGGGCACCTATTATCCCCACCCCGGCAGCAAGCGAAGAAAAAACATCACCTCGATGGTGCCAGGCATCTGCCTGCAGAGCGCTATTATCAGTCTTTTTCCCCACATGGGAAACATATCTATATAGCAACTCTTTTATTCCTATAGACAGAAATATTCCCACCAGTGCTATACTCCCGGGAAAAGTCATCTGTCTGTCAATTAACCTTAATATCATATCCCGTCCCAAAAAAACTGCCGTAAGCAGCAGGATAGCTCCCAGCCCGGTAGCAGCCAGCGGTTCAGCCTGCCGGTGTCCATAATGATGGTTTTCATCCGGGGGCTGACGTGATACATACATGGCCAGCATGACTCCCAGTGTTGTTATGACATCTGAAAAAGAATGAAAACCATCAGCAATAAGAGCAGCACTGGCCGCAATCAAGCCCAGAGCCAATTTCATTATTGCCAAAAATATATTGGCTGCCAGACTAATATATATTACTTTTTTACCTTCAGTACTTCTAGCAGACCTTTTCATAGTAAAACTCCTCTGATCTCTTCGCTTAAAAATAAAAGTCAGACCAAAAAGCAGGAAATAAATTATAATTATTCAACATTATATTGATATCCAATCAAACAAAAAAACAGGGCAGAGTTTTTAACAGGATTAATATAACCGGGCGATATTTATTCTGCTGAAATAATCCGAAATAATACAGGGAGAGTTTTACATGGAATTGTATCCTCTCTTTTTTTATCCCCAGCATATAGAAAAAATCTGGGGCGGCAAAAAATTGGCTGACCTTTATAACCGCAAGTTGCCAGCCAATAATATCGGGGAAAGCTGGGAGATTTCTGGTCGCCCGGAAGCTAATTCTCGCATCCAGAATGGACCACTGCAGGATATAAAATTATCCCGGGCTATTTCCCGGTTCGGCAGCAGGATTCTCGGCAGTCAGAGTAGCGGCCAAAAAGAAGAGGATGATTTCCCCCTGCTGTTTAAAATTATTGCTCCCAAATATAGACTGTCTGTTCAGGTTCATCCCGATGAAAAAATGGCCAGCACCTGTAAAAAAGCTGAAAGTAAAATGGAAATGTGGTATGTGCTGGAAGCTGAACCAGGAGCAAAAATTATTTATGGCCTCGAAGACCCAGAAATTTCAGCGCAAAGAGTAATAAAAGCAGCAGAACGGGATCAGCTGGAAAATCTGCTAAATTACCAGCAAATTTCTCAGGGGGATACAATCTTCATTGCACCCGGTATGGTCCATGCCCTGCTGCCCGGAGCTGTGATTGCAGAGATCCAGCATAATTCCGATACCACTTACAGGTTGTATGACTGGAATAGAGATCTCACCCAGGATTGCCAGAGACCACTTCACCTGCAAAAAGCAAAAAAAGCTCTGGCTCCTGACCTAAAACCAAATACAGCTCCTTATCATCCTGAGTTTTATTCCGGAAAAAATAAATGGAAGCTGCTCTCCCTCTGCAGAGATTTTACAGCCTATAAAATTAATATTAAAAATCAGGAAATTTTACAGCCCCAGAAGCTGCGTTCTTTTATGATATTATTCTGTCATCAGGGAAAGTTACTGCTTAATTACAGGGATCATAAGTATAAATTAAGCCAGGGCAGCAGCTGTCTGCTGCCGGCCGAATTATCTCAGGTTGAAATTACAGGCAGGGCTGAAATATTATTATATCACAGAGGCTATAATAAAAGCGAATTTCGCAATTTGCTAGAAAAGCAGGGAATCTCAGCTGCTCAATTCACAAAAATACCGGGAGTCAGACACGGATATTAATCTATACAAATACAAAGTCATCTTTCCATTAGAGTATGAGCCATATCAGCCAGTTGATCGGTCAAATGTTCGATGTCCTCTATGGCCTCCAGATAAATTATTCCGGCAGAAGGTTCACAAATTCCTGCTTTCAATCTTTCCAGATGGTCATTGCGATAATCGAGCTGCCAGCAGTCCATATCTTTTTCGGCCTGTATCAGATCTGGAACTAATTCATAGTTATCATTTTCCACCATTTTCATAGATTTATCCAGTAGCTCAGTCAGCTCCTGCTGTAATTCCTGCAGAGAATTTAGAGCCTCCTGTGAAAATTCTATTTTATTCTCATGAGTGTAAATTGCTAGATCAGCTATATCATCCGCATCATCAGCAATACTTTCTATAGCATCCACCAGGGAAATATAATAATCACGCATTCTTATATCTTCATCGGAAAGATTTCCTCCCCGCATTCCTGCCAGAAAATGCAGCAGGTCTTCTTCTATTTCATTGATTATCTCTTCTTTTCTTATTACCTGTTCTGCTCTATCAGTATTGCCTGTTATTAAAGCCTCCATTGCTTCTTCGACCATATCACGGCTGATGTCCTGCATTCTCAGTACTTCCTGTTTGATCTGATCCATAGCCATGCCGGGAGTTTTAGACATCCGCTCATCTATAAAACTTAAGCCCCGTTTAATAGTCAAATCTTCTCCGGGAATTATCCACCTGACCCCTCTTTCCAGCAGCCCCATAAATGGCAGCCAGATTACAGCATTAGCAATATTAAATAAAGTATGAGTATTGGCCAGCATTCTTTCCAGAGTCGTCTCCTGTCCGGCCAGCAAAGAGAGTCTGGAAACCAAATTTTCCACCATCACGGTAAACCCGGGTATAATGTAGATCAAAACCAAAAAAATCAGAGAGCCCAGCACATTAAATAAAAAATGAGCTGCCCCTGCTCTTTTGGCGGTCAAATTAGCTCCCATACTTGACAGGGCAGCCGTCACAGTTGTGCCAATATTTGTTCCCAAAATTATGGGAATGGCAATCTGATAATCCAGAACTCCGGCTCCGGCCAGACCAATCATAATACCAAAAGAAGCGGTGCTGCTCTGGACTGCGATGGTAACTATAGCCCCAATCAAAAGTCCCAGTATAGGATAGGTGCCAAAAGAAGCCATTAATTCTACAAAAAACTCCGAATCTCTGAGGGGAACCATCATCTCCCCCATAGTCCTTAACCCCAAAAACAGCAGACCAAACCCAAGCAGAAATTGCCCTACATATTGTTTTCTCTTTTCCCCGGCAAATAAAAATATGAAAACTCCTATTATTATTGCATGAAAAGCATAATCCTCCAGGCGAAAAGAAATTAACTGGGCTGTGATGGTAGTCCCTATATTGGCTCCAATGATAACTCCGATTGATTGAGCCAGAGTCATCAAACCAGCATTAACAAAACCAATTACCAGCACGGTTGTGGCACTGCTGCTCTGTATAAGAGCCGTTACTCCTGTTCCTACCAGAATCGATCTCAAAGGGCGGCCGGTGAGGGAAGCCAGCATATGTCTTAGACGTTTACCGGCAAATTTTTGCAGCCCCTCACTCATCTGTTTCATTCCGTATATAAATATGGCCAGTCCACCCAGAAGTCCAATTATCATAGCAGATATATCCACGCTAATCTTCTCCCCTTAATTACACATAATAACAAACATTTAACGGGTATATTTATCCGCCACAGTAGAGGCAGCATAGGCTTCCGGCTTAATTAAAGCATCATAACCACTGCCCACAACCATACCTACTACCTCTTTAATAATGTTGCTTGTAGGACCTTTTTCTCCTACATCAACATGGATCTCGATATCTATATCTTCATCCAGTTCCTGCTCTTCGGCCAGAAGTCCGGTTATTTTACTGGCCACTTCCAGGCTGCGGGAAACCTCATAAAAAATTCTCTGTTTCATGCCAAATTTATCGGGCGAACTATCACGATAATAAAAAAACCTGCCTCCTCGCCCCTGACGGTAGATGACAATAGCCGTAACAAAAGAACAATTTTCTCCCCCGGGTTGAGAGTCCGTCCCGATGATAAGCTTATAGCTGTTTTCTGGATGACTTTCAATAAACTCAATTATAGTATTATAGGTTTCTTCTAAACTTAATTTTCCATCTGTAGGGCTGATAAACTTCATATTAATCACCATTCCCGGTCGCATTTTCCAGCATTTTATTTAATATATTACTCAATTCTACAATTCTATCCAGGGAGAGTTTCTCACCGCGCAGCCTCTCATCGATATCGGCCTGGTTTAAAGCCTCCCGCACCAGATCTTTTTTAAGATCTATTTCTCTGGCTTTGCTGAGCGAGTTTCTCAGCATCTTACGCCGCTGCTGAAACATCGCCCTCACAATAGAAAAAAACAAATTCTCATTTTCCACCTGGTAATCTGGCGCCTGACTGAGGTCAAGTCTTAAAACCGCTGATTCCACTTCAGGTGCAGGCAAAAAAGCTTCAGCAGGTACAACTTCAACTATCTCAGGATAACAATAATATTGTACAGCTATACTCAGTATACCATAATCTTTGCCTCCAGGAGAAGCGGTTATTCTTTCCGCCACTTCTTTTTGTACCATCAATATCATTTTATCAGGAGAAAACTTCATTTCCAAAAACTTTCTTATTACTGGACTGGTAATATAATAGGGTAGATTAGCCATTAAAGTATATCCTGCCGAAATAAATTCTCTCTGCTGTAAAATATCAGCCCACTCCAGCTCCAGCGCATCACCTTTTATTATTTCCAGCGCGGGATGGCTTCCCAGCTCCTGCTGCAAAATCCCTGCCAGCTCTATATCTTTTTCTACAGCCAGCAATTTACCCTGAGTTAATTTTTGTAAAATTGCCTCTGTCAGCGCTCCCAGACCCGGGCCGATTTCTACCACATTAGCCTCCGGTTCCAGATCGGCAGCAGTAATTAATGAAGCTAGAACCTCCCTATCAACCAAAAAGTTCTGTCCTAAAGAACGGTTACAGTTTATATTGTGTTTTTTTAGCAGGTGCTTCGTATTTTCTGGCAGCACGATTTCCAGATTATCTCTCTCATCTGTTCCCATTATCTAAACCCCTGCTTTCCTCTTTGCAGTTTGTTTACTAAAACATATTTTATATTAACTGAGTGAAACAAGCCCCTGCTTGAGGGCGGTGATCACAGCCTGAGTTCTGTCATTTACATCCAGTTTCCTCAGCACATTACTGACATGATTTTTAACAGTCTTTTCACTGATGTAAAGCTCTTCAGCAATTTCCTTATTGCTCATCCCCCGGGCTAAAAGCGACAGCACCTCAAACTCACGATCGCTGAGCAGCTCTCGATAATTCGATTTCTCCTCCTGGGTATCATCTTTAGCAGGAGAAATACTGCGGGGAAAGACCTTTCCCCCCTCCAGCACCTCATTTATGGCCTGTTCCAGTTCTTCCGAAGTGATATCCTTCTGAACAAAACCCTCAGCCCCGGCCGAAGTAACTTTGTAAACATATTCCTCATCATCATGAATTGTAAGAATTATTATTTTAATCTGGGGACTTATCTCTTTGATTTTGTGAATGGCATCTATCCCATTCATCCTGGGCATATTTAGGTCCAGAAGCACCAGATCAGGAAAATGATCCCGAACCAGGGATACAGCTTCCAGTCCATCTTCAGCTTCCCCTATTACCTCCACCCCCGGAAAAAGATTTAACAGCTTGCATATCCCTTCTCTGACCAGCTTATGGTCATCTGCAACCAAAACTTTGGCATCTTCACTCATTCCCATCATCCTTTCCTAAATCCATAGGAAGTTTTATTCTTATTCTCGTTCCTCTATGTTTGCTGGACTGCAGGTCAAACTCCCCATCCAACAAATTACATCTTTCTTTCATGCTGGTAATTCCATAACTATCGGTATTATTCTTTTCCGGATTAAATCCCACCCCATCATCTGTTATTAAGATATTTAAATTTTCTGCAGCAAACTCCAGCCTTACCTGCCCGGTATCTGCCTGCGCATGCTTATTTATATTATTTAAACCCTCCTGTATTAAACGAAAAACAGTAATCTCATGAGTGGAGGGCAATTCCTGTTCTTCTCCCAGCACTGTAAAATCAATCTTAATACCTGTATCTTCGACAAAATCTTCTATATACTTGCGCAGAGTGGGTATAAGGCCCAGATCATCAAGGCTCATAGGCCTTAAATCATAAATTATTTTCCTCACATCTTTAACGGAAGATCGCACAATCTCTTTTAATTCTTCCAGTTCTTTATCTGCTTTTTCCAGATCTTTATGAAGCATATTTTGCGTAACTTCCACTCTCATAACCAGATTGGCCAGGGACTGAGCCGGTCCATCATGAATTTCCCGGGCTACTCTCTTACGTTCTTCTTCCTGCATTTCGATTATCTTCATAACGAATTTTTCCCGATCCTTCATATCTTCAAATTGTTCTGAAATATTTTCCAGCTTGCCTTCCAGAAAATTTCTAACCATGCTGAGTCGATTGACCAGTTTCTCTGATTTTTCCAGGGTTTTTTTGGTGCTCTGAAACTTCTCTTCCAGCTGTCTTCTCCTGTCCTGCAGCTGCTGTTCTTTTTCTCGTAATACAGCAATCTCTACCGATGACTCTTCGGCCCTTTCATAAACTTCTTTAACCTCTTCCTCGGAATATTCCTCAAAATCTCTGCTTACTTCCAGAAGCCTTCTTCTGGCTCTTCGGTTGATTCGTTCCTGTCTATCAAGCTTATCTATTACTTCTTCTATATCTTTTTCCACCATCTCCAGTTCACTTTGAATATTATTAAGCTCTTTCCGGGCAGTTTCAGCAATTGCAAATACATCGTTTTTGCTATCACTCAAATAGCTTAAAGTCTTATCTAAAATTTCCTCCAGACTGTTACCTAATTCCCCGGGGCTGGTCATCATTTCACCTCTTTACCTGCGAAATTGTCAAAATTATTTTCAGTTTACCGGCGGTGAGGAGGTATCCAGGCGAGACATCTCATAATCTTTAGGTTCCTCCCGGCCCTGCATCACCCTTAAACCTCCTCTTACCAGGCTGATTAATTCTTCCGAGCCCGGAAATATATAAACTGGAGCGATAAAGTCTACCCGATTTTTCACTCTGGAAGTAAGGTATTCCGAGTGGGCCAGTCCTCCCGTCAGAAAAATAGCGTCAACCCGGCCTTTTAAAACAGCTGCCATCCTGCCGATCTCTTTAGCTATCTGATAAATCATAGCTTCATACACTTCTTCAGCCATTTCATGGCCGGAAGCGATTAATTCTTCCACCTCCCGGGCATCGGCTGTATCTAAATAAGCAGTCAGCCCCCCGCTGCCTACCAGATCTTTTTTGAGTTCATTTTTATCAGGGGTCTTTGCAAAAATGTACTCTACCAGATCTAAAGCAGGCAGAGTTCCAGCTCTCTCAGGAGAAAAAGGGCCTCCCTGATTGGCATTGTTAACATCAATTATTCTTCCCTGCCGCAGAGGAGCTACAGAAATTCCTCCCCCCAGATGAGCTCCAATTAAATTAAGAGAGTTTATATCTCCCCCAATTTGCTCTGCACAGCGGCGAGCGATGCCTTTTAGATTGAGAGCATGTGATTGGCAGCGCCGGGGCAGTTCCACATGCCCCGATAATCTGGCCACCGGTATAAACTCGTCTACTGCTACCGGATCCACAGTATAGGCCGGAATACCAGCTTCCTGAGCAAATCTAAAGGCGATAATCCCCGCCAGATTGGATGCATGCTCCCCATATCGACACTGCTGTAAATCGTCAATCATGTTCTCATCAATCCTGTATGTCCCCCCCGGAATTGGAGCCAGAAGCCCCCCGCGGGCTACTATGAAATCAAAATTAGTAAGAGAATAATCCGCTTCCTTTATCTCCCTGAGAATCAAGTCCTGCCGCCAATCGAGCTGATCTGTAATAGTGGTAAAATTATCTAAATCTTCTTTATGATGTTCCAGGGCAGACTGCCATTTTTCCTTATCATCAGCAAAAACCGCAATTTCTGTCGAGGTTGAACCAGGATTTATCACCAGAGATTTATACATACCTGTATTTACCCCCAAAAAAATCTTCATTATTGATATTAAACCTGATACTGACTAATATTATAATTAGGGAAAAGAAGAAGGAATTCCTCCCCTTAAACTCCAGGCTAAATTTATAAAAATTTTTCAGCTTTTCAGTTCAGCTAAAATAACCTGGTAAAAAGTCGCAGCAATAGATTGATAACAATGCTCAATAAAATCATTGTGGTTACAGGAATATAGACCGAAAAATTTTCACCTTCCACCTGGATATCTCCAGGCAGATTTCCCGGCCAGCTGAGAAAGTCACTGTCCAGCACCAGGAAGAATCCAATTATTACCAGTAAAATACCCATTATGATCAATGCTCTGCCGGCTGCTGAGGTGTCCAGCACCATTAATCACCTGCAGTAAGCTTATTATTATCGGAGATGGCAAATAACTCCCGACCATTCATGGCTGTTTTCCGGGCCACCTTTTCTCGGGATAATCCCTGACATTCGGCAACCTGCTCGGCTACAAACTTTACTCGCGCCGGTTCATTTCGCCCCCCTCTTTCGGGCTCAGGTGACATATAGGGGGAATCAGTCTCCAGCAAAATCTGCTCTAAAGGTGTGTCAGCAACAATCTCTCTCAACCAGCCCAGATTGGAAAAAGTTATAAGGCCGGTAAAGCCCAGATAAAATCCCCTTTTTACCAGCTGTTCAGCCAAAGTTTGACTGCTGGAATAACAGTGTACTACAGCTCCATTATCACTGTTCCACTCTTCTTCAAGAAGATTCAGGGTATCCTCTTCAGCCTCACGCGAGTGAATTATGACAGGCAGCTCTAACTTTTGAGCCAGTCTGAGCTGGCTGCGAAAAGCCTGCCTCTGTTCCTCGCGGGGCGAATTATCATAATGATAATCCAGGCCTGTTTCCCCTATAGCTACAACTTTTTTATTTCCCGCCAGATCTCTTATTTTTTTGGCAGCTTCCAGATTATAAGCAGAAGCCTCATGAGGGTGTACTCCTACAGCAGCAAATATACCGGAATATTCTGCTGCCAGCTCAACACTATTAATTGACGATTTTATATCTGCCCCGACATTAACAATCTGTTCTACTCCTGCTGCAGCTGCTCTGGCAATCACCTGCTGGCGATCTTCCTGATATCGTGAAAAATCAAGATGAGCATGAGTATCGAATAACTCCATAATACAGCCTCCTTACCTGATACAGTGTGAAAGTAATTAACCTGTCCGGGGTTTTTTGAAAGGGAAATTTACTAAGTTTTTCTAATCCTAATTATATCTTAATTTATTCCTCTGTTGCAACTATAAACCTGATAATAAAACGCAATGCCAAAAAATTCCCCTATCTTTTTCCCCCTCTCTAAAGTCTAGTAATTAAATCGAGAAAAATAAAGGAGTTAAAGCCCATTTTATTTAACTAAATAATACACCTTTAAAAATAATCAGTAATTATCAGAGGAGGCACACACTTCATGAAAGGCTCCCTAATATCAATCTGGCTAAAAACTTTGCAGAGACTTTATGGAGAGGAAACAGTAGAGGAAGCAAAAAAAGCTTCCAGTTTTGATGAGGAATTAATCATTACTCCTTTAATGGATATTGAAGATGAGGAAGCTATAAATATGGTAGAGGCTATTGCTGAGATCGAAAATATAGCTGCCAGCGAAGTGTGGCAGAGTCTGGGGCAGGAAAATTTGAACTCTTTCGCTGATTGGTTTCCCAGTTACTTTTCCGGTAGAAAATTGAAAAATTTTCTGGAGATGATGGACACCGTTCATAAACATCTGACTGATATGATAGAAGGCGCCAACCCTCCACGCATTATTCCTGAAGTAAAAGCAGACAACATTCTGCGTTTAACCTATCGTTCTTCCCGGGGGATGTTTGATTACTTTCTGGGCCTGTTGAAAGGAAGCAGAAATTTTTTCGATGAAAATGTTGAGATAAAAGAAATAAGCAGAAATAAAAACGGTCAAAAACCAGAGCTGGTGGTTGATGTAGTATTCGAATATGATTTTAGAACTCGCAGAAAATACACCCTGAGTCAATTATTATCACTGGGGATTTTTAAAAAAATTAGCAGCAAAATTGCTCTGGGCACTTTCATTACCACCACCATTATTCTCGCACTGGCCCTGCCCGGAGAACAGCTATGGCTTTCTCCGATCCTGGGCCTGGTTAATTCTGCAGTAATATATTTTCTCCATAGAGGATTATTCCGACCTTTCAAATTGTTGAAACAGGAATTTTCTCAAATGAAAAAGCTTAATCTGGAAAATGCCCCGGTGGTCAAAACCAGCGATGAATTCGAAGAAATTTTTGCTGAAATAGATGAAATCAAAAATGCCATCAGGGAAGATATACTTTTTCTCAAAGGTGGAACCGATGATATGTCAAGTTTTACCAATGATTTTGTGGAGCTAGCTTCGGAAATGAATGATGTGTCAGATAATATTTCCCGGGTTGTGGATGATGTTGCCCATGGTGCTCAGGAGCAGGCTGAAGAAACCGAAGATTCAGCTTATATTGTTGATCAAAATGTAGCTAAAATAGAAGAGTTAGTCTCGGCCGGGAATGAAAGTAAAGAACTTTTAGAAGAGGCGGTTGACAGCATCAAAAGTTCAGCTCAACAGGTTGCAGAGGTCAATGAAAGAATAGCTGACATTCGAGATTCGTTTGCTGATGTTGATGAACAGGGTAGAGAATTAGCCGATCAAATAGAAAATATTATGGATATAGTGGAAACCGTCTCTGATATTGCCAGCCAGACCAATCTTCTCTCTCTCAATGCTTCCATCGAAGCTGCCCGTTCAGAAGAAGGCAGTCAGGGATTTACAGTAGTAGCCGATGAAATTCGGGAATTAGCTGAAGACTCCCGGCAGGCCGGGGAAAGAATCCAGGAAAACCTCCGTCATTTTACGGAAGAGGTGCAGGAGCTGGTGGATGGAATAAGTGCGCAATTTGAAAATCTGGAAAAAAGCAACAAGGCTTTGACCCGGGTGACGGAAGCAAACAAACAGGCCAGCAACAATATCGAGCAGACCTCTCACCAAATAATGGACATCGTTGATGATCTCAACCAGGAAACCCAGAAAATTAAAGAAGTTATAGAAAATCTAAACTCCCTGGCTGCAATTGCCGAGGAAAATTCCGCTTCTGCAGAAGAAATGAGCGCCAGTGTCAGCGATTATTCCGAAAAGATCAAAGATATGTCTGATTATATCGAACAGATGGAAGAGCTGGTTGCAAACTTCCAGCAGAATTTTGCCGACTATAACATATAAAATAGCGTTAGAATTGCAAACTTAATCAGCTCAGCCTCCCCCTGATTGCTTCAATTACTTCATGAGGTGTGATATAATGAAGTGCGATGTAAACAGAAGTCATGGTTGAAGTTTATGAACAGGGGGATTTTTTATGGAAAAAATTTATCTGGATAATAGCGCCACAACCAGATGCCTGCCCGGGGCAGCTCGAGCAGTTAAACTGGCTTTGCTACATGAGTATGGCAACCCTTCTTCCCCGCACGATATGGGGGTAAAAGCAGGTGAAATTATTAGCTCCTGCCGCCAGGAGGCAGCAGCAACTATTAATGTACCTCCCGAAAAAATTTATTTTACTTCCGGGGGAACGGAAGCAAACAATCTCGCTATTAAAGGAGCCGCTGCCAGAAAACACCAGCAGGGCAGACATATTATTTCTACGGAAATAGAACATCCCTCGGTCTATCAACCCCTGCAGGATCTAAAACAAAAAGGCTTTGAGATCACCAGGATCTCACCTGATGAAAACGGTCTGATAAATCCGCAGGATGTTAAAAATTCACTGCGTCCTGATACTATTCTGGTTAGTATAATGCAGGTGAACAATGAAACCGGTGCTGTACTGCCAGTAGAAAAAATCGGGCAAATAATCAATAGCCAGAATAACCCCCCGTTATTTCACGTGGATGCTGTTCAGGGTCTGGGAAAAATATGTACACGGCCGGTAAACTGGCAGGCCGATATGGCCAGTTTTAGCGGACACAAAATTCAGGCGCCCAAAGGCACCGGATTCTTATACATCAGCGATAAAAATAATGTAGAGCCCCAGATCCGGGGAGGCGGCCAGGAAAGATCTATGCGCAGCGGGACGGAAAACGTTCCGGGACTGGCAGGTTTGCAGGTTGCCCTGGAATCTACTGAAGAATTAAAACCAGGAGAGTGTCAGCCAAAACTGGCTGATCTCAAAAATTATTTTATCTCCCGGCTGCCCAAATATATTTCCGGGGCCGTTATCAACAGTCCAGAAAAACAATCCGCTCCTCATCTGATCAGTTTTTCTCTGCCGGGTGTTAAAGGGCAGGTTATGGTCAATGCTCTCAGTCATAGAGGTATATATATTTCGACCGGATCTGCCTGCAGCTCCCACAGTGATCGCATGAGCCGAATATTAAAAGCCATGGAGCTGGAAAAAACCCTCATTGAAGGGGCTTTACGAATAAGTTTTTCCCCGCAAAATTCCCGCGATGATATTGATCGTTTTCTCGAAACCTGTAAGGAAGAATATCAATTTTTGTTCCACAGCTAGTTCCAGAGTAAAATAGATTTAGAAGCTTAAAAGGAGAGTAAGTAATGTACAATACTATCATCATTAGATACGGAGAGCTGGGCCTGAAAGGGAGAAATTTTTCCTATTTCCAGCAGGAATTGCTCGATGATCTGGAAAGACGTCTTTCTCCCCATCTGAATTTCAAAATCGAAACAACTTATGGCAGAATTTTTCTCCACCCTGACAATCAGCTCCCACAATTGAACGATAATCTTGTCAGGATTTTAAAGTTTATTCCGGGTATAGTCTCATTTAGTCCTACTATTCAGCTTCCTGCTGATGCTTCTCTCGATCTTATGTTTGAAAAAGGGATAGATTTGCTGGAAAAAAATATTCCTGACTCTAATTTCACTTTTAAGGTCGAAACCAATCGGGCCAATAAAGAATATCCTCTTAACAGCATGGAGATCAGCAAAAAAATCGGAGCCAGAGTGCTCAATTATTTTGAAGAAAGGGATAAAGATATTGATATTTCTGTAGATGTCCATGATCCCGATATTATGCTCGAGTATGATGTACGGGAGAACGGAATTTTTATCTTCACGGAAAGTTATCAGGGTTCTGGAGGCCTGCCGGCTGGCTCTTCCGATCGGGCGCTGCTGCTGCTTTCTGGCGGTATAGACAGTCCAGTAGCAGGATGGCAGGTTATAAGACGGGGAGTGAAAATTTCCAATCTTTACTTCCACACTCCCCCCTATACGGGTAAAAAAGTTCTAAAGAAGGTTAAGGATCTCACTCGAAAGTTATCGCGCTATAATGGCCCCACTGACCTTTATATAGCCCGGATTACTGATATCCAGAAAAAAATCTGGTCTGATTGTCCCCGCCCCTATTCTATAACTTTACTGCGTCGAATGATGATGAGAATAGCATCACGCCTGGGAGATAATACGGGCGCTTCCGGCCTGGTGACAGGCGACAGCCTGGGACAGGTGGCCAGCCAGACTCTGGCCAGTATAAAAACAATTTCCGCAGCTGCAGATCTCCCGCTTTTAAGACCACTTTTATCTGTAGATAAGCAGGATATCATAGCTCAGGCCCGGGAGTTAAGGACATATGAAATTTCCACCAGGCCCTATGAGGACTGCTGCACCCTTTTCATTCCGGACAAACCTATAACTCGACCGAAATTATCCAGGACTGAAAAACTGGAGGAGGAACTGCCGGTCGAATCTTTAATAAATAAGGCAATGGATCAAATAGAAAAAGAAAGAATAACTGCTGTTTAATACCTTTACTGCCATACTAATACCTTTAATTGCCGGGGCTTATAAAGTATTGGAAGCTATAAAGCGAAGTGATACTGGAAATTTTTCAAATTCAGGGACAAGCTTTCGCGCAGGAAGCACTATTTTTTGGCCGAAAACTCAACCTAAATACAGGAAAAATTTCCTGGTGAACAGAGCCTTATAGCTTCCAATTATATGTATTACGAAAATGACTAAAACTATATTCAACCAGTTTATATGGAGAAGAGCCATTAATGTTTCTTTGCTGTAAAAATAAATTTCTGCAGGAGGCTTTTGAGAATGAACGCTCGAGCCCGGGAAAAGTTAATTGAAGAGTTAAAACAAACACAGGATGTCACAATAAAAAACCAGGAAGCCATGAACAGACACACCAGTTTGCGGATCGGGGGACCCGCTGACTATTTTATTATTCCCCAGAATTTGCAGAGTACCATTACAACCATAAAATTTCTAAACAGTGCTGATATGCCCTATTTTATCATGGGAGCAGGGAGTAATCTTTTGGTATCTGATCGAGGCATCAGAGGTTCAGTTGTATCTTTGCTGGATCTGGAGGCTGTGGAAATCGAAGATAATATCATTGAGGCTCAGGCCGGTATATCGCTGGCTGATCTATCTGAAATCACAGCCTGCTATGGGCTGTCAGGCCTGGAATTTGCCAGTGGAATACCTGGAACCCTGGGTGGAGCTGTTTATATGAATGCAGGAGCTTATGGAGGAGAAATGAAGGATATAATAAAATCTGTAAAGGTATTTGACGGGCAGGAGGGGAAAGTCAAAGTTTTATCCTGCGATCAACTCGATCTGGCCTACAGAAGCAGCAGATTACAGAGGGAAAATTTGGTGGCACTGTCCGTGAAAATGGAGCTCAGCCGGGATAATGCGGAAGAAATTTTTGCTCGCATTGCTGATCTGGAATGTAAAAGATGGTTTAAACAGCCGCTATCTTTTCCCAGTGCCGGCAGTGCTTTTAAACGACCGGAAAATGATTATGCCGGCCGTCTAATAGAAGCAGCAGGATTAAAAGGCAGGAGAGTCGGAGATGCCCAGGTCTCTACAAAACATGCCGGTTTTATTGTCAATCTGGGCAGGGCCCGGGCCGAGCATGTTCTGGATTTGATGCAGATAATTCAGGAAGAAGTTGAAAATCAATTCGACATTACCCTCAGACCCGAGCCTCGCCCGATCGGTGATTTTGATCCTCAGCAATTAGAGCAACTTTTTCCTGACGGGACAGCTGTTTAATTTCATATTCCCGCTTCTGAGCCTGAGATCTGGTGGAAAATTTTTCCCTGTGAACCAGGATTACAGGGGTGCGCCCCCGGGTATAAGCAGCGCCCCTGCCTTCATTATGCTCTTTAATTCTTCTCTCGAGATCTGTGGTATAACCTGTATAGATCGTATCATCACTACATAATAACATGTAGGTATAATGACCGGTTTTCCCGGGCTTTCCCTGGTTATCTGTAGATGAAGCCATTATTATATCTCGGCATCCAGTTTCAACAGGTCAATGAGATGATTTTTTTCTTCTTCAATCAATTTCTCGATGACTTTTCTGGTCTCGCCCTCGTTATTTTCTTTCATCTCGTTGTAAAGCAGAATAGAATCTTTTTCAGCTCTGATTGCCATATCGAGAACTTCCTGCAGACTATTGATGCTACCTGTTTCTTTATCGGCGGGAAACACTGTAAATTCAACCAGAGCTTCCAGGTAAGACCCCACCTGGGGATCAGAAATATATTCATCTGTTTCACCTGTTTTCTCCTGGAATTGGGATTGAATTTCATTGAACCTTTGATAGTGATCATCTTCATCACCGGCCAGCCGCAAAAATAGCTGCTCAGCTTCTTTATTGTCAGTTTTTTCCGCCTGTTCGTTATAAAATTCCCGGCCTTTTACCTCTATGTCTTTTGCCATCTCCAGCACCTCATTAAAATTAAAACTTTCTGTTATCATTTGTAATTACCCTCCTAAAGCAAGGATTTATATGAGCTGAAAAACTGATTACAGGTTTTGCAAGAATTGTTTTGCTAAAAATAATTATTTTACCTGTAATATTAAATTATATGCGCCCGGGCCAATTTCCTGCTTAAAATGGTATTTCAGTCCTTCTTTTAATTTTTAAACTGGAGGTTTTATTAGTGCAGCAAATTCTCGGAATTTTAGGAGGTATGGGACCAGAAGCTACCGCTGATTTTTTTCAGAGAGTTATTGCCAATACCCCGGCTAATTCTGACCAGGATCATATCAGAATTTTAATCGACAATAATCCGCAGGTGCCCGATCGCACTCAGGCAATTTTGGGCCAGGGAAAAAGCCCTGTGCCGGCTTTAACTTCTATGGCCAAAAATCTGGAGAGCAATGGAGCAGATTTGCTGGCCATGCCCTGTAATACTGCTCATTATTTTCATGCGGATATCTCACAGGAGATCGATATTCCCCTGCTAAATATGATATTTTTAGCAGTAGAATATATAGCTCAAAAGCTTGATTCTAACTCTCGTATAGGTATCCTGGCCACCAGCGGCACCCTGCAGACTGAAATCTATCAGCAGGAACTACAAAACCAAAATTTACAGCCCTGGCTGCCAGCTGCCAATTATCAGGAAGATATCATGGAAGCCATTTACAGAATCAAAAGACAAAAAAAAGATAATAAGACCCGGAAATTGGTTAAACAAACTATTGAGAACCTCGAGAGTCAGAATGTAAAAGCTATTATAGCTGGCTGCACTGAACTTCCACTGCTACCCCTAAAAAATTTCACCTCTGAATCCTTTATAATCAATCCCGGGGAAATTCTGGCCAGAAAGGCTGTACAAATTAGCAGGGATTAATCTGCTTTACTTATCTACTGTGATTTTCTATAATAAATTTACCCTGAGTATTCTGAATTTTAAGCTCACAAATCGGTAAAACTGAAATTTTTTCTGTGTTATTGCTGTAAAATAGACTATTAAAGCCTCAAATACTGTAGAAGGAGTGAATTTTCCCATGCAAAGAAAAGACTCAGTGGAATTAAGTGACAATGCGCGGCGGATTTTACAGGCCCGATATTTAAAGAAAAACAGTGAAGGAGAAATAATTGAGACTCCGGAAGAAATGTTTTACCGGGTTGCCCAGAATATTGCCAGTGCCAACCAAAAATATGACGAACCTGTAGAACCAGATCTGCAGGAATTTTATGAGGTGATGACAGAACTGGAATTTCTGCCTAATTCACCTACCCTCATGAATGCAGGCAATGACCTGCAGCAGCTCAGTGCCTGTTTTGTGCTGCCGGTGGAAGATAGCATGGAAGGTATATTTGAAGCTATAAAAAATTCAGCTCTAATTCATAAAAGCGGAGGTGGAACCGGTTTTAGTTTTTCGCGACTGAGGCCCCAAAATGACAGAGTTAAATCAACCGGGGGTGTAGCCAGCGGTCCTGTCTCTTTCATGCGAATATTTGATGCAGCAACTGATACGGTAAAACAGGGCGGAAAAAGACGGGGGGCCAACATGGGGGTAATGAGGGTTGACCACCCGGATATTAGAGAATTCATCACCTGCAAAGAAGATGAGGATAGTTTAAATAATTTCAATATATCAGTGGCTCTTACGGAAAAATTTATGGAAGCAGCCAGAGCAGGTGAAGACTATCCCCTGATAAATCCCAGGACAGGAGAGGAAACTACCCGCGAAAATGCCGGGGACATTCTCAAGTTAATTGTCAATATGGCTCACAAAAATGGTGAACCTGGAATAATATTTCTGGATAGAATAAATGAGGAAAATCCCACTCCGGCTTTAGGTGATATTGAGAGCACAAACCCCTGTGGTGAACAGCCCCTTCTACCTTATGAAGCCTGCAATTTGGGTTCGATTAACCTGGCTAAAATGGTCAAGGGTCAACCGGGGGACGCACAGATCGATTTCACAAAGCTGGAAGATGTCACCCGAATTGCAGTCAGGTTTCTGGATAATGTAATCGATATGAGTGAGTTTCCCCTGGAAGAAATTTCAGAAATGGTGGAGAATAATCGCAAAATTGGTCTGGGAGTTATGGGCTACAGTGATATGCTGGTAAAAATGGGAATTCCCTATAACAGTCAGGAGGCAGTGGATACAGCCCGCCAGGTGATGAAGTTCATCCGCAACACTGCCCGGGACGAATCTCATAAAAGAGCTGAAGAGCGCGGTCCCTTTCCCAATTTTCCGGATAGCATTTATGACACTCCCTATCGCAATGCCACCACCACTACTATTGCTCCTACAGGCTCTATCAGCATCATAGCTGACACCAGCAGTGGAATTGAACCTTTATTTGCCCTGTGTTATGAAAGAAACGTGATGGATGAAACTCTTCTGGAAACTCATCCCATTTTTGCTGAAATGGCCCGAGAAAAAGACATTATGAGTGAAGATTTACAGAAAAAATTAGCCGGTCAGAGTTCTGTTCAGGACATGCCGGAGATCCCCCGAGAGCTTAAAGAAATATTTGTGACTGCTCATGACATCAACCCTGAATGGCACATTAAAACCCAGGCGGCTTTTCAGGAATATGTGGATAATGCCGTCAGCAAAACCGTTAACTTTCGCAATGAAGCCACTCCGTCAGAAGTAAAAGAAGTTTATGAGCTGGCCTATGAACTGGGCTGTAAAGGTGTAACTATCTACAGAGATGGCAGCCGTTCTGAACAGGTTCTTTCCACGGAAGAAAGTAAAAAGACCACCACACAATCAGGAGGTTTAACTAAAAGGTCCCGTCCCCAAACTACAGTGGGAACAACTGAAAAAACCAGAATTGGCTGCGGTAAATTATATATCACCATAAATACTGATGATATAGGAATTTGTGAGGTTTTTACAACAACCGGTAAAGGCGGTGGCTGTCATGCTCAATCTGAAGCAATAAGTCGACTGGCCTCTCTGGCCCTGCGCAGTGGTGTGGCCCTGGAAGAAGTCACAGAACAGCTGAAAGGAATTCGTTGTGAAGCAGCCATGATAAGCGAAGAAGTATTTAATCTCTCCTGTCCTGATGCAATCGGTCGAGCCCTGGAGGATTTCAAAGATAAAATAGAAGAAGGAGAGTTTGCCCCAGAAGAAATTCTGCACAGCTCGGAGGTTGTCAAACAGAAAACCTCCCGCGCTGTCGATACTGAAAAGCAGACAGATTCCCCGAAAAACAACCCCCGCAGGCAAACTCATAATGTCAAATCAGGGCCAAAGCAAAAGGACAGAACCTGCCCGGAATGCGAAAGTGAGCTGGAAAGTGATGGCGGATGCGTTATCTGCCGCAGCTGTGGCTGGTCACGCTGTGGCGCATAATTTTATCGGTGAGGCAAATAATTAAATATCGGGAAAACTTTGCTTAAAATCACCGTTTATTAATTGCAGCCAATAGTAAAAGAATAGGAGGAGGTCGGTAGGTTGGATATTCAACCTACCGACCTCCTCCTATCCATCTCCTAACTAATTAGCCTGTAATATCTATTCTTCCCGGAGAAAAGGATAGCCATAATCTTTAGGGGGAACAAGATTTTCTTTAATTGTTCGCGGAGACAGCCAGCGCATTAAATTCCAGCGGCTGCCGGCCTTATCATTTGTACCCGAAGCTCTAGCACCACCAAAGGGCTGTCTTCCCACTACAGCACCGGTTGGCTTATCATTTATATAGAAATTACCGGCAGCATAGGTCAATTCTTCTTGAGCCAGTTCAATAGCATCTCTGTCTCGCGCAAAAATTGCCCCGGTTAAACCATAAGGGGAAGTTTCATCACATAATTTCAATGCTTTTTCGTATTCATCTTGCTCATATACATATATGGTCAAGACCGGGCCGAAAATCTCCTCGCACATGGTTTTATATTCAGGATCTTCGGCTAGAACTATTGTCGGCTCTATAAAATAACCCTCACTATCATCATAATTCCCTCCACAGATAATTTCTGCTGCTTCAGCACTGCGGGCATGTTCTATATAGGAAACAATCTTATCAAACGCTCCCTTATCAATCACTGCATTAATAAAATTGGTGAAATCCTCTACAGGCCCCATAGATAGTCCGGATACCTGCTGCAGCAGCTCCTCATTTATATCCTGCCATAAATTTTCAGGTATATAAGCTCTGGAGATCGCCGAGCATTTTTGTCCCTGATACTCAAAAGCCCCTCTAATAAGGGCTGCAATCAACTCATCTTCATCGGCACTCTCGTGAGCCATAACAAAATCTTTACCACCAGTTTCCCCTACGAGGCGGGGATAATCATTATATTCTTCAATATTCTTACCTACCTCCTCCCAGATATTACGGAAAGTGGAGGTAGAACCGGTAAAATGCACTCCTGCCAGAGCTTTATGTCCAAGAATAACCGGTCCTATTTCTCTGCCCCGGCCGGGAATAAAGTTAATCACACCATCAGGTAAACCAGCTTCCTGCAGCAGTTTAAAATAATAATAATTGGAGTAAACAGCTGAAGAGGCAGGTTTCCACAATGACACATTACCACACACAGCAGGAGCACCGGGTAAATTTCCGCCAATCGAGGTGAAATTAAAAGGAGAAACAGCAAAAACAAAACCTTCCAGAGGACGATATTCCATTTTATTGATCTCCGTATCGGTTGATTTCGGCTGATTGCTGTATAGCTCACTGAGATAGTAATTATTAAAGCGTAAAAAATCAATCATTTCACAGGCCGAATCGATCTCAGCCTGAAAAGGATTTTTGCTCTGCCCCAGCATGGTAGAAGCATTGAGGGTATCGCGCCAGGGTCCGGATAATAAAGCTGCAGCCCGCTCAAATATTGCTGCTCTGTCCTCCCAGGACATCCCGGCCCAATCATCTTTAATCTCCAGGGCAGCTTCTATAGCCTGCTCAGCCTCTTCAGGACCAGCTTTATGATATCTGGCCAACAGTTTATCATGGTCATGAGGACATCTTATTTCTCCCATATCACCAGTTTTTACTTCTTCTCCCCCGATAACCAGAGGAATTTCAATAGGTTCCTGTTCTCTTAACCTTTCAATCTCTGCTTTTAACTGCCTTCTCTCTTCACTGTCAGGAGCATAATCCAGCACAGGTTCATTTTCCGGCCTATCCAGCTCATAAACCCTATTTTTACTCATGTAATCACCCCTATGATGAAATTTTTATTAATAATTTTTTTATTTAATTAGATAAACTGCAATTCTTCCCGTGAAAGTTCTTAAACTACTGAAGGCTCTAAAATTAAGTCCCCTCTTTCAAAACGCCCCAGATCCAGTTCTAGATCCATGCGGGGAGTTTGACCTGTTATTTTCTCCGCCAGAATAATAGCCGTCATGGGAGCTATCATGAAACCATGCCCGCTGAACCCGGTAGCCATGTAAAAACCCGGTACCTCATCAGCTTCCGCGATAATAGGCTGTCTATCCGGAGTTATAGTGTAAAGTCCTGCCCACTGCCTTATGACGCGAATTCTCTTCAGCACCGGGAGCAGGTTAACTGCTTTGTCAGCCATTTCCTGCAAAAATTGCCAGCTGGAATTTATATTCAAACTTTCCGGCTCTTCCGGGTCACCAAAGCCCATGATAAATGGCCCCTTGGGAGTCTGCTGACAGTAAATATTATAGGAAAAAGACATAACCATGGGTTCCTGAATCGGTTCAACTCTTTCCGTTACCAAAATTTCATGTCGTTCGGGTTTCACCGGTAAATCCAGATCGACCATTTCTCCAATCTGGCTGGAATAACCTCCAGCTGCATTGATAACTCTGGGAGTGCTGATAAAACCTTTGTCTGTCACTACGCCGGCAATTTTTCCTGACTTATCTTTTTCTATATCCAGAGCAGATGTATAAGTATTTATATCAACGCCCAGCCTTGCTGCTGCTTCAGCATAAGCATCGACAACTTTGAAAGGATCAGCATGACCATCAGTAGGACAAAAAGCCCCTCCTTTAATCCCTGCAGGGTTAAGATGTGGAACAATTTCCTCTGCTTCCCGGGTCGTAACTTCCCTTGCAGGAATATCCAGACTGTTCTGCAACTCTATATTTTTGCGAAACTGCTCCATCTCCGACTCAGAAAAAGCCAGCAGCAGATAGCCACCCTGTTTAAGCCCTATATCATGATCAACCTGTAATCTTTCCTCCATATTTTCAAAAATATCCATGCTGCCCCGGGCCAATTTACAGTTCATCTCTGTTCCCCACTGCTGCCTGATACCCGCTCCACATCTACCCGTAGCCCCACTGCCCAGATAAGAACTTTCCAGCAAAACTACATCCTTCATCCCCCGTCGGGCCAGATTATAGGCTGTAGCCAGTCCCACAACTCCTCCACCAATAATTACAGCTTCAGCAGTTTCCTTCATCTGCTTCACCTGCCAGAACTCCCAGTTTAATTCCTTCCAGAGGAGGACGATTGGTTGGCATTTCTATCTCTTCTACCGAACAATCTTTATAATCAGCCAAAATTTTGTCGATCAACTGCAGACAGGTAGTTCCCCGACAGGGGCCCATACCCAAACGAGTTTTTCTTTTGATCTCCTCAATGGTGGTAAACCCCTCTGCTATAACTGTTCGCAGCTCAGCCAGAGTGAGATCTTCACACCGACAGATTATTATTTCCTCTTCCTGCTGTCTGGTTTTTCCTGTCATAAATATTAGTCAGCCTCCATTCTATAAAAATGTCGTACCGATAGTAAATTATCTCTTGCAACTGCCAGCCACACAACCGCAGTTTTTTCCTCATCACCTTTATTTACTCTGATCACTTCCGCTTTCTCCAGCTCTTCGCCCGCCCTATCCACAGCCTTCACTGTTTCACCAGCTGCAGGCAGAGGGGTAAATTCATAGGGTAATCCAATCAAACCCCGGTCCTGACTGTAGGTATAATCCAGCACAAAAACAGCCAGGCCCGGACAGCCGGCAATGCACTGGCCGCAGCCGGTGCAGCTGGCAAAGTCAACCTCTGGCAGCTCATTTAGGTCTTCAAATTCTTCTACAGCATTTACCGGACAGGAATAATAACAGGGATCACAGGGTATTTCAGTAAAACATTCGAAAACAGCCACCGGCCCCTGTTCCAGCCTCTCCTGTGAAGGCAGAATATCCTCAAGCTCTTTTTTGTCGGGAATACCTGTCTTTTCCAGCATCTATTTCCCTCCTCATCTTATTGATGCCTGCTCTGATTTCCTCTCCAACTGGGCCCTGCCTCAATTCCCTTAACTTTTCAAAAGCTTCCTCTTTATGATCAGCCACTTTATTCGGGGCTGCCTGCAAATCTTCGGTGGCAGCACAGGCGGCCAGCTCTCCTTCCAGAATAGCCGCAGTTGCTTCTTCTACCCCCGCTGCATCTCCGGCAATAAATACATCTTCATGGCTGGTGCGCATTTCCCTATCACGCCAGGGTACATCCCCCCCGAATTCAGGTACATAAACCATATCACAGCCGGCCTGTATGGCCAGATCTACCAGGGGAGAGAGGCCCACTGCCAGACATATGGTATCAACTTCCAGTTGTTTTTTGCTGCCTTTTTTAGGCTGCCAGTTCCTATCAAGTTCCTGAATTATCGCTCCTTCCACCTCTTCTTCCCCCAGAGCTCTCTTAATCGTGTGTTCAGTATATATAGGAACTCCACAGCGCTTTATTTTAGAAGCATGTACATAATATCCGCCGATATTTGCTTCAGCTTCTACCAGGCCGCTGACTTCAACGTCGGCCTGCAGCAGCTGGTAAGCCACAATCAAACCAATATTTCCTCCTCCAACCATAAGCACCTTTTCCCCCGGTATGATGCCATACTGATTCATCAGAGTCTGAACAGCACCAGCTCCGTAAACACCGGGTAGATCATTGTTGGGAAAGGAAAGCATTTTTTCCGAGGCTCCGGTAGCCAGTATCATTTTCTCAGGATCGAGCTGTTTAAAACTACCATTCCGGGTAAAGCCCAGCACATCATCTTCGTAAAATCCCTGAGCAACAGCTTCTTTTTTTACCGTTATTGAGTTCTCAGCAGCAATTTTTTCGGTGAATAATTCGGCAATCTCGATTCCTCGCATACCTGCATATTCTTCCCGGGAGCCAAAAAACTTGTGGGTCTGTTTGACCAGCTGGCCTCCCAAAAAGTCATCTCTCTCCACCAGCACAATATCTTTTACCCCCAGCTCAGCAGCTTTTATAGCAGCGGCCAATCCGGCCGGGCCGCCGCCAATAACTGCCAGATCACAGCTCTGCACTTAAATCACCCTTCCCTACTTGTTCCTCTACCTGCATACCTTCTTCCACTTCTGTAACACAGGTTTTAACATTGGGTTCACCATCAACTACCATTAAACAGGACGAACAATTTCCTATGGCACAAAAAAAACCGCGCGGGCGGTTATGATGCAAACTTTTTTTCAGAGTTCTAATCCCGGCAGCATGCAGAGCTGCCGCTATTGTTTCACCTTCGTAGGCTTCAATCTTCTGACCATTATAATAAAAAGATATTTTATTCTCCCGGTCAAATTCAAGTATCGGATGCTCTTCCAATCTCATGCTATTTTCACACTCCCTTTCAACTTTAGTGAAAATTTTCTCTTCCCGTAATTATAATATTCTATCCCCGTGACAATATTCCTGCTCCTATTAAACAGGTGAAAAGTTATAATCTTTAAAATTTATAAGTTTTACAGGAGTTCGTGGGTTGAAATAGAATTAAATTGGGGAGAAATGTTGCTTCTGAGAGCCCGGATTTATTTCTGGACGCCGCATTTTTATTTTTGCCCCGGCACCAGCATTAAAGGAGGAAAATATAATGGGAATCAAGCTGCCTAAACCCCTGTACAAAGCCCGAATTATTGAACGCACAAACCGCTTTGTCCTGAAATCTTACTGCTGTAAAACCAGCTCAGTTCGCCGGATTTATCTGGCTGATACAGGTAGATTACCAGATATTATTAAACCGGAGAGAAAAATTTTGTATCATCCTGCCGATAAACCGGATAGAAAAACCGCCGGAACTGCTGTGCTGGCGGATATACACGGAGAACTGGTTTCTATAAATTCTCATCGGGCCAATAAAGTTGCAGCCTGGGGGATTAAAAATAATTGTTTTGCCGGCTTAAACTCCTGGCAGCTCAAACAAAATGAATTTAACTGGAATAACTCGCGTTTCGATTTTCTGCTGTCGCAAGGAGATAAAAAGCTGCTGCTGGAAGTGAAAAGCGTAACCCTGGTGAGGAATAATCAGGCCTGTTTTCCCGACGCAGTAACCAGCCGGGGAAGAAGGCACCTGGAAGAATTGATCGCCTGGCAAAAATCATCAGATCAGGAGTCGATGGTTTTATTTTTAGTGAGCAGGAATGATGCTGAAAAGTTTAGACCCTGTGCTGAAATTGATCCTAAATTTGCCCGGGCTCTGCATAAAGCCCGCAAACAGGGGGTAAAAATCAAAGTTTATACCAGCAGTGTCACTCTAAACGCCATCGAACCCGCCGTAGAGATAGAGCAAAACTGGTAAATCATTCTTTTCCTTCCACCAGAGGAACAAATCTTACAGGGTCAAGCTGCTGGCGGACAAAATTTTCTTCCCCTGTTTTCTTAATCAATACAAGCTGCTGATGGAACATTTCTTTTCCCACAGGTATGATCAGCTTGCCTCCAGTATCCAGCTGCTGCTTTAATTGCTCGGGAATACCGGCAGCTGCCGCACTAACTATTATACCATCAAATGGGCTTTTCTCCGGCCAGCCTTTGCTTCCATCCCCATGTTTTACCTCAATATCATATCCCAGCTTTTTCAGATTTTTCCGGCTCATATCTACCAGAGATTTTCGTCTCTCAATTCCGTATACTTCTCCGGCCAGATGGGCAAGCAGGGCCAGAACATAACCACAGCCGCTGCCAATCTCCAGCACGGTATCACCAGCACTTGGGAAAATATTTTTGATCATATAAGCTACAATGTAAGGCTGACTGATGGTTTGATTTTCACCAATGGGAAGAGGCCTATCAGCATAGGCCTGAGAACGATTTTCTTCCGGCACAAACTCATGTCGGGGGACCTGACGAAAAGCCCTGATTATTTCCCGACTGGTGATACCTCTTTTCTTAAGCTGTCTCTCAATCATTTTTTCCCTTTTTTGCTGATAATTTTGTTTCACGCTATCCCCCCTGACCTTAATTATATATTCAATGTTTTATCCTGGCCCAAATAAATTAAGGGCGGGAAGATTCCCGCCCCTAATTCAACAGTCAATATATTTTTTAGATAGCTTCAGAGCTGTCGAACTGCATCTGGTAGAAGTTATAATATTCTCCACCGCGAGCAACCAGATGCTGATGATCACCGCGCTCTTTTATCTGCCCATCATCGATAAACAATATTTTATCAGCATCAACTATGGTAGCCAGCCTGTGAGCAATAACAAAGGTTGTGCGATGTTCGGTCAGACGATCTATAGCATCCTGTATCAGCTTTTCGGTCTCCAGGTCGACTGAAGAAGTTGCCTCATCCAGAATTAATATTTGCGGATTTTTGAGAAAAGCGCGGGCAATGGAAACGCGCTGTCTCTGACCACCGGAAAGCCTCAGTCCCCGCTGTCCGACCTGGGTCTCATAACCTTCCGGCAGGTCATTTACAATAAAGCCGTGAGCATTAGCTGCTTTAGCAGCTTTCACAATCTCCTCCTGATCAGCTCCCGGTTTGCCATAGGCAATATTTTCGGCCACACTATCTGAAAACAGGTAATCATCCTGCATGACCATGGCAAAAGCATTGCGCAGTTCCCGCACGGAAAACTCATCTATACTGCGGCCATCTATTTTAATTGAACCCTGATCCACGTCATAAAGCCTGGGCATAAGCCTTACCATCGTGGTCTTACCAGCTCCACTGGGGCCTACCAGTGCAATGGTCTGCTGGGGTTCAGCTTTAAAAGATACCCCTTTAAGAACCTCTTCCTTTTCTGTGTACTGAAAATGAACATTATCAAATTCTACCTGGCCTTCTACTGCCGGAGTATCAGGATCAGCGGCTATACTGGTTACGATCTCAGGGGTTTTTTCCATGTGTTTATAATAGCGTTCCATACTGGCAAAAAATCTGCTCATATCTTCCGTCATATGAACCAGTCTCAGGATCGGCGCTCTAAACTGCTGCAGATAAGCATAAAAGGAAACTATCGTACCTACAGTTATTGTTCCCAGAGCTGTTAGATAACCGCCAAAACCGAGAACACTCAATACTCCCACACTGTTGAGAAGCCGGGAACCCGGAAACAGATAACTTATATATTTAATTGCAATTAACCTGTTATCAGTATGCTCCTGAGTAGTAGAGCGAAATCTATCCATTTCAGCATCCTCGCTGACAAAAGCTTTTATCACCTTAATACCGGCCAGATTATCCTCCAGCCGATCACTCATATCCGCTTTGGCTTCTCTGGTTCTGCGAAAGGCCTTATGCATTCTTTTAATGAGAAAACGAGAAAACAGCACCAGAAAAGGCACGAAAATCAGGGTGACCAGGGTGAGCGAGATACTCATATAAAACATAATGGCAATGGTTCCACCTACAAGAACCAGAGAATTTATAACAGCCTCCGGCCCATGGTGAACAAATTCCTGCAGTTTATTAAGGTCATCAATTATTCTGGACATCAGCTCTCCGGTTTTTTTGTGATCATGAAATTTCATCGATAGACGCTGATAATGCTGATAAAGATCATTGCGCATATCACGCACAGTTTCCTGAGCTATCCGGTGGCCATTATAAATGGTGTATTTGCGCACCAGGGCTCTTAGAATAAAAATTCCAAAAGCCAAGGCTACCAGCATACCCAGCCGGCCAAAATTCTGATTTGGAATAGCTTCATCAATTATTTCCCTCATTATAAGCGGTGGTATTAACAGCAATACCGCGGCCACAACATGAAGTATCTGCACAAATATGAAATCTTTTTTATAATTCCTTAAATGTACTCTGTAAAATCGGGATAGCATTTCTTTGTAAGTATAATCATAGCTGTCTTCCTTGTTCTCATCCTGTTTGTTCTTATTATTCTCAACCATATTAACCCCTCCTAAAAAATAACGAAAAAATTAAATAGCCTGTAATTCCCTAAAACTCACAGCAGCTACTATGAGCAGATCAGCCCCGCAAACTGGCAAAGTTTAATTGCAAATGTATAAAATTTAAGCTTAAGTTAAAATTAACTTAAAAATTATTATTAGTGTCTGTATTTCTTTATCTCCCTGCAACAAAAAATTATACCACATTTGGCCTTAAAGCACAAATTAATCAAAGCTTAAATTCTTCTGGCTTATCCTTTTTATATCCGAAATAGCTCATAATAAACTGCACAATCCTGTCAGCCGCCTTTCCATCCCCATAGGGATTGGGGGTTTCTGCTATCTGCCGATAAAAAGTACTGTCGATCAGGAGTCTGGATGTAACCTCAACAATTTTTCCCCGGTTCAAGCCAGCTCTTATCACAGTTCCGGCTTCAATAGCTTCCGGTCTTTCTGTGGTTTCCCGCAGCAAAATTACCGGAATACCAAGGGCAGGAGCTTCTTCCTGAATCCCCCCTGAATCAGTTAACACCAGAGTAGAAACTGCCAGCAAATTGATGAAATTTTTATAATCAAGAGGCTCCAGCAGATGTATGCGGCTGATTCCCCCCAGCTCATCCCGGGCTATTTTCTGCACAGCAGGGTTTAAATGCACTGGAAATACAATTTCGACCCGGGGAAATTTATCTATTATTTTTTTCATGGCTGAAAATATATTTTTCATTTTTGCCCCAATATTTTCCCTTCTATGGGCTGTAAGTAAAAGAATATCTTTATTTTCCCGGTTTTTCACTATTTTCTGGAGGGAAGGGGAAAAATTAAAATCGCGGTCGGCGATATTTTTTACGGCATCGATAACTGTGTTTCCAGTTACATAAATATTTTCTGGTGCAATATTTTCCTGCAGCAAATTATTTTTGTTTTCTGCTGTAGGGGCAAAATAGAGATCAGCCAGAGTATCAGTCAACTGCCTGTTCATCTCTTCGGGAAAAGGAGAATATTTATCAAATGAACGTAACCCCGCCTCTACATGGGCTACAGGAATCTGATGATAAAAAGCAGACAGAGCTGCAGAAAAAGTTGTAGTTGTATCACCATGTACAATTACCAGGTCAGAGGTTATTTCCTGGAAAACACTGTCCAGCCGGGAAACTGCTCGTTTTGTCAGGTCAGCAAGTGACTGCTGCTCCTGCATTAACTGCAAATTATAATCAGGTTTCAGGGAAAAAGTTTCCAGCATCTGAGCCAGCATTTCCTCATGCTGCCCGGTAACTATGGTATTAAGAGCAAGCCGTTCCTCATTCTTGATTTTATCTATAACTGGAGCAAGTTTTATTGTCTCCGGTCTGGTTCCAAAAACCACCGTTATTTTTAGTTTTTGCTGAGCAGTAAGTTTATCTGTCAAAATACTTCACCCTTATTGTAAAACATGATAAAATGTAATTGAACTCCCTGAGGAGGTTATAAATTATGAGTATTTATTATAATTTTCCCGCCGAAGATAACAGACAATGTGATGTTAAATTATTTGCTTCCCGGCAGATATATGACGAAATTGAAGAGACCGCTCTCAAACAGCTTTTAACTGCTGCCACCCTGCCAGGTGTCGAAAGTGTTGTGGGCATGCCAGATCTACATCAGGGTTATGGCCTACCGATCGGGGGAATTATGGCCTGTTCCAAAACAGGACCTATTTCTCCGGGAGCAGTAGGTTTTGATATCAACTGTGGAGTCCGCCTCATCCAGACCGGTATGAAAGCCGATGAAATAAGAGGTAGAGAAAATGAATTACTACAAACCCTTTCCCGGGCAGTTCCGGCCGGTCTGGGTGAAGGATCCAGTCTAAAATTTTCTCGAAAAGAATTCAAAAATATTCTGAGCTGGGGAATACCAGCTTTAGTGGAAATGGGCCTGGCTCCCGACAATGCCGGGGAAAACTGTGAAGACAATGGTTCCTTTGCTCCGGCTGATCCCGAAGTGGTCTCTAAAAAAGCCCTGAATAGAGGTATAAACCAGTTAAACAGCCTGGGCTCAGGCAATCACTTCCTGGAACTGCAGGTAGTTGCTTCTGCTGAAGAAGACTTACCCTTCTCTGAAGGGGAGCTGCTGATAATGCTGCATACCGGCTCCCGTGGTTTTGGCCATCAGGTATGCAAAGATTTTTCCCGGATGGCTAAAGATAAGGCTCATAAATTTGACCTCAGTTTTCCCCGCAAAAATCTTGCTTACTTTCCTGGAGATAGCTCCGAGGGTAAAAATTATTTGAAAGCTATGGGTTGTGCAGCTAATTTCGCCTATGCCAATCGGGAGCTGCTGATGAGAAAGCTGGAAGAAACCTGGAGCGAATTATTCCCCCACAGCAAACTAAAATTATTCTACGATCATACCCATAATATTGCCCGCCGGGAAAAACATCTGATAGAAGGCAAAGAAAAAGAAGTCCTGGTTCACCGCAAGGGTGCAACCTATCTGCCCGCTGACGGTCTGGCTTTAGTGCCGGGCTCTATGGGTACCTCCAGTTTTGTAGTTAAATCACTGAATAGCGAGTATACAGTCGAAGCCCTGGAATCAACGGCACATGGAGCCGGCAGAAAAATGAGCAGAACTCAGGCTAAAAAAACAATCTCACAAAAACGCCATCGTCAGAGCATGGGCGAAGTAATCAGCACTTCTTCCAGCGGTGAAAATATTCTGGATGAATCCCCTCTGGCTTATAAAGATATTACTGCCGTGATTTCTTCTCTCACCGACAGTCAACTGGCTTATCCAGCCGCCCGATTAAAGCCGCTTGTGGTTCTAAAAGGTTAGCATAAAAAATTGTTTAGCAATAAAATAAACCGGCGGGAAACCCCGCCGGAATGTTTTACCTTGAACCGCAGTTTCCTGTTAAATTATTCCAGAACCACTGCAGCTTCCGGAGCATTCACCTGGAAAGTAAAAGTTTCAAACAGGAATAACTCTAATTTTTCCTGATCACTGTTTTTATACCCCAGAGATAAATCCTGCCCCAGATGTAACTGATATTCATCTCCAGCAGGGAGCAGTACACCTTTATCTGCAAGTTCAGGTACATAAATTATCTCTGTCCCCAGCAGGTCTTCAATCTTTTTAAACAGAGGATAGCAGGCTGACTCCAGCTCATTAAGAAGCTGATAGAGCCTATCTCCCAGAACTAAATGATAAGGTCCGGGAACATTCTCCAGATTTAAAGCTCTTCTAGCATCCCAGATAGCAGAGAAGAAAGAAGCTCTATCCTCCTCTATTTCAATAGCATCATGTTCAGAAGCAGGTATGATACCTTCAATACCGGCTTCAGCGTGTCCCTGGAATACTGCTTCATTTTCAATTTTTGCGGCTTTTTCGGCAGCCTCTCTGACCGGCTCACTATCAGCATCTTCAGCTCCGCGGGCAAAAGCTTCGATTTCTGCCCTGGGCATTGTAATGGGTATTTCCACCTCAACCAGTGATAGTGATTTGCGCTGTTTAAATACACCGGTCAGATCTTCCCGGCGTCCTGTGTTGATAGCTGATTTATCCAGACCATGAGGTCCCACAACATCTACAACTTTACGAGCTCCCAGCCTGTTTTCCAGAACTTCACGGGCCTCTTCATCCAAAAATTCCCAGGCTTCTACTGGTATTGGAGCCAGATTACGATTTAATATATCCACCATTTATATCTCCTCCTTAATCTAAATCTCCTATTCCTAACGAGTTGTCTCCACCTGATTCTGTGTCATCGTGCTCCTCTTCCCCTTCTTCAATCTCGGTTATCTCTTCTTCTGTGAATAAAAATTCCCGCAGATGTTCATCCCAAACTTCACTATTTCTCCTCAGCCATTCCAGACCCATGCAGGCATGCTCGATCTCTTCATCTCGATTATGTGCCACTATGTTTTTAACGCTCTCATCCTCTGTGGCTACTGCCCGCTGGTTATACCAGTTAACTGCTTCCAGCTCTTCGATGACACTCTGGATAATGCGGTGATATTCAATCGCTTCCTGGGTTAAATCTTCCAGTGGTTCATGATATTCAGCCATATTATTCCCTCCCGGTTTATGTTTTTACTGCCTGTAAAAATAAATGCAGTCATTCTTAATCATTTAATGCTGATATAAAATTCAAAGTTTCCCGATATTCTCACTTAAAATATAACATTTTTTCACCTAAATAGCAAATATATTCTATTACTGTCATCCACCGTTTTTGCTTCTATTAGCTGTCTTTAGGGCACTTCCGGAGGGCCTATTCATTCCCTGATTAATATTGCACCAATTGTCCGGCTTAACTTGCTTTAATAATGTAAAGCCTGGCCTGCTGCTGCCATCATAGCAGCTTCGTGTACCACTTCTGAAGTGGTGGGATGAGCGTGAATTGTTTCCGCTATATCTAAAGCAGATAATCCTTTATTGAGGGCCAGAGCAGGAGAAGAGATCAAATCAGAAGCATGCAGGCCTATTATAGCACAGCCCAAAATTCTATTATCATCCTCCCGGGTTATCATTTTGATAAAACCTCTGCGCTCACCTGCAGCCAGAACTTTACCGTTAGCCCTGAATGGGAACCGGGCAGTATTATAATTTATTCCTGCTTCTTTGACCTCTTCTTCTCTCATGCCCACTACAGCCACTTCCGGATCAGAAAATATAACACTGGGAACAGCGCTGTAGTCCATCTTCCGGGTCTCCCCCAGTATGTTATTCACCGCTATAATTCCCTGATGAAAAGCAACATGAGCCAGCATCATTTTGTCGGTAACATCTCCTACAGCATAGACTCCTTCCAGAGAAGTTTCCATCCTGCTATCTACGGTAATTCCTCCCCGCTCAGAATCATGTTCCAGTCCCATTTCTTCAGGATTTATGCCGGTTAAATTAGGTTTCCTCCCGGCCGCCAGCAAAACTTTATCTCCTGTTGATTTACATTTTTCTCCCTCCTGTTCATATTCAACCTGAAGTTTTTCTTCCGAACTTTTTTTAACTGCCTCTACACAGCTGTCTGTATGTACTTCCACACCTTTTCTTTTGACTAAATTTTCCAGTTCTCCGGCTATATCGGCATCCAGCCCCGGCAGAATCTGGTCTCGCATTTCCAGCACAGTCACATCACAGCCAAGGTTTCCCAGCAGGGAAGCAAATTCCATTCCGATAATTCCGGCCCCAATAATCACCATACTTTCCGGCAGTTCCTGGAGTGAAAGCAGATCTCTGCTGGACAAAACCCCCGGCAGCTCCAGGCCCGGGATTGGAGGTTTTACGGGTTTAGAGCCCGTGGCAATAATAACCCTGTCAGCACCCAGAATCTCAGCTTCATGCTTTTCTTCCTGCAGCTCAACCACGTCCTTCTGGAGCAGTTTCCCCCGGGTTTTATAGACCTCAACTCCGGCCTGGTCCAGCAGGTGTTCAACTCCCCGCACCAATTTTTTTACCACCCGGTCTTTTCTGCTGCTCATGCGAGAATAATCCAGTTCCACTTCCTGCACTTTTATACCGTGCCGACCAGCTGAATCAAGATCATTATATATACCAGCCGAGCTGATCAAAGCTTTAGTGGGAATACAGCCCCAGTTTAAACATGTTCCACCTATGTTTTCCTCTTCAATCATAGCCACCCGTAAATCTTTGCGGGCAGCCTGCAGGGCAGAAACATATCCACCCGGCCCCCCTCCAATCACCACTAAATCATAGTTTTTGTCGATTTCCACTTATACCAGCCTCCTGAATATATGTTATTCCAGAAACTCCAGTATTATTTGCACTGCCATCTGTCTCTGTTCCTCACCACTGATTTTTGCCTCTCCATCTCCCTCCTGTTCACCATACTGACCAAAACCTGCATGATTTGCCCCTTCCAGCGTTTTCATCCTGGCGTCTGCAGGCAGCAGAGAAGTTCTTTCCTGCAGGCGCTCTAAATTGATGATTTCATCTTCGCTTCCATATATAGATAAAACCGAAATTTTTTTCTGGCTTAAATCTTCGCCTGCAGCCGGATAGGCTGCCAGCAGCAACAAATTCTCCACTGCTGGCGGCTGTTCGCGACTGACAAAACGGGCACTCATAGCTCCCCCCAGAGAATGACCGGCCATTGTCCAGCTGGAAATATTTTCCCTGTTAGCTGCCATTATGTCTTCTGCTCTATCCCAGCCCAGAATGGATAGCTGAAAGGGCATCTCCACCAAAAAGACTGGATAGCCCGCTTCCGCCAGGATACTGGCCAGAGCTGCATAAGCTTCCGCTTCCACCTGAGCCCCGGGATAAAAAATAATACCTGAATCATAATTTTCCCGGCTCCGCGGCCAGAACTCGATAACATCGTCGCCTCTGACCACTTCAACCTGTTCACTGCTCTCTAAATACCGGGCCGCTTCTTCCTGAGCCGGTAAACTCTGGCGCAGCCAGAAGAAGATTCCACCTGCTATCACCAGTACAAACAATATAATAACCGCTATTACTCTGGGGCGGCTTAACTTTTTCAGCATACTTTTAAGCAATTTCATCCTATCACTCCCGAGCAGGCTTATTCCTCCTGCTGATCCTCTGATTCCTCTTCCTGCTCTTCCTCTCTCGATTCTTCTGAGGTCATTTCCGGAATATCTAAGCCCAGTACATTCACATTTACCGCCTTTACATTGACACCGGTCATTTTCTCCAGAGAATTTTTCACATTTTCCTGCACTTCACGGGCCACTTCAGTTATATCAACTTCAAATTCCACGATTAAATTGAGGTCGATAATGACCCCTTCTTCAGACTCCTCTATACTCACTCCGCGGGATAAATCTTTTCGACCCAGCATTTTAGCAATACCGCCGGTGAAGCCTCCGCTCATCGCTGCTACACCTTCCACCTCGGTGGCAGAAATCCCGGCCACGATTCCCAGAACATCATTTTCAATATTCATTTCACCCAGTTCAGAATCTCCTGATTCAATCATATTATAATCCTCCTTACAAGCAGATTTCAATTCTCAATTTTCTCCATAAACTCCTGATAAAGCTGTTGATATTTTCGAGCTGAATTTTCCCAGCTAAAATCCTCCTGCATGATTCTTTTTTGGAATTTTCTCAGCTCTCCGGTATTCTGCGCGAATTTATTGACCCTTTTCAGAGCTGTCAGCAAAGCCCGAGAATTATATTCGGAAAAAGTGAATCCTGTGGCTTTATCCTCATATTCCCGATAGGATTTAACAGTGTCTTTCAAACCTCCTGTTTCTCTTACCACCGGTATCGTTCCATATCTCATGGCAATCATCTGTCCCAGCCCACAGGGTTCAAACCGCGAAGGCATCAAAAAGAAATCACTGCCGGCATAAATTCTCTGAGCCAGAGTAAAATCATATTTTATTGCAGCCGCCACCTTTTGCGGACACTGGTCAGCCAGATAGCGGAAATAATGTTCATAATCTTCCCGACCGCTGCCTAAAATAACCATCTGAAACCCCAGATCTGCTATATCTTCGCCAATTTCCTGCAGCAAATCTATTCCTTTCTGCTCCACCAGCCGACTCACCAGTCCCAGCAGTGGTTTGTCTAAATCAATCGGCAGTCCCATCTGCCGCTGTAAAGACCGCTTGTTTTCTTCTTTACCGGCAAAATTTTCCCGGTCATAGCTGGCAAAAATTTTATCGTCCAGAGCCGGATTAAATTCCTGATAATCTATACCATTCACTATTCCTTCCAGGTCATTCCCCCTCATGCGCAGAGCATAATCCAGCCCTTCACCATATTCCGGGGTCTGAATCTCCTCGGCATAGGTGGAACTAACTGTGGTAATTTTGTCGGCGTAATTTATGCCAGTTTTCATGAAATTAACATTGCCATCATGCCTTATATTCCCATTATACCAGTGTTCCCAATCAACCCCCAGGGTATCAGCGATTATTTCCTCGCCAAAAACCCCCTGATATTTAAGATTGTGAATTGTATAAACAGTGCTGATATCACTGTAAAAGTCATACTGTCTATAATTTTCCTGCAGTAATAGAGGTAAAATTGCCGTCTGCCAGTCATGACAGTGGATGATATCTGGTTTAAAATCCAGTTTGGGCAGCATTTCCAGAACCGCCCTGATAAAGAAGGTGAACTGGACGTGACGGTCACTACAATCATACAAAGAATCTCTATAAAATTTTTCTTTATTATCAATAAAATAAAAGGGTATGTCATTATGTACTGTTCTATTAACTCCAGCATATTCTTCCCGCCAAACCACCCGGGTCTGAAAATGAAATAAATGTTCCAGCCTGCTGCGATACTGCAGAGGAATTTGACTGTATTCTGGTATCACACATCTCACATCATAACTCAATCTTTTGAGAGCAGGGGGCAGTGAACCCACTACATCTCCCAGCCCACCGGTCTTAATAAATGGAGAAGCTTCTGAACTAACATGTAAAATATTAAGGTCTGTCACAGCATTCTCCCTCCTGAAAGTTACAAATTATGGTTCTTCTCCAGATCCGCTGGTGAAATTGCCATATATGCTGGATTACCAGGGCTACTTATACCTTTAATTGCCGGGGCTTATAGAGTATTGGAAGCTATAAAGTGAAGTGATACTGAAAATTTTTCAAATTCAGGGACAAGCTTTCGGGCAGGAAGCACTATTTTTTGGCCGAAAATTAAACCTAAACACGGGAAAAATTTCCTGGTGAACAGAGCCTTATAGCTTTCAATTATATTCATTACGAAAATGGCTAAATCTATATTCAACCAGCTTATATGGAGAAGATCCCAAATGATTAATGTAAACAGGGTCTATCTTTAAATTTAAATATTTATCTATAATCTCCTCTTTATTTTTAGTTATATGTGAAGCAAATTTACCTTTAACCGAAACTGCTGGTTTATAAATTATCAGCTAACTGGAGACAAAAATTTAATTCAAGCAGGTTTTTCCCCAAACATAAAGAAGTATATTAATGTCAGGAAGGGGTGATAATAATGGCTTCTAAAATCCCCACTAATTATGATAAATACCTTTTTCACAATGGTCAGCATTATGAAGCTTATAAGTTTATGGGCGCACATACCGGTGAGTATGAAGGTAATAAGGGTACAAGATTTACGGTCTGGGCTCCTAATGCTGAAAAAGTTTATGTAACCGGTGATTTCAACAGCTGGTCCGAACAGGCTGACCCTCTGGATAAAATTGCAGAAAGTGGTTTATGGACGACCTTCGTAGCGCAAGCCCGAGAGGGCATGAAATACAAATATCATATTATCGGCCCCGGCGGCAAAACTAGAATCAAAGCTGATCCTTACGGTTTTTATGCAGAAAAAAAACCAAAAACCGCCTCTATAATTAAAGATCTCTCACATTACCAGTGGCAGGATGATAACTGGCTTAAACAGCGCAGTGAGGCCAGCCAGCTGCAGGAACCGATGCTAATTTACGAAGTCCATCTGGGTTCCTGGCTGCGAGATGATGAAGGTAATTATTTGAATTATCGGGTTCTGGCTGATAAACTGGCGGAATATCTGCGGGACCTTAACTTCACTCATGTGGAATTATTGCCTGTAACTGAACATCCTTTTGACGGATCCTGGGGTTATCAGACGACTGGCTATTACTCAGTTACCAGCAGATATGGCAGCCCTGAAGACTTCATGTATTTTGTTGATCGTTTGCATCAGGAAGATATTGGAGTGATTATTGATTGGGTACCCAGTCATTTCTGTCGGGATGACCACGGCCTGAGGCTTTTTGATGGCACAGAATTATATGAGAGTGCCGATAAACTGAGAGCTGAAAATACTCAGTGGGATACTCTTAATTTTGATTTTGCTCAGCCAGAAGTCTGGAGCTTTCTCATATCCAACGCCAACTTCTGGTTCGAAAAATTTCATGTTGATGGTATCAGGGCAGATGCCGTAAGCAATATGCTCTACCTGGACTATGGCCGGGAAGATGAAGAATGGCGCCCCAACGAATATGGAGGCAGGGAAAACATAGAGGCCATTAAGTTTTTACGCAAGTTAAATCAGGTGATATTTGAAAATCATCCGGGAGCTTTGATGATAGCCGAGGAATCTACTTCCTGGCCTCAGGTTACAGCTCCAACTTATATCGGGGGGCTGGGGTTTAATTTAAAATGGAATATGGGCTGGATGAATGATGTGCTGGAATACATGGAGACCGATCCTATTTTTCGAAAATGGGAGCACAATAAATTAACGTTTTCCATTATGTACACCTATTCAGAAAATTTTATTCTTCCTCTTTCTCATGATGAGGTTGTACACGGAAAACGATCACTTGTAGACAAAATGCCCGGAGATTACTGGCAAAAATTTGCCAATCTGCGGCTGTTATATGCTTATATGCTCGCACATCCTGGCAAAAATTTACTCTTTATGGGCGGAGAATTTGGTCAGTTTATCGAATGGAATTATCAACAGGAACTGGACTGGTTTTTACTCGATTATGAGAAACACGAACAAATTCAGAAGCTGGTTAAAAAAGCCAACAAAATTTACCGGCAAAATCCGCAATTATGGGAACTTGACTATCAGGAAAAGGGATTTCACTGGATAGAACCCAATGATTACACTCAGAGTGTTTTGAGCTTTATCCGGTATGACAGTGAAAATAAACCCCTTATAATTGCTGGTAATTTCACCCCTGTTCCCCGTGATGATTATCGAATAGGTGTGCCTGAGCCCGGAACTTACGAAGTTTTGCTTAATACTGATTCTTCCAGCTTTGGAGGCTCAGGTTACTGCGAGACAGAGAAGTATGAAAGCGATTACCGTGAATTTCACGGGCGTTCTCAATCACTTGCTCTGACGCTGCCACCCCTGGCAGCAGTTTATCTCAGGCCAGCAGAATAATAATTTATAAATTTTAGGAGGGATTATATGCCTACCAAAGAAGTGGTAACAATGCTGTTAGCGGGAGGTAAAGGAACCAGACTGGGAGTGCTTACGAAAAATATTGCCAAACCTGCTGTTCCCTTCGGAGCGGAATATCGACTTATTGATTTTCCTCTGAGCAACTGCATGAATTCAGGCCTGGATACAGTGGGGGTTTTAACTCAGTATGAACCTCTGGTGCTCAATTCTTATATAGGTAACGGTAGCTCCTGGGATCTGGACAGCCGGGAAGGAGGAGTTACGGTACTACCCCCGTATCTCAGTGATTCTGGGGGCAGATGGTATCAGGGAACAGCTGATGCGGTTTTTCAAAATATCCAGTATATAGATTTATATGACCCCGATTATGTTCTGGTTCTTTCGGGAGATCACATCTATAAGATGGACTATTCGCTGATGATAGAAGAACATAAAAAGAAAGGGGCCGAAGCCAGCATTGCCGTCCGAGAAGTCCCCTGGGAAGAAACCTATCGTTTTGGAGTCATGGTCACAGATGATGATGACAGAATAACCGATTTTCAGGAAAAACCAGAAGAAGCGCGCAGCAATCTGGCTTCTATGGGAATTTATGTTTTTGATTGGCCTCTGCTGCGGGATTATCTGGAAGCAGATGCTGCTGATCCTGAATCCGATCGAGATTTTGGCAAAAATATTATACCGACCATGCTGGAAGATGAGCGCAAACTATATACCTACAAATTTTCTGGCTACTGGAAAGACGTAGGAACCATTAAAAGTTACTGGCAGGGACATATGGATCTGCTGGAACAAAAAGACAAAGGGCTTGACCTTTATGATAGAGACTGGGTTATCTGTAGTGTTAATCCCAATAGACCTCCCCAGTATGTTGCGGAAACCGCGAAAGTTTCCAATTCCATGATCAATAAGGGAACCAAGGTGGAGGGCAAAGTGAAAAATTCAGTTTTATTTTATGGCACTAAAATTGGCCGTAATGCCGTAGTGAAAGATTCTGTATTGATGCCCAATGTTACTGTTGAAAATGACGCCTATATTAATAAAGCAATTGTGGGGCAAAATTCAGTTATTAAGGACAATGCCCGCATAGGTATCGGGGAAGAAAGAGAACTGGAAGTCACTGTAATTGGCCAGGAAGAGACTATACCCAATGGCGAAAAAATTGAACATGGTTCTGCCATAGGCAGATAATTTCATTTTAGAACCGGGTTTACAGGAAAAACAAAAGCCAGTAATGTAGAAGGAGGTAAATACAAATGGATATCGATAATTTAATGGGAATTATAAATAATAACCCCCAGGGTATATCCCTGAAAGAAATAACCGGCCACCGCTCTTTGGCTTCAGCCCCGGTATTCAGCAGATATCGCCTGATCGATTTCCCGCTTTCCAACATGGTCAATTCCGGCATCAATAATGTCGGTATCATGCTGGAAAGTCGTTTCCGCTCTCTTTTAGATCACATTGGTCCCGGCAAACCCTGGGGACTGGATACTAAAAGAGATGGGCTATTCCTTCTCCCTCCAGCCCATATTTACGATAAAAGTCACCTTTATAAAGGTGACATAGAAAATTTTTACAGCAACAGGGATTATCTGCACCGCTCCCGCCAGGACTACGTTATTGTAGATTACCCCTTTGTCATCTGCAATATGGACTATGAAGATGTATTTGCCCAGCACATAAAAACAGATGCCGATATCACGGTGGTCTATAAAAATTTGGAAACTCTGCACCGTGATTCTCATTACACCACTATAACCACTGACAGCGAAGACAGGGTTATAGACATGAAAATAAATCCTGACACCCGCCGTAATACCCAGATTTCTCTCAAAAAATATCTCATGAGCAAAGATCTGCTGCTGGAAATCCTGGATGAATCAGTGGCCAAAGGACAGTGGGATTTTGAAAAGAACGGAATAGCTTCCAGATTGAGCCAGTACGATGTCAGAGGATATCCTTTTCATGATTATGTAGCAATTTTCGGCTCTTTAAGTGAGTTTTATCGCCGCAATATGGAGCTGCTGCAGCCGGAAATCTTTTCAGAACTGCTGGAAAATGAGGGGCCGATTTATACCAAACCTAAAGATGAAGCAGCCACCCAATATACTTCCAGTTCCCGGGTGCAAAATGTGCTGGCAGCCAATGGCTGTCATATAGCCGGGGAAGTGGAAAATTCCGTTCTATTTCGAGGAGTTAAAGTTGGAGAAGAAACCTCCATCAAAAATTCTATAATTATGCAAAAAAGCCAGGTAAAAGATAATGTAACCCTGGAAAATGTAATTCTGGATAAAAATGTGAGAGTTTCGCCCGGCAAAGAACTTAAAGGAGATGCCAGCTTTCCCCTCATCGTGGAGAAGGGTTCGACAATTTAACATATAATAAATAAATAGATTTATTGATATCCTGTTAAAATATTTATTAATATTAAAATCTCTACAGGACAGCCGGACAATCGGCTGTCCTGTTTTAATTGCTGAACCAGTTGCCGTAAAAACATAATAAGAATATAAAGAAAAATTCTGTTGATGACTAGCAATATAGCACATAAGCACTATTAGCTGCGACTTCAACTTCATCAGTATGCAGAGTTTCCAGGGGCTCTATCCCCGCTTTATTTTCATCAACAACCAGCTGCCAGGTTTTTTTCTCTTGCAGTTCCACAGCGGTTATCTCAGATCTGCTGTTATAGATTACAATTATTTTTTGCCAGCTATCGCCTCCTGCCTGCGGCCCCAGTTTAAATGCGACCACCCCTTCGGGGGCAGAAAGAAAAGATAAATATTTTTTAATCTCTGCTGCTGTTTCCAGTCTAAAGGCTGGATGCTCTCGCCTGAGTTCGATGAGACCCCTGATATATTTATAGGTATCATTATATTCAGTTTTTCGATTCCATTTTAAAGCATTTATGCGGTCTCCGGATTGATAGGAATTATGGTCGCCATATTTGGTGCGCAGAAATTCTGCTCCCCCCTGCATAAAGCTGGCACCCTGTGCGGTGAACAAAATGGCATGGGCAAAGCGATGATAACGGATCAATTGGCTCTCATCAGATCCAGAACAGGTTTTTTTCAGCTTATCCCACAGCGTTAAATTGTCATGACAGCTGACATAATTAATTGACTCACGCGGTTCATCTGTCATCCCCATTAGATTATCGGCAAAAGGTATATGTCCGACAACTCCTTTTTTTATCTCATGTTCCATACTGCTTTTGCCGGTGACAAAGCCCGGTACAGGCCCATCATTATCCCCTTTGATAGCTTCTCTAAATTCGTCATTAAATACTCCTATTCTCTTACCCCGCTGAGCTCCTTTGACCATGAGTCGGTCTTTGTCCAGATTTGGAGGGAGAGCGTACCAGGGTTCCCCGTAAATCAAAATAGAATCATCAATTTTATCCAGTCTGCTTCTAATTCTATGCATCGTTTCCCGATCTATAAGACCCATGAGATCAAAGCGGAAGCCGTCCAGATGATATTCTTCTGCCCAGTAAGTTACAGACTGGATGATAAATTCTCTGACTTCTTCTCTTTCTGTAGCCAGTTCGTTTCCCACCCCCGAACCATTGGCAATCTCATCCGGATTTTCCCAGCGATAAAAATAATCTGGCGCCAGCAGATTAAGAGGAGAATGATCGGTATGATAGGTATGATTATATACTACATCCATGATCACTCCAATATTTTGGTTGTGCAGAGACATTATCAACTCTTTCAGCTCGGTTATCCGGGATAAATCAGCCGGATCAGTAGCATAAGAACCTTCAGGAGAATTATAGCAATACGGATCATAACCCCAGTTATAATCCCGGAAATCGGTGTCATCTACACTGGCAAAATCAAATATGGGCAGCAGCTGCACATGAGTAACTCCTAAATCCTGGAGATGATCCTGCCCGGTACTGAGTCCGGCCTTATTTCTGCTGCCTCTCTCTGTGAAAGCCAGATATTTGCCCCTGTGTACTAAACCTGATTGAGGATGACTGCTAAAATCACGCACATGAACTTCATAAATAACCGATTCTACAGCTGAGTCAATCTGGACCCGACTATCTTCCTGCCAGCCCGGGGGATCAGTTCGAGCAGTATCCACTATAATAGAACGTTTACTATTGGTGCCGACAGCTTTAGACCAGGGATCGACTGTTTTATATACCTCGTCCCCTCTTTTGATCTCCAGCCAGTAATACGTTCCGTGCAGATCCCCCAGCAGTTTAAAATGCCAGTATTCAGCCTCCTCCGGATAAAGATGGAGAGTTTTGACAGGAGGAGATTCTTCATCCTCTGCCAATTTTACTCTGACCTCTTCTGCATCTTTAACCCAGAAATGAAAATGGGTTTCTGCTTCTGTACAATGAACTCCCAGCCGTCTGGTAGATTTCTTGCTTTCAGATTTCTTATTATCTCGGTGTGAAATTTTAACTGCCCCCTCAAAATATGATCAAAGATTTAATCGGGTTTCTGTTTTAGTTTATTCTATCAGTGTTTACTATTGCTTTATTTTATTATATAATTAAAAAAGATATTAGTAAATACGCTCAATAGATTAATTGAGACTTTCTAGAAAATTAATTACTTTGAGGTGAGCACATTTTATGAAAAGTGAACTTTTTGAAAAGATCGGAGATTTACCCAGAGTTGCATACTTCTGTATGGAATATGGTCTGCACGAGGATTTTCGCATTTATTCTGGTGGCCTGGGAGTTCTAGCCGGAGATATTATGAAAGCTGCTAAAGATCAGGACCTGCCCATGGTGGGGATTGGTATAATGTGGAGTAAGGGCTACACAATGCAGCTTATAGATGATTATGGCAGGCCATATGATAATTTTGCCCCGGAAGAAAACAATTATAAACATGTAGAAGACACCGGCAAAGAAATCAAAGTTACTGTCAACAATGAGGAGATAACCTGCAAAATTTGGAAAGTCGATAAGTTTAATAACAACCCAATATATCTGCTCGATGCCAATCTGGAAGTAAACGGAGAAAAAAGATGGATCACGGAAAGACTGTACGTGGGGTCTTCGGAGGAACGAATTGCCCAGGAAATAGTTCTGGGTATTGGCGGTATAAAAGCTTTAAGAGAGCTGGATATTGAAGTTGACCTCTTTCATTTTAATGAAGGACATGCCGCCCTGGCCGGCACCGAATTAATCAAGGAGCAGATGGAAGAGGAGCAGGAGTTTGAAGAAGCCTGGGAAAACATTAGAAAAAAGATCGTATTTACCACCCACACTCCGGTTAAAGAGGGTAATGAATCACATCCTGTGGAGAATCTGAGAAAAATGGGAGCCTTTAATGGGCTGACTCAGGAACAGATGGAAAGAATTGGAGGCAATCCTTTTAATATGACCGTAGCAGGTCTGCGATTATCATCCCGGGCCAACGGTGTAGCCCGGCTGCACGGAATAACTGCTCGAGATATGTGGGAAGATGTGGATAATAAAGCTCCAATAATGTCAATCACCAACGGTGTCCATCATGACAGCTGGGTGGATGAACGCATGTATGAAGCATTATTTGATAAGCAGAAAATTTTTAAACTGCACCAGGAAAACAAACAAAAACTTTTAGATTATATCGCCGCTGAAAATGATCAATATCTGGATAAAGACCAGCTGCTAATTGGCTTTGCCCGCAGAGCCGCCAGCTACAAAAGACCTGACATGATTTTCTGGGATATGGATACTGTTAGACCTCTGCTGGAGGATGATAAAATTCAGCTGGTATTCTCTGGTAAAGCCCATCCGGAAGACAATATAGGCAAAGATATCATAACTAACATAGTAAAAATTTCCAAGAGATATCCGGAAAATGTGGTGTTTTTGGAAGATTATAATATAAAAATTGGCCGATTGATGACCCGGGGAAGTGATGTCTGGTTGAATAATCCTCGCCGTCCTCTGGAAGCCAGCGGCACCTCGGGAATGAAAGCGGCTATGAATGGAGTCTTAAATTTCAGCACCCTGGATGGCTGGTGGGCAGAAGCCTGTCAGCACGGTATCAACGGCTGGCAATTCGGCGATGCTTATGTGGGCGAAGGTCAGGATGATCATGACCTCCATGCAATGTACGATGTGCTGGGCAATGAGGTAATCCCCACTTACTATGAGCATAAAAGGCGCTGGTTAACTATGATGCAGTACAGCCTTAAAACTACCCATGATAGATTTTCCGCCCGCCGTATGATGGAAGATTACTATCAGATGCTTTACAAGATATAATAAATCGCTAAATGCTATAGATAATTAAGTCAGGCTGCCCCGATTTCAGGGCAGCCTGATTCTTTTTACAATGTTCCACCTTCTTAATTATTTGCTATTAAAATCTTCGGCAAAAAATAACATCTATCACCCTAAAACCAGCATATTCTCTCTTAACTTAGCTTTTTTCTCCTGTCCGTTTAAATAATCCACTAATTCCAGGGCAAATTCCAGAGCCGTTCCCGGTCCTCTGGATGTTATTAAATTACCATCTCTCACTACCCGCTGTTCTCTATAGTCCAGACCGGTAAACCTCTCTGCAAACCCTGGATAACTGGTAAAAGCACGCCCTGCCAGAATATCAGCATCAAGCAAAATCAGAGGAGCAGCACATATCGCCCCGAGCAAACGATCAGTGGCATCAAATTCTTTTACCAGTTGAATTAAATTAGAATTTCTTTTGAGATTATCGGTACCCGGCATTCCTCCTGGCATAATTAGAGCATCGAAAACTTTGCTGTTGATGTTTTTTAATCTCTGCTCTGCCTGTAGCTTGATATCATGGGCACCTGCTATCTGAGTTCCCCCCAGTCCAGCTGCGGTTACATCATTATCAGCTCTTCTCAGGGTATCAATAATGGTCACAGCCTCAATTTCCTCGAAACCTCGGGCCAGAGGCACGATAACTTTAGCCATCTTTTCCGCCCCTTTCCTCTATAATTTCCTGCAAAACCCGGGAGAATAAGTTTAAATCACTTTCACTATAAAGAACAAACTTTATATAACTTACCTGCGATAATTCATCCATCTTATCAATAACCGTCTGTAGAGCTATCCGGGCTGCCGGTTCTTTGGGATAGCCAAATGCCCCGGTTGAAATTGCAGGAAAAGCCAGGGAGTCAATGTTGTTTTCTTCCGCCAGTTTTAAAGCCTGCTCATAACATTGAGTCAGCAATTCATCTTCGGGTTTATCCCTGCCATATACAGGTCCCAGACAGTGAATAACATGAGAATTGGGAAGATTATGACCGCCTGTAATTACAGCTTCCCCGGGTTCTATGGGAGCGTATTTTTTTGCTTCTTGCGCCAGACCCGGTCCGGCAGCAGAATGAATAGCTCCAGCCACACCCCCGCCGGTTTCCAGCCTGGCATTAGCTGCATTTACTACCGCCTCAACCTCAGACTGCCGGGATATATCCCCCTGGGCCAGCACCAACTCGCAGTTTGCTCTGGTAAATCTGTTAATATCACTTCACCTCCTGCAGTTTTTAATTTAAATAATTATTAATAATAATTCGAAAAAAGGATTTTACCTGTTTTAGATAGAAATATATTTACAGATAATTTAAGAAAATTAAAAGGGAAAAAAAGGAGGAATACACATGTCCTATAATTTTCGCTGGCAGGAAATATCGGTGGCTGTGTCTTTGCTGCTGATATTAAGTTTTATTTTTTCCTTCTCTGTTTCAGCTCTGCCAGCTGCTGAGGTAAATTCAGGCAGCGGATTTCTGACTGCACAACTGGTTTTTGGGACTGACAACGGTGAGGCTTTTAATATTGGAGGCCAGTATGGAATCTGGCAAAACCTGGCGATTTTTGCCGAAACAGGTGACCCCTACTCCAGAATTGGAGGTAAATACCAGATCCATGACAATATAGCAACCACAGCCGGTTACATAATCAACGAATCAATCTTTCTGGGATTATCAGCCCAGTATAATATCTGGCAGGACTTAACAGCTGCAGGAGAATTGAGTCTGGCGGCCTCACCTGCTGACGAAAGTTTAACTGCCTTTTATGATCTGGGGATAATTTATGATTTCCCGGAAAATATTGACCTGCGTCTATCTATAACAGACATGCTGAATGATGGGCAAAATATCCGCACAAAAATTGGCCTTGGCTACAACTTCTAACAGAGAAATTCAGCCCATTTAACAAAAACTGTTATACAGGAATTAATAAACAGCAGCGTCAATTGCTCTCTGTTAATCGCTTTCTTAAAATGTCAATTTCACGCTTATATAAAGGATGTGCTTTGTTTTCTATAATCTCCAGTCCTGCTGCTATCAAACTGTAATACTCTGGAGTTTCAGCTCGCTGTAAAGCACGCAGAGCATAATATATCAACCAGGGATCATCAGCCTGCTTTAAGATAGCGACAGCCAGCTCTATCAGATCTCCTGTAAAGTTAATATTCTGCATTAAAGCCAGAAAAAATCTTAATTCCCTGGCTTTATCTCCGGACTGCAGCAGCTGGTCTCGATCAACTGAATAACAGAGATCAGCTGCTTTTCTCCGGCTGTTTTTACTTAAAAGTGCAGCCAGCTTTTCTGGATCAGTACCTTTATCTGCCAGTCTTGTTACTGCAAAACTATATACCTCCTGTCCGGACAGCTGTTCAATATAGTCTCTTTTATTTGTTAAATCCACCTCCGAAAAAAGCAGATTTTTGCTGAATCTCTCCCGCGAAAGGCCGGGGTTTTCTTCTACTTCCTGTTTTATTTTTGGCCAGAGCTGCTGACGGCTATCTTCCAGCAGTTCAACCAGCTCAGCTTCTCCCGCGGCCGCTTTTATTTTTCGCAGCCGCCATATACTTTTTATATCGCCTGTCAGCATATATATAGCCGGCAATAAAGCAGCCAGAAATGTATAAAATAACCACCGGCGCCAGTAAATTTCCGGAACCAGTAAACTCTCAATTTTTCTCGGCTGGAAAAGTCCGGCGCCTAATTTACCCTGTTCAAACAACTCATCATCTATTTTTCCGGCGGTTTCCCGACTAAATTCAGCAAGCTCAGCCAGAGAATATTCCTCCTCTACCAGAGCTGCCAGTCTGGCCAGCTCACCTGTAACCCGGGGGGCAGCAAAAGAAGTCCCCTGCATCTCATATCGAGTTAAAGCAAAAGACCCGAAATTGGCCGGCAAAAATCTGCTAATATGACCGGGGGCCGCCAGATCAATATTTTCTCCATAAGTAGCGTAAGTTAATCGGCCCTGGCTATCAGCTCCGCTGACGGTAAAAACCTCTCGATATGAAGCCGGATAAAAATTGCTTTCATCACCACTATTGCCCGCAGCGGCCACAACCAGGACATCCTGTTGAGCCAATCTGTCCAGAATTAACTGTTCCCGGGAGCTATAATTCTCAAAAGCGAGGCTGATATTAACAAGTATATTTTTATGGTTATGAATTGAGGCATAATCGGCAATATATTCCAGGTGCTGCAGAAAATTCTGTCTTCTAGCTTCTCCTTCCCCCCGCAGCTCCAGAGATCTAATCTCCACATTTCGGGATGCTCTGCGGGAAATAATATCCCGGGTTAATTGACCATGCCCGGGAAATGCTGCAGGGGCCCTGGCTCTCATCTCTGGCCTCATTTGCGGAGTAAAACCCGAATCGATAACAAATACTATTGATTCTTCTCCGTGAGTATGTCTCCAGGTGAGCCAGCCCATCATACCTACCAGTAAGACCAAAATACCGATTAAAATAACAGTTCTCCTGCGCATAATACTACTCCTCTAAATTTACCGCCTGACAGTTTATATGCCTAACAAGCATTAAAAAATAATGGATCTTCTCCATATCAGTTTGGTTGAATATAGTTTTAGTCATTTTCGTAATGCTTATAATTGGAAGCTATAAGGCTATGTTCACCAGGGAATTTTTCTGTATTTAGGTTTAGTTTTCGGCCACAAAATAGTGATTCCTGCGCGAAAGCTTGTCCCTGAATTTGAAAAATTTCCAGTATCACTTCGCTTTATAGCTTCCAATACTTTATAAGCCCCGGCAATTAAAGGTATAAGTAGTCCTGGTAACCCAACATATATGGCAATTTCACCAGCGGTTCTGGAGAAAAACCAAAACAATTACCGGGAGTGGACTGTAAAGCCTTTTTCCCTCTCACTTACTATAACTTCATCTCCCGGCTCTATACCAGCCCGGTTAAGCAGTTCTGATGGAAATTCAATTTCACCATTATGATTAATTTTCACATATTCCACTGGATATCTCCTCCCCTCCTGCTTTAGATTAGGACAATTATACTATATTCTTATATAATAGTCAATATTTTCCTGTAAAAATCTTATCACTGTTCGCTGAAGTAACGCCTACATTTCTTCGGGGAGGGCAGATCGATCAGCAGGACTTATTTGACAGAAACAAACATGTAATACCTCTCATTTAAAACTCTACTATATATTATATCAAGCCCCTTGTCTTTCAGCATATTCTGAATATATCCCGTGCCAAGCCTTTCTTCTCTGGCAGGGCCGGCTTCCATCTCTTTTTTGCGCCAGTCTATAATTACAATTCTCCCGGTTTCTGTATTAACAAAGCGCAGATAGGACTGGAAAAATTCCGCAGGATCTTCTACTTCATGCAGTATATTGGCAAAAAAGAGCATATCTGCTCTGTCTGTCAGCCCCGGCATTTTATCTGCAGCAAAACCCTGTTTATCCACCTGATGCAGAAAAATGTTGGGAATATCATGCTCAGTACGGCGCCGGGAGAGCTCTTCCAGCATTTCCGGGGAAATGTCAAAACCATGAACCTCGCCTTTAGTCCCCACTATTTCTGCTGCGGCCAGGGTGAAATATCCATTGCCACAGCCCACATCAAAAAACCTATCTCCAGTCTTCAGGCCACAGGCTTTGAGTAGTTTTTTAGGGGGCAGCCACTTTTTTCTCTCTTCCGAGATCAGTTTTTCGCTTTTTTGCGGATCAAAAACCTTTGTCATAAATAAACACCTCCTGTATTATATTAATATTCTAGAAATTTAATAATATACCTTCACAAACTTAACTAGGTTAAATTATTTGCAGAACAGAATAAATATTGATATACTCTGTAAAGATAGGTGATAATTTATGAAAACACAGGCTGATCAGCAGGAAAATATCATAGATGAACCTATCCTGCCTACTATGATAAAGTTATCCTGGCCCATAATAGTAGGGCAGGGAATGCATCTCATGTACCAGCTGGCAGATACCTTCTGGGTGGGTATTTTAGGGGCCGAGCACCTGGCAGCAATCACCCTCTCTTTCCCTCTGTTATTTATTGTCTTTTCTATGGGGGCCGGTTTCTCTATAGCCGGGGTCGCACTGGTATCTCAGTATACAGGTGCGGAAAAGCCGGAGCAGGCCAGCAAAGCTGCCGGGCAAATTCTAATATTTGCAGTTTTAGTATCACTGATTTTCGTTATACCCGGACGACTTTTTAGCGAAGAGATGCTGTTATTGATCGGAGCCGAACCTGAAGTGCTGCCTCTGGCTGAAGAATATTTTTTAATTTTCGTTTCAGGAATTCCGATAATTTTTATATACTTTGTCTTTTCTTCGGCCCTGGAAGGAATCGGAGATACTATTACTCCTATGAAAATTAAAATTATATCTGTGCTGGCCAATATAGTACTGGATCCTTTTCTCATTTTTGGCTGGTCTTTTTTCCCGGAAATGGGAATAGGCGGAGCCGCTACTGCCACAGTTCTCTCACGGCTGGTCGCTGCTATTATCGGTATCAAAATTATGTTTGGCGGGCAAACAGATCTAAAATTAAAACCCTATCACTTAATACCTGACCTGGAGATGATTAAAAGGATATTCCGGATTGGCCTTCCGGCCGCCCTGGGTGATTCCGGTCTGGCCATAGCTATCACAGTTATGACCTCTATAGTTGCGGGTTTTGGTACGGTGACTGTAGCCGCCTGGGGAATAGCCAACCGGGTTACCTCGATGATTAGAATGCCTGCTTTTGGTATCGGGCGCGCCACCGGAATAATGGTAGGGCAGCATCTAGGGGCCGATCAGCCGGATGAAGCCGGAAAAGTTTCCTGGCTGGGAGCTGGAGCTGCCAGCGGTTTTCTGTTGCTGCTGGCCATAATCTTACTTATTGTTTCCCCTTACATAATGGGAATTTTCTCTGACGATCTGGAAGTAATTTCTATAGGAACAGAGATTCTCCAGGTGCTGGGCTTTGCCTACACCTTTTTGGGAGCCCAGATAGTACTCAGTGGTGCTCTTAATGGAGCTGGAAAGACAGTCCAGCAGACGTTTTTCCGGCTTTTATCACTGTGGGCTTTTCAGATACCATTCTCTTATGTGCTGGCCTATACCTTTGACTGGGGCAGCCAGGGAATATGGTGGGGGATTTTTGCTGCAAAACTGCTGGGTTTTCTGGTGCTGTTTTTATGGTTCCGGCGAGGCACCTGGAAAACCAAGGAAATTTAATCTGAACCAGGCCAGCTGCTGTTCAGAGTTATTTTACAAAACTTCCCTGGATTTCTATCTCCTGCTGCAGGGGCTTACCCGTCAGAAATATGAAGCGGGAGCTGCTGCTAATACCTTTAACTGTCAGTTCTGATTCTGGAGCCAGCAGATAACCTTCCCCTGCCTGCAGCTTTTCGCCGGCCGCAATTTTTCCTTCAACTACATAAATAACGGCCTGATTTCTGGAATCGAGCTGAATATTATAACTTGTTTCCTGTTTTATCTCCACATCCTGAAAAATAATATCTGCCTGCAGGTTAAGTTTGGCGCCGGGGCCAGCCACTGTCCTAATTTTAAGATTTTCAGCTTCCTGTTCAGGTACCTCTGAGGCCGGGATTTTACAATATCCGGGCTCGGACTGTTTTTCTTCCCGGGGTAAATTCACCCACAGCTGAATGCCATGACTGTGCCCCTCTTCCTCCCCCGGAGCTTCTGAATGTTTGATTCCCCTGCCGGCATTAAAACTCTGAATACCGCCGGCTGTAACTTTCGATTCATTCCCGAGATTATCTTTGTGTACAAAAGAACCTGAAAGCATATAGGTTACCGCTTCAAATCCGCGATGTTCATGGGTGGAAAATTTATTGGGGGCCTGCACACTGAATTCATCCAGCAGAACAAAGGGGTCGAGATGCGAAAACTCTGAGGTGGGAAATAATCTTTTTACCCGGGCCCCATCACCTTCTGGTTTTACCTCTGCTACCAATTTTTTATTTTCATTTATCATCTAATAATTACCTCCTCACGGGGATTGATCGCAGTTTCCTGAGTTAATTGCTCTGTTTCTAATTTTAATTATATCTGATTTTGGTCAGTTTTCAAGCTTCAAACAGCTGGAAAATTAAATTAATTACCCCGGATAATTTGCATTATTAGCTCATTTATTGTATTTTGAATGACAGGAGTGTAAATTTTTTTAGTTTTAATGCCTAAAAATTTTATGAAATAAATCGAGAATTGTACTGCATAAAGTCGATTTCAGCAAAAAGTTGAAATTATAATTCCCGGCATAGCATGGATCCCGCCAATAAAGTTACTGGCAAAATAACTTTTCTAAGTGCAATCATCAAATTAATTTTTAATAATATAATCAAGCTACCATAATGGAGGCATCTGATCATGGCCGAAGCAAATGAAAATCATATCATTTCTGACCACCAGGAAAACATCCTGGAGCAGTTACTGGAAAGCCTGCGCGAACTGACAGGTGTTTCCGCGGTGTTTTTCACTCGAATTAAAGCATCCGATGAAATTAAAATTCTTAACTCAGTTTTACACGGCGATATTAACTTAAAACATGAAGAAATTTTACAGTTTATAAAACAGGTGAAATCCAGAGGAGAGCTGACGGTCAAAACAAATCCGACAGAAAACATCTGCTCACTGATAGGGATACCCATCTTTGCAGCCCGCGAAGAAAAAATATTCGGCACTCTCAATATTATCAATAAAACCTGTCACGAACTGGCGGAACGTAACAAAAACTTTCTCATCCAGTTTAAAACTATAATTGAAAAGCTGCTGACAGATTTCGATAAATCAGGAGATAAGGCAAAAATGGAAGGAGACTATTACAAGAAAATGTTTGAATCCGCCCCCATAGGTATTATGCTGGAGGATGCCAGAGGCAATATAATTAAAGTAAATGAGGCGTTATGTGAAATTTCGGGATACAGCAAAGAAGAGCTGGAAGGCAGCAGCGTTTTTGATAAATTTGTGCTTCCCGGGCAGCAGGCCCAGGCCCGGGAAAATATAAACAGAGTTTTGAGCGGCGAAGACCTGGAGTTTGACATAAAAACGATCAGCAAAGACGGGCAGGAATTTTATACTTTTATAAAAGAGACAAATATAACTCTTCCCGGAGGAGAGCCGGGAATTCTTTCCATGCAGACAGATATTACCAAAAGAAAGAAACTGGAAAAGAAGCTTAAGCTCACCCAGTTCTCCATGGAAAATGCTGCCGTGGGTATACTGTGGGTCACGCCCGAAGGCAAGTTTGAATATGTAAATAAACTGGTCTGTGAGCTGCTCAATTATAACCAGGAAGAATTAACCGGTAAAAGAGTTTCAGATATTGACCCCAATCGCACCAAACAGGAGAGAAAAGAACGCTGGAATTTATTGAAGGAAAAAAATATTATGCGGGTCGAAACCAGTCTTAATTCCAAACAGGGTAAAACTTTTCCCGTACAGATAACCAGCCGCTATCTGCAATATGATGATAAAGAATATGAATTTGCCTTCGTTCAGGATATAAGATCATTAAAAGCAAAAGAAACCAGGTTAAAAGAATTAAATGAGAAAAGAGAAAAGTTGCATCAGGTGGCTTTTGATCTGCAGGAGCTGGACCTGGAAAAAAGCATCTGTGAAAAAACAGTGGAGGCTGCTGAAAAGCTGCTGGATTTTAAATTTTGCAATATCAGCCTGGTGGAAGGTGAAGAGTTTGTTCCCAAAGCTGCCACGGAAAAACTGGAATATGAGAGAAAACACATAACCGAGGGAATAGCTGGCCAAACTTACCAGAAAGGTGAAAGCATACTTATCGATAGAGTAGAAGATCATGCAGAAGCAGAACCAGTTAAAGCCGCCTACAGATCAGGTCTCAGTATCCCGGTGGGAGAATATGGAGTTTTTCAGGCGGTCGCTCAGGAAGAAAAAGCTTTTGATCAACTAGATCTGGAACTGGGCGAGCTTTTGATAACCCACACAATTTCTGCCCTGGAACGCATCTATACCCGGCAAAAGCTGAAACACAAAACTTTCCACGATGAACTTACCGGCATCTATAATCGCAGGTTTATAGAAGAGGAAATGCAAAGACTAAATACCAGAAGACAGCTGCCCCTGAGCATTATTATGGCCGATGTTAATGGTTTGAAAATAATTAATGACAGTATGGGCCATGCTCAAGGCGACAGGCTGCTAAAGAAAACCGCTGAATTGCTGGAAAATAATATAAGAGATGAAGATATACTGGCTCGATATGGTGGAGATGAATTTGTCATTCTGCTTCCGCAAACTAAAGAAGAGAAAGTTCATGAGATGTATGAGCGCATAAAGGCTGCCTGTGAAGCCACTGAATCCGAAGAACTTCCTGTTTCGCTCGGTATTGGTACTGCCACCAAAAAAGACGCCGGGGAAGATCTGCAGGAAATTTTAAAAACAGCCGATGACAGCATGCAGCAGGATAAACTCCTCAATAGAAGGAGTAAAAAAAGCAAACTGGTAGAAAGCCTGCTCAATACGCTGGCAGCCAAAAGCGATGAGACCAAAGAACATGCTGTAAGAATGGAAAAATACGCACAAAAACTGGGGGAAAGAGTCGGGGTTTCTAATTCAGAGTTAAATAAACTTTCCCTGCTGGCCACACTGCATGATATCGGTAAAACTTCGATCCCCGAAGAGATTTTGACCAAACCAGATAAACTGACAGAAGAGGAATGGCAGCAGATTAAAGAACATCCGGAAAGAGGTTATAAAATTGGAGCAGCTTCAGAGGAATTTGCTGTGATAGCAGAAGAAGTGTTATATCATCATGAAAAATGGGATGGCTCCGGTTATCCGGAGGGGTTGGAGGGGGAAGAGATTCCTTTACTATCCCGTATCATCACAATTGTTGATGCTTATGATGTTATGACTAATGGCCGCCCCTATAAAGAGCCCATGAGCAAAGAGAAAGCCCTGCAGGAACTGCAGGAATTCGCAGGAGAGCAATTTGACCCCAATCTGGTCGAGGAATTTGTTACAATGATGAGGAATAACGAGTAGCAGGTTTGTTGGTTCGGCTAAAAATATTGGGTTGCTTTGATATGTTAATATGCTCTGTAAAAACAAATTACTGGTAGATCCCGGACTGTTGTGTTATAATATATGATGAATTATCGGGAGGTTGGATTTGATTGACTACCTGGAGAAAGGTTATAACCGAACCAAAAGATGGTTATACAAATATGGCAATTGATGAGGCTATAATGATCGCCCACCGCCAGGGTAAAGTTCCCCCAACTATCAGGTTTTATCGCTGGCAGCCCCCGGCTCTGAGTCTCGGTTATTTTCAACAGGCTGAAAAGGAAGTTGACCTGACATCCTGTGAGAAAAAAGGCATAGATGTTGTCAGACGTTTAACCGGAGGTAGAGCCATTTTACATGATAAAGAATTAACCTATAGCATCACCGTTGAGGAATCAGCAGGTGTTTTGTCCAGTTCGGTGGTGGAAAGTTATAAACAGATTAGTCGGGGTTTAGCCGCCGGATTGCAAAATTTAAATATCACCGCCGAACTAAAACCACGGGAAAAACAGCAAAAAGCTCCCAGGGGAAAATCCTCCGCCTGTTTTGATGCACCTTCCTGGTACGAAGTAGTAGTTGAAGGAAAAAAGCTGATAGGAAGCGCTCAAACCAGGAAAAAAGGAACAATTTTACAGCATGGCTCTCTTCCTTTTAGCCTGGACAGCAAAAAGCTTTTTGAACTGTTTAATTTTACCAGTGAAAAACAAAGAGAAAAAATGAGAAAATTTTACTCGCTGAAAGCCACGGCCATAGATCAATGCTGTGACAGAAATATATCTTTTGGGGAACTGACTGCAGCCCTGGCCCGGGGAGTTACTGATAGCCTGGAGATAGAATTAGCCGAAGCTGAAGAACTTTCTCAACATGAAAAAAAATTAGCAAAAGAACTGAAGGCAGATAAATATCGCAGCAAAGACTGGAATTTCAAAAGATAAGGAGGAGTAATTTTGGCAGGAAAAAGATTACCCGGATGGCTGAGAAAAAAAGATCCTATTCAGCGGGAAATGATGCAGACCCGCAGGCTGCTTAAAGACCTGGAGTTAAACACTGTTTGTCAGAATGCCCGCTGTCCCAATATAGGTGAATGTTATTCCCGGGATACAGCCACTTTTATGATTTTAGGGGAAAGTTGCACCCGCAGCTGCCGGTTCTGTGCAGTCAGCCAGGCACCACCCCGGAAAGTTGATTTAACTGAACCCAACAAACTGGCCATGGCTGTAATCAGACTGGACCTTGAACATGTAGTTATTACTTCTGTGACCAGAGACGATCTACCCCTGGGAGGCGCCAAACAATTTGTCCGGGTTATTAAAACCTTAAGAGCTGCTAAACCAGACATCACTGTGGAAATTTTGACTCCGGACTTTCAGCTAAACCCGGAAGCCATAAGTAAAATAATAGAGGTTGCACCTGATGTATTTAATCATAATATTGAAACTGTTCCTTCCCTGTATGATAAAGTACGGCCGGAAGCCGAATATGATAGATCCCTGCAGCTCTTAAATAAAATGAGTCAGGCAGAAAAGGATATTGTTATAAAATCAGGTTTAATGCTGGGACTGGGCGAAACGGAAAAACAACTCATTGCAGTCTGGAAGGACCTGCTGGAAGCAGGCTGTCAGATCTTAACCATGGGCCAATACCTGCAGCCCACCAGTGAAAATCTGCCGGTAGAGGAATATATCGAGCCGGAAAGATTTGCCCGACTTGAACAAAGAGCCCTGGACCTGGGGTTCGAAAAAGTTATTGCCGGTCCCTATGTACGCAGCTCTTATCTGGCGGAGGAAAGCAGTACAGAAATCATAAATAACAAAAGAACAGGGAAATAATGAAACCAGTTTCCCTGTTCTGATATTTTTTCAGGCAAAATTCCTCTGTAACCTCTTCCCTGCCTCCGCTAATTATTTTAGCCGTCGGCAGGGAAAAATCTTTAACTGTTACGGAAAAGATCTAGAAATCTATCTTCGTAATTCTTATACACTCCCCACCGCTCAAGCTCTCTTTTGAGCACCGAAGGATCTGTGCCACCGGCTTTAACCTCATCAAAGAGCTTTTCTATTTCATCTCTGGCTGCAATAGGCAATCCTTCTATTGTTCTGGTAACCTGAGCATGTCCATTTTCATTTCTGGTTAAATATCCTCTTGATTCCATCTCAGGCACCTGATTTTCCTGAGCACTTTCACCTACATATTCCTTGATAAATTTCATGAGAGAAACATCCCACATCTCTTCCAGGCCGCTAATTATAGCCGTAAGAAAATCATCAGCCTCACTCTGTTCAGCCTGCAATCTCCGGGCAGTTTCTTCAATATCATAGGGCATAGTTCTAACATCATCTACTTTTTGTGAATAGTTCATCTTATAAAAAATACTGGCCAGATCAGGATGCTCTCCTGCCAGCATCTGCAGTGCCTCGCGAGCATTATCACTAAAACCTTCCGCCTGCAAAAGATAACCGGGGGTTATCAATTTGGGTTTCTGCCAGGTTATCCAGCCTTCACGCACTCTGGTCTCTGGCCCTTCTTCCGGATATATTTCCAGGTAGGCCGGCTCAGTCAATACAAAATAATGCAGTCTGGTTTTTTCTGAAGTAGAGAGAAATTTATCGGGAAAATGATGTATTTCGGTGGCCTCTAAAGCCTGATGAATTTTTTCATGTTCAGCCATAACAATTCCCCCTTTCGGGAAAGTATATCTATTAGGATTTAATTATTTTAATTATTTTTTCTATTTTTATTGTTCAGTTTATTATACTCCATATGCTTTAACAATTCCGTTCTTCTTTTGCTTTAGCTTCCATCTTGTCACATACCAGCTGCACAAAAGATTCAATATCCTCATTATTATTTCCGTTAGAATCCATAGTCTCCTGTTTGCTCAGCACCAGACTGGCCAGAGGTTCTTTTCCTGCCAGCTCCTCCATATCTTCCAGGGTTTTTTGAGCACTGGTTCCCCCCAGGGTAACGAAAAAAGCCACCTCGGGAAATACTTCAGCATTCCCCAGCATAAAAGTCCTGATAGCAGGAGTCATTTTACCTGCCCATACGGGAGTACCTATTAATATCACATCATATTCTGCCAGTTTATGCTCAAAATCATTAATAACAGTGACATTTTTGGTAAGTGCATCAAAGCCCGCGCGCAGAAACCCAAAAAGCCCGGAGCGATTTTTACTGTCTTCCAGGGGAAGCAGATCAGCATTAAAATGCACTGCCAGATCTTCAGCCAGTTTTTCAGTTGTGCCTGTACGGGTGTAATAAACTATTAAGGTTTCCACAAATTAGCCCCCCGAATATCTTTGCAGACAGCAACTTAAATGGTATTTATCACTCATTACAATAATTATAGAAGCTATATAGAAAAAAAGCAAGGGTTGTTTTTACAGGCCCACCATTACTGCAATATTTGTGCTGATGGAAAGTATCATCTGCGGCCCTGTAGAGTTTTAAGCAGCTCCGAATGTAAATCAGGTGAACCTGCCGCTATCTGCTCTCCGGAGAATTTTATTTCCCGACCCGCAAAATCTGTGACCGCTCCTCCTGCTTCTTTAACAATTAAAGTTCCTGCTGCTATATCCCAGGGTTTTAATTTTAACTCCCAGAAACCGCCGAAAACGCCGGAAGCCACCTGACAGAGGTCATATACAGCCGACCCTGTTCTTCGTATACCCCCGGCCTGACGCAAAACCCGGGAGAAATATTTTAAAACCTCCTCACTATCCTGCTGATGATCATAGGGAAAACCGGTGGAAATTACACTGGTAGCCAGTGATTTATTTTTATTTACCTGAAGTTTTCTGTCATCACGATAGCTGCCCTCACCCCTGCGGGCAGTGTAAAATGTATCTTCATAGGGAAGGTAAACTACAGCAATTTGAGGTTCATCATCTTTAAATAGTGCTACCGAAATAGCAAAAATAGGTAACCCCTGCACAAAATTTACCGTTCCATCTAAAGGATCTATAACCCACAGGTAGTCAGATTCCTGATTCTCTCTTCCCGATTCTTCGGCAAGAATATCATGATTGGGATAGTGTTTTTTTATGCTATTCCTCAGCATCTCTTCGGATTTTTTGTCCACTTCGGAAACTAAATTAATTTTTTGCTCTTTGTGCTCCACATTAATATCCCTGTTAAATTTTTGCAGTTGATATGCTCCTGCTCGCCGACACCAGTTCATTATCTGCTGGATTTCAATATTTTTCATGCAGAATACCACCTTTTATTTTTCCTGTTATCCTGATTCTTTCTTGTAAATAGGTACTTACATTAGAAAGATACTCACATGAAGAAAAAAATTAGGATGGCCAGACCTATAATGATAAAAATTAAAGCAGAAATAGATCTTATCTGTCTATCAGGCAGCCGGGATAAAAATTTATTGCCCAGGATAGCAACCAGACCGTGATTCACAATTTGAGCCAGTATCGTGCCGGCAAAAACCCAGACTGGAGCCCCTGTTACAGCTGACAGGCTTATGACAGTAAACTGAGTCTTATCTCCTATCTCAGCCAGAGAAATCAGACCAAAAGTATGCAGAAAAGCTTTGCTGCGACAGTCTATCCGGCCATTAATGTTTGCCGTTTTCTTTCTATTTACATAGGTGAATACACCCAGCAAAATGAAATAAAACGCGCTTACAAGGGTGATGATCCACCGGGGAAAAAACCCGAAAAAGAGGCCTCCCAGTCCGGCAGCCAGAGCAGTCATTACTGTCAGAGCAGCAATAGCGCCCAAAAATACCTGCAGGGGATAATGACAGGCTGACATGCATAAAGTTACCAGCTGTGATTTATCCCCTGCTTCGGCCATAATTATCGCTGTAAAGGATGTTAATAAAACCTGCATAGTAATGCTCCTAACTAAGGTAATAATCCGGTTATATTACCAGTTATATTTAAAGAAATTCCCTTCCTCCTGAAGAGCAGAAGTGCGGGATTCCAGTTCCATCATCTCATCTGCCGATAATTGACTAAACTGACGGGCCAGCTGGATATTTTCTTCCAGCTCCTGCAGATTGCTGATTCCCACTATTGAAGTTGAAACCGGCAAACTCCAGACATAATCCAGAGCTTCTTTAACATCATCGAGTCCCTCTTCTGAACTTTCCCTGATTAACCTTCCCCGGGCTAAAGTTTTCATGCCGATGATTCCCAGTTCCTGTTCGACTGCTTCCTGTAAAAGCCCCTCCTGAAAAGGCCGATAATGGACATCAGCCGCATTTAAAGATAAAAGAATACAGTCAAAATCGTATTCTTTGATTCCTGTTAGGAGAACTTCTGGATTATAATGTCCGGTTATACCTAAATTTTTAATTACCCCTTCCTCCTGCAGTTCTTCCAGAGCTTTGATAGCTCCATCCGGGGCAAAAATCTGACTTAAATCATTTTCGGTTCTTACATTATGCAGCTGATAGAGATCCAGATAATCCGTCTGCAATCTCTGTAAACTTTGATTTATTAAATTCATGGTTTCTTCATAACTACGCCCGTGAGTCTTGCTGGCCAAAAACACCTCTTCTCTACGATCTTTCATGACTTTTCCGATATTTTTTTCGCTATCACCACTGCCATAGGAAGGAGCAGTATCAATATAATTCACTCCCAGGTCCAGAGCCCGATTAATAATTTCTACGGCTTCCTGCTGACGACCGCTACGTTCAATTGTTGCTTCCCCACCCAGACTGAAAATACCCACCTGATGGCCGGTATTTCCCAGTTCTCTAAGCGGCATTCCAGATCCTGATTTTACAACCTCATCTTTTAAACCCCGGGCAAAGGCCCCACTTACAGAAATACTGGCCGTTAAAGCCAGCATATTTTTAATAAAATCTCTTCTGGACATCACCATCATCTCCCCCTTTAAAACGCTGCAATAAGTTTTTTGCCGCTCATGATTAATAACAGCAACAATACCCCCAGTAGAATGATAGTTCCACCAGGTGCCAGGTCAAGATAAAAAGATAATATCAGCCCTGTATTCACAGAGAGCAAACTGGCTCCTATGCTGGCCAGCAAAGTCTGGCGAAAACTGCTTCCTATCTGCATTCCTACTGCTACAGGGATAGTAATTAGAGATGATATTAACAAAGCACCCACTATTCTGATAGAAAGTGCCACAGTTATAGAAACAATTACCATAAAAATAATGTTTAAAAATTTAACCGGGACTCCTGCTAACCGAGCTTCCTGCTCATTGAAGGCTAAAAAGAAAAATCCATAATAATATTTTGCTACAAATAAAACTATAATTATAAAGAGCGGGATAATTGTATAAATGTCTCTGCTACCTACTAAAGATATACTGCCAAACAGATAACTGTGAACTCCTGCTGTCTGGCCGGCAGCGGAAATTAAAATGACTGCCAGGCCTAAACCAGCCGCTAAAATTACTGCCAGTGCCAGTTCAGCATAATCACTGTAGTCCCTCCGCAGCTTTTCCACAGCCAGAGCTGCCAGCACCGAAGTTAGTATGGCCATATATACGGGGAAAAAACCCAAAAATAATCCCAGAGCCACCCCGGCAAGTGCTACGTGGGAAAGTGTGTGTCCGATGAGAGAAAGACGGCGCAAATTTAAAAACACCCCGACCGTAGGAGCCATAATCCCTACCAGGTTACCGGCCAGAATAGCCCGCTGCATAAAACTGTAATTTAAAAACTCCATACCAATTCCTCCTGCCAGTTGAGGACCGGAAAAAATCTAAAATTATTGTAATTATATTTCACTCAGCTGTTATGATCATGGTCAGGAACGATCCTTAAATTTGAGTCACGCAGACTGCTCAGATAATCATCATAATCAAACTCATCAGCAGAATGTAAATGTACATTTCCCGATTCAAAACACACCACAAAATTTGCTTTACTGCTGATTAAATTAACATCATGGGATACCATGACTACAGTTTTGTCCAGTCTTTCATTTATATCCCCTATAATATGATAGAATTCATCCTGGGTAGTTATATCCACTCCGGAAAGTGGTTCATCCAGAAATATTAAATCAGGGTCATTAACCATCATCCGGGCTATAAAAACCCGCTGCTGCTGCCCTCCGGAGAGATTGCCAATTAAACGGTCAGCAAACTCTTCCATCTCTACCAGCTGCAGGGCAGATTTGATTTTAGCCTCCAGATTTTTATTGAGAAAATGAAAAAAGCCCATGTCACTGTACAGATTGCTACCTACAACTTCCCGAACTGTAGCCGGGAAACTCTGGTTAAATTCTCTTACCTGCTGGGAAATATACCCGACTTTAGTCCAGTCATTAATTTTTTTGACGGGTTTACCCAAAATCTTTACTTCTCCCCGGTCAGGTTCAAGCTGCCCCAGCAGCATTTTAATTACTGTGCTTTTCCCGGAACCATTAGGTCCGATAAAAGCAGCGAAATCCCCTTCTGCAAGAGAAAAATTCACTTCCTCTATTACTGCATCTCTATCATAGGCAAAAGTGACATCTTTCATCTCCAGTACACTCATCTTGACTCCCCCGACTGCCAGTATTTTACATTCAAGTTTATCTTATAATATAAAAAAACTTTGCTCCAGTCAAGTAAATGTTTAATAATTTCAATCTAAAATTTTGAGCTGCAAAACAGCGTCCACATTCAGGCGGTTACCGTTTTTTAAAATTATCCGGGGTTTTTCGGGACGCAGCATTTCAATTTTGCTTTCACATTTGGTCTTTTTTCCGTCCTTAAGATAGATAATAGCAATCTTTCGCCCATTTTTCCAGGCATAATTTAACCTGTGTTTCAGCTGCTGCAGGTCCGCATTTGAATAATCACTATCCTCTCCAGTTTCTTTCCTTTTAATTTTCTTCTGTTTGATTTCTTCCAGCCCTTTTTTATGTCTGATCAACTGCAGTGAAATCCACTTTTTCTTACCCCGACCCATATTTTATTCCCCCTGAAATGAGATTATAGGGTAATATTAACAAATATAGCCGGATATTGCAAACTTTTGTTCGAATTTGTTCGGGCTAATTTTTCAGCTTTTCCTGCAGTGCCGGCAGCACTTCTCCCGCTTTTCCCGGTAAAATAACTTCAAATAGCTCCGGACGCTCACCTCTATCCGTATTGATATAAATTAATTCAGCCCCGGACTGGCGGGCTCGGGCGGGCAAAGAAGCTGCAGGATGAACGGCCAGAGAAGAACCTATGACCAGCATCACATCACATTTTCTTGCTTCCTGTTCAGCCGCTCGTATAGTATCCTGTGGAAGCATTTCCCCGAAGAAAACTACATCTGGCTTAATTTTTTTGCTGCCGCAGTTCTGGCAGACAGGAATCCGATTTTTTTGCAGCCTGTTTTCAATCCACTGCCAGCTGTATTTCTGTTCACAGTCCTGACAATGAGCTCTCTGCAGCGAGCCATGCAGCTCCAGAACATTTTCACTGCCGGCCTGCTGATGAAGCAGATCAATATTTTGTGTAATTATAGCCTGCAACCTATTATTTTCCTCCCAGTCTGCCAGAATCTGATGGGCCGGATTGGGAGAAATATCACCGGCAACTGCCATATCCCTGATGAAATTCCAGAATTTATCGGGATCATCTTTAAAAGCACTCAATGTTGCTGTTTTTTCCGGATCATATTTATTCCAGAGACCGTCCGGACCTCGATATGTCGGCACCCCGCTTTCAGCTGACACGCCCGCTCCTGTAAAAGCGACCAGATATTCTGCTCTCTTTATGATTTCAACCGCTTTTTTAAAATTCTCTTCTGCCGGTTTGCTCTGCATGTTAGGACCTCCTTCAGTTTTATTTGCTTAAAATTACAACTGCTTATAAGATTTACAATGATTTTGGAGTTACTTTAATTATAATGTACAGTTGCTAATAAACGCAAAAATTGCACATCTATAAATTTGAATTAAGTTTTTGAAGTAAATTTATTCAAATTTTGCCTAAATTTTTTGAACTTAAATTGGAAATTAAAATAGGGGTGTGTTATAATATGTATTGATGGGAAAAAAGAGAGTTTTTATAACTCACCATATCAACAAAATAAAGGATTATCCCATCAAAAAGAGGAGGGAAAAAATGATTAGAAAATTTTTATTAGGCGCACTGGTTATAGCTATTGCTGTCACCTTAATTGGTAATCCGGCTATGGCTGAAGATGATGAGCTGATTGTTGCTCAGGGTGCTACCCGGACCACACTTGATCCTCACGGTGAAAATGATCAGCCGACCTCACAGATAAGAGCTCAAATCTATGATACTTTAATTCATATGGATGAAGAAATGGAGCTTCACCCCGGTCTGGCAGAAGACTGGGAACAGGTAGATGACACCACCTGGGAATTCTATTTGAGAGAGGATGTTGAATTCCACAACGGTGAAGAGCTAACAGCACATGACGTTAAGTACACCTTTGATCGCATGGTCGACCCCGAGGATCCAGCAGTTGCAGCCTTCCTTCTCGATCAGGTAGAAGAAACAGAAGTTGTTGATGATTACACCGTTAGGCTTCATCTAGAGATTCCTTTTGTACCTATTCTCCAGCACCTGGCTCATCCTGTAACAGGAATACTTAATGAGACCGCCACTGAAGAGCTGGGTGAAGATTATGGTACTCTCGATGCCATTGGCACAGGCCCTTACGAATTTGATGACTGGGCTACAGGCGATTACGTCGATCTCGTCAGAAATGATGATTACTGGGGCGATAACGCAAATGTTGAACGGATTAGATTCAGAGCTATACCTGAAGACACTGTGCGGGCCATCGAGGTAGAAACAGCAGGTGTAGATATAGCCTATGATATCTCCCCCATCGACGAGGAGAGACTTGTTGAAGATCCGGAAGTCAATGTATTTAAGTATGCCGCACTCGGTACAGACTACATCGGCTTTAATGTGCAGGAAGAACCCTATGATCAGGTCGAAGTCAGAAGAGCCATAAATTACGCTGTAGATGTTGACACCATAATAGATGCTGTCTATGAAGGCCAGGGCGTTCCCGCTGCAGGTCCGATCTCAGACATGGTATGGGGTGCCCATCCTGACCTGGAGCCTTATGGGCACGATGTTGAACGAGCTCAAGAGCTCATGGCCGAAGCCGGCTATGAAGATGGTTTTGAGACCACCTTCTACGTCAACGATAATCCCCAGCGCATTCAAACTGCAGAGATTGTTCAGGATCAGCTAGCCCAGCTTGGCATAGATGTAGAGGTAAACGTGCTCGACTGGGGTGACTATCTGGAGAGAACCGGTGCCGGTGAACATGAAATGTTCATGCTCGGCTGGGTATCCGTAACTGGAGATGCTGATTATGGTCTCTATTCACTCTTCCACAGCGAGTATTTCGGAGATCCCGGCAACAGAACTTTCTTCGAACATCCGGAACTGGATGAGCGTCTGGACGTAGGAAGGCAAAATGCAGATGAAGATATCAGACTCGATGCCTATCATGGTGCCCAGGAGATCATCAGAGATCAGGCTCCCTGGATTTTTATCCGTCACGCAGAAGATGTTGATGCCGCCAGAGATTATGTGGAAGGTTTTGTACCACATCCTGCCGGTCATCACGATCTCACTGATGTAACACTTTAAACGCTTTAAACGGAAGTGATGTATCGAATCCTGGAAAAATAAATGCCAGATGGGAAAATGGAATCTCGGCGATAGGCGGCCCGGTGCTGCCTATCGCTTAATTTATATTTTCATTCTTTTTGTACGACGTCTCGTAAAAATATCAGTCTGAAAGACTCCTTAAATTCTGACAAAATTCTAAGAAAGGTGGCAGAACTGTATGTGGAAGTACATGATAAAGAGACTGCTGGCACTGATACCAGTACTCATAGGAGTATCAATACTGGTATTCATGCTGATGCACATCACACCGGGTGACCCGGCTCTCCTTATGCTGGGAGAGAGAGCTCCGCAAGAGCAGCTGGAGGATTTGAGAAGAGAAATGGGGCTCCACCAACCTCTACCCGTACAGTATGTGAACTGGGCCAGTGATGTAATCCGTGGAGACCTGGGCAGATCATTGCGTTCTCGAAGGCCGGTAGCCAATGAAATATGGCAGAGGCTCCCCAATACACTTTCTCTAGGGCTGGCTGCGGCTGTGGTGGCGATCTCGGTGGGAATACCCGCCGGGGTGATATCGGCAGCCAAACCAAATTCGTGGCTGGATAATATTCTGACAGGGATAACCTTTACTGCTGTAGGAATGCCCGTGTTCTGGACCGGCATAATGCTCATACTGCTTTTTTCTGTCATACTGGGCTGGCTGCCCTCTTCAGGAATGCAATGGGATATAAGAAATTTCATTCTGCCAACAATAGCACTGGCTTCGGTAACAACAGCCACGATAACTCGTATAACACGATCCAGCATGCTCGATGTGCTTCAGGAAGATTATGTGAGAACAGCCCGGGCTAAAGGTGTGGCAGAGAGAGTTGTAATATATAAGCATGCTCTGCGCAATGCTCTGATACCGGTAGTGACAATCATGGGACTGCAGTTTGGCCGACTTCTGGCCGGAGCTGTTCTAACAGAGACCGTCTTCGCCTGGCCGGGTATGGGCAGGCTGATAGTTGATGCTATTAGAGCAAATGATTTCCCACTTGTACAGGGCTCTATCCTGATCTTCGCTTTATCCTATGCCCTGGCAAACACTTTTGTGGACTTTATGTACGCTTATCTCGATCCACGACTGCAGACAAAATATGAATGATATACTCTACTTCAAGAAGCTGAAAAAGGAGAGTAAATGATGAGTAACAATAATTCGAAGAACAAGAGGCAGGTTCAACAGGAGTTTCAAAAAGAACGGGAGACCCGCTGGCAGGTCATCAAAAAGCGCTTCAGCTATAACCGCAAAGCGGTTGTGGGACTCATCATATTAACTATTATTGTCCTGTCGGCAATATTTGCTCCTTTTATAGCACCACATAATCCCATAGAACAGGATATGACCAGACGGCTGGAAAGTCCGAGCTCAGAACATCCTCTGGGAACCGACCGCTTTGGGCGTGATGTGCTTTCCCGTATAATTTACGGTTCTCGCATATCGCTTAATATTGGATTTATAACCGTAGGAATAGGAATACTATTCGGATGCAGCCTGGGCATTATCGCCGGCTATTATGGAGGGAAAATCGACAGTGTGATAATGCGCACCATGGATGTGCTCCTATCGCTACCTTCAATGCTCCTGGCTCTAGCCATAGTGGCTGCTCTGGGAACCAATATCTGGTATTTAATGGTGGCGGTGGGTATAGCCTTCATACCTCGATTTGCCCGTCTAATAAGAGGCGCAGTGCTCGGGGTCATCGAACAGGAATATATCCTGTCAGCCCGTGCTCTGGGCAGTTCTGATATGCGTATTATCTTCAAACATATCATACCCAATTCCATAAATCCGGTAATAGTTCAGGCCACACTCTATATGGCCAGCTCCATAATTATTGCAGCCGGACTCAGTTTTTTGGGACTGGGCGTCCAACCTCCCACTCCAGAATGGGGCAGAATGATCGCTCAGGCTCGCCAGTTTATCCGCGTCAATCATTTCCCGGTAACTTTCTCCGGTATATCTATCGTGATCACCGTTCTTTCACTAAATCTGGTGGGCGATGGACTACGGGATGCTCTTGATCCCAAGACTGAAGAGCATCATAATTGATTTTTTCAGTTTAGAAAAATCATAGTTAATTCGGGAATCTCTTTCGTAAAACAAATGACTTTAAAAACTACAAAACACCAAAAACTTTATGGCAATATAGATTTTAACCCCTGCTGAAAAATGCAGGGGTTTTTTATTTTAAAAATAAAAATCGGGTAAAATTACTTAAAATTATCCCGGTATCGGCTTCACATCAGTAATTAATTGTGATATCATATTATATGGTAGTATATATAATCGATTATACTAAAAGAATTTAAAAGGTGGTAATCAGGTTTGTTAGAAATTTTTACTTTATTTTTGCACAAACTCAAACCATTATTTATGGTAATATTAGTCGCGGGAGCCTTCTTTTTGCTTCAGCCCGGCAGTAATGCTGCTGCAGAAACAACTGAAATTATTAACAGAGCTGAGAAGCTAATTGCCCCAAAAGCCCAAACCATGAATAAAGCTAACATATTAACTGAGTTTTACCGGCAGCGAGATTATGAAATTATCTGGCTGGATGGAAATGAACTTTCCCCCCTGGGGGAAAAGCTTTACTCTTTAATTAGTCAGAGAAAAAAACGTGGTTTGACTGTAGATGATTATAACTTGAATGATATTAACGGCATCTGGCTGTCGATGCGCAACCAGGATATTGGGGAAATTGATCCTTCGCGCCTGGCCCAGCTGGAATTAAAAATGTCTGAAGGTTTCTTTGAGATGGCTGCCGATCTGGCTTCCGGACAGCTGAAAGAAAACAGTTTGCAAAATAAGTCCATCCCCACAGAGCTGGAAGCAGAATTAAGGGAATTACTGGAGGTTATAGCTGAGCAAGAAGCTTTCTATCCGGCCCTGCAAAACATCCAGTCACAGCATCCTTATTACTGGCAGTTAAAACAGGAATTGAGAACAAAGATTGAAACAGAAGATCATACACAGGAGATTACTGAATTAATTGTCAATCTGGAACGCTGGCGATGGCTGCCCAGAAACCTGGGTGAAGAGCACATCTTAGTAAATCAGCCATCATTTAATCTGAAATTCTTTGAAAACAACGAAATTATAATGGAAATGAAAACTGTAGTGGGGACGCCTGAAAGACCTACCCCGAACATTAATAGCCGCTTAACACATCTGGTGTTGAGTCCCCGCTGGTATATACCAAACTCTATCGCAGTGCAGGACCATCTACCTGAAATCAAAGAAGATCAGAGCTATCTGGACCAAAGAAACTTTAGAGTGTATGAACACGATGGAGAAAGATATCGAGAAGTTGACCCTGATGAGATCAACTGGGAAGAAAAAAATAAGGATAATTTTCCTTATTATCTGTGGCAGGATGCAGGTCCAGCAAATGCCCTGGGCAGAGTTATTTTTAGATTTCCCAACCAGCAGCAGATATATCTGCATGATACACCAGACCGGCATCTTTTTGCAGAAAATATTAGAGCCTACAGTTCCGGTTGTATAAGATTAGAAAAACCTCTGGAATTAACATATTACCTGCTGCGCGAAGATCAGGAGTGGGATAGAGATAGAATCCAGGAAAAAATTGAAAACAGAGATGAAACTCAGGTGAATTTGCCAGAGCCTGTAGATATTTATCTGACTTATTTTACCGCGATTCCCGATTCAGAAACCGGTCAAATAACCTATCATGATGATTTATACGAGCGAAATGAAAATTTACGTAATATTTTAGAGCAATAAAATAATGATAACAGCGGGTGATAATTACATTGATTGACAACAAAGTTAAATATTTTTCGCACAATAACAAAACAGGAAAAAAAGTTCTAATACTTTCCATCTGCCTTTTAGTTGTAAGTGTTACTACCCTTATCTGTGGTAGTTCTGTTAGAGCAGATACCCTTTTCCGTCTGGGTGAAGAGGGAGAAGAAATCGAAAGATTACAGCAGAGATTAAGTGAACTGGACTTTTATGACGGTTCAAAAACAGGATTTTTTGGCGAACAGACCCAGAGAGCTGTAGAACAATTTCAGGATGCAGCTGCATTATCACCGGATGGTGCAGCTGGCCCGGAAACTATCTCAGCTTTAGAAATTTCCGAAGGAAGAAAAGAAACTTACTCAGATTTGAAATTATATTCTCGCGGACCGGAAGTTATTTTAGCACAATACATACTGCATCAACAGGATTTTTTGCGCGTCTCTCCCACCGGCCTTTTTCGTTCTTTAACTGAACAGGCGGTAAAGGATTTTCAGCGGGAGCAGGATATCGATCCCAGCGGAATAATTGGACAGCAAACCTGGGAATATCTGCTGCAGTATGAAACCCCGAAAGACAGTTTGAATTTCGCTGCTTCTGAAGTAGAAGAGGCCAGAGAAGAAGCTGAACAGGAGACTTCTGAAGTAGATGAAGTGGAGGAAAGACAAAAAAGTGAAGAAGAGCCAGAAGAAACAGCCCGGGAAGAGCAGGTTGTAAAAGATGCAGCTGGCGAATCTGCCGCCGGAACTGAAGAAGAAATTGATACACAACAATCTTCTGCCGACCGACCAGTTTTGCGCAGTGGTGACAGAGGGGAAAATGTAAAAGAAGCCCAGCAGCTTTTAAAAACTCATGGTTTTTATCAGTCAGAAATCGACGGTATGTTCGGGCATCAGATGGAATTGGCTGTAATTAAGTTCCAAAAAGCAGCGGGACTGCAGGTAGATGGAGTGCTGGGACCCAAAACCTGGGAAAACTTAGTTGCTGACAATGGTGAAATTAGTCGATATACCGTCCGTCAAGGAGATACGCTATGGGAACTGGCCAGTCGGTTTGATACCACGGTGGATCAGATAAAATCGCTTAACAATCTTAATTCTCACAACATTAGGGCAGGAGATAATTTACAGATACCTGGAGCAGGCCAGGCAATTTCAGCCGAAGTGAAAGAAATGGATTGGTGGAATACAGTTGACCCCATGTTCCCCCGCAATGACAGAGCAATTATTACGGATGTGAAAACCGGCTTGAGCTTTGAAGTAAAGCGTTATGGAGGAACCAATCACGCTGATGTAGAGCCCCTTACTTCCCGTGATACCCAGATTCTGAGAAGGATTTATGGTGGCAGCTGGAGCTGGGATAGAAGGGCAGTTGTTGTTCATATAGGTCGTCATCTTATCGCCGGTTCCATCAATGGTACTCCCCATGGAGGACAGCAAATTCAAAACAATAATTTCCCCGGACACATCTGTCTGCATTTCAACAACAGCAAACTGCATAATAATGGCCGTCAGGATCCTGAACACCAGAATAATGTAGACCGAGTTGGAGAGGAAGAGTGGCCGGTGTTTTAAATATATTTTGATATGCACTCACATTTAAAACATTTTCTCCTTTTTCTCCAGACTCTCTTTTTAATAAAATTTAATAGATTGCTGCCTTACCAAAATTCAAGTCACTAAAAAATTAACCAGCTCAGTTTTATCTCTGGCCTATGAAGTCTTCTCTACAGAGATTTCTGAGCTGGTTTTGTTTTTTTCTGCTCTGCTGCCGGCTTATTTTCTCTGATCTGCCAGTTTTACGAAACTTTCAATATCTTCCTCGATAATTTCCAGGGAATTTTCCCAAAAATCTCTTTTTCTAACATCAATATCAGCCATAGCCGCCACATCAGCTACCTTTTTACTTCCGGTGGCTTTCAGAAGTTCGTCATATCTATCTAAAAATTTCTGGCTTTCCTCCTGCAGATATTGAGAATATACCCCCAGTCCAAATAATAAGCCGAAGGCATAAGGGAAATTATAATAATTATTGCCTGCTGAATAATAATGAGGTTTATTTAGCCATAAATAGGGATGTAAATAATCAGAGTCAAGTCCGGGCCCATAAGCCTCTATTTGAGCCTTCTGCATGAGCTCTTTTAATTCATCTACTGACAGAGAAGCCTGATCTCTATTTTCAAACAGCCAGCTTTCAAATAAAAAGCGGCTGTAGATATCTACAATGACCTGGCCCGCTTGATCAAGACGATTCTGCAAAATTGCCAGAGTCTGTTCCGCGTCAGCTTCTTCCAGGGCCGCATTGATAACTACAGTTTCGCTGAAAATTGAAGCTGTCTCTGCCAGGGGCATAGGATAACTGGAGTTGAGGATACTTTCATCTTTAAGGCAATGTCCATGATAAGCATGTCCCAGTTCATGGGCCAGTGTTGTCATATCACTAAAACTCCCGCTAAAATTACTCAATACTCTGCTTTCCCCCAGCGGATGTATATTATAACAAAAAGCACCACCTCTTTTCCCCTCCCGGGGCTCAGCATCTATCCAGTTTTCTTGAAAGGCCTGCCGGAATAAATCAGCCATGCTGCTGCTAAATTGTCCTACATTATCCAAAATGAAGTTTTTCGCCTCTGTAAAGCTAAATTCCATATCTGCCTCTCCTACTGGAGCAAATAAATCGTAAAAAGGCAATCCTTCTTCATGGCCTAAAAGCTCCCCTTTGGCTCTATAATATTTTTGAAAGACCGGCAAAAACTCTTTCATGGATTCCAGCATAGCGTCCAGAGTTTCCTGTTCCATGCGCGAGTCTAACAGAGTCTTTTGCAGAGGTGATTCATACCCTCTTTTTTCCACCATGGTTATAACTTCGCCTTTAATTCCATTCAAAGCTGCGGCTACTGAATCATCAATCTTTTCATAAGCATTTAGTTCCGCTCTATATCCTTTTTGACGCAGTTCCGGGTCTTCCTTGTAAGCGAAATTTCTCACCACCGAAAGAGGTAGTTCTTTTTCTTCTCCTTCTACAGTTATGGAAACCATTAATGTAGAAGTTAATTTTTGCTGGAGTCTGGCCCAGGCCGATGAGCCGGTGCGCTTAAGCTCGGATACAAGAACCTCCTCATCTTCTGACAGCAGATATTCACTTTTTTCCTGAAGCTCTTTTAAAATAAACTCATGCTCAGATATCATATCTGACTTACTTTTCAAGCTTTCTATGTCCTGTTCCTGCAACCACCTTTGAAATTTAACCTTTGGACCGGTCAAACGAGTATTTAATTTTTCCAGTTTTTCCACAGTTTTTTCTGCCTGATCATTCTGAGCTTCCACACTGAGCTTCAAGCGGGCAAAGGCCATAAGATTGGTATAATAACTGTGAAATTTTTTCAGCAGCTGCAGAAAATCTTCCGTTCCTGATACAGATTGAGCAGGATCTGGCTCCTGCCAGTTCTCCAGCTTAGCAATTATTGACTCTAAAGTCTTACGATCCTGTAAAAAAGCTGGATCTGCAAAACTTTCATATAAATCAGATAAATCCCATCTAGAACCCATTTTTATTTTTGCCTCCCTAATAATAATCTTGAGCTAATTAAGTCAGCCAGCTTGAGACTGGATAACATGTTTTAAACGGTATATTTACTTATTGAACCTTCTATTCCAGTGCAGCCATAATTTTATCGAGCTGAATATTTTCGCTTATGATTTCTTTGGTTTTATCAATTTTTTCCTGATCATTGGGCCGCATTTTAACTGTCATATCCTTGATACGACTGGCTACTGTAAAGGTATCTTCATCTGCCCCCAGAACCAAAATTCCTAAATTTTCCGCCGTCTCAATCAATGATTCGTGAGGCTTAAGTCCTCCGGTGGCAATTATACCAGAAACACTGCCACCACGCCCGGACTGTAGATGAATAGCAGTCCGGCAGAGAGCCGAAACCATCATATCCTCACGATCTCCACCGGTTATCAAAAGTTCATTGCCCTGAAGATATTTTAAAGCTTCGCGAGGAGTCATAGCCCCTACTACTATACGACTAATATTGCGGCTTCGCACTGTTTTACCAACATGAGTATAAGGTTCAAAGTTAGAAAAATTATCCAGAATGTGAGCAAGAGTAGGATAAGTTAACATGGATTCATAGGGAAGAATACCCAGCACTTCCAGACCTCGTTGATTTAAAGCTTTGCCGGTTTTTTCTCTTATCTGATCAATTTTGCTTTTAAATACTTTATTGATTACAACTCCCATGATTTCTACATCAAACTGCCGCAGAAAATTCACATTCAGCATAACGTTATCGACAGTATTACCGATTCCCCCTTCAGCCAGAATAATAACCTTACTGCCAAGCATCTCTGCCACCCGGGCATTGGACAGATTTACCACCTCTCCCACACTTGTCTGCCCGGAACCTTCGATTACCAGCATATCTCTTCCCTGTCTCAATCTATCATAGGCAACCATAATTTGCTGTTCTAATTCCTGACGACAATCAGCATCTATGCAGTGGCGAACAAAGGAACTATCGAGAATAACCGGGCTCACATCTTTTAAATTGTCCTCAAAATTATAGATTGAATCGATTAGTTTTACATCCTCATCAACTCTGAGCCCATCTTCCGTAGTAATAAACCGATTGCCTACAGGTTTCATATATCCCACATTGCCCACTTTGTTTTTTAATAGCGACAAAAAACCTACCGAAAAAGAGGTTTTCCCGCGGTCCTGTCCCGTTGCCGCCACAAATATATCTTTCACTTTTTCTAACCTCCTTCACCTGAATAACCGATACTTGCTTAAATACCAGGAAACAGCGATAAGTCTGTATGGGGAATAAACTGAGCGGCTACAAATTCATCCATAAAATCACCGCTGTATTCCTCCGAACTTAGTTCCAGATAGGTCATCTCCTGCGCTATTTCCCGTGATTTTTTATATTCTTCCGCAGATAATACAGCCCGGCGAGCTCCCTGCAGAGAACTATTACCTACAAACTTGAATTTTTCTCTGTCCAGGTCAGGAAATAATCCCAGTCTCACTGCTGATTCTACGTTGAGATAATTGCCAAAACCTCCAGCCACAAAAACCTGTTGAATCATTTCTTCCGTAAATGATAAACTATCAAGGATTATCTTTACTGCCGCATAAATGGCGGCCTTTGAACGCAAGATGTGTTTAATGTCATGCTCGGTTAAAACAATATCCTCTTCCAGACCCGCTTCTTCTTTCCACACCAAAACAAATTCTTTGTTATCCTCGGTTCGCTCTCTCAACCTATCAGTTTCTAATTCTGCATTATAACGACCAGACCTATTTATGATACCTTCTTTTTGCATTGTAGCTAAGAGATCGATTAATCCTGTCCCGCAAATACCTATGGGAGCCTCATCTTCTATGGTGCTAACCAGAGGTTCATTACCGGCGGCAAAACGTATCTGTTCAATGGCCCCTTCCAGAGCTCTTACCCCGTGTGTTATGCCTCCCCCCTCAAAGGCAGGACCGGCAGAAGCCGAACATGCTATAAGAAAATCACTATTCCCCACCACAACTTCTCCATTGGTTCCAATGTCAATCAGCATGGTAAGCTCATCCTGTTCGAATAAACGGGTTGCTAAAACTCCGGAAATTATATCTCCGCCTACAAAACTGCCAATAGCCGAAAAGCTATATACCGGTGCCTGAGAATATATTTGCAGGCCAATCTCCTCTGCTGTTAAAGGTGGGGCCTGAGAGAAGGTGGGAGTAAAAGGAGAATGCCTGATATGATTGGGGTCAATACCATAAAGAGTGTGCATCATGGTGGTATTTCCGGCGGTTAGCATATACTTAATTTGTTCGGAGCTGATACCAGCCTGTTCAATTACATTACTAATCAGCTCGTTAATGGTATTAATGACTGCTTTATGGACCTTTTCTACTCCATTTTCATTTTTGCTGGCAAAATTAATTCTGGCAATCACATCATCTCCATGGCGGGACTGATGATTATATTCACCCGCCCGGGCCACTTCTTTTCCTGCCACCGGGTCCAGCAGAGAAGCAACTACAGTTGTGGTGCCAATATCCACAGCCAGTCCATAATATTTTTCCTCCTTTTCACCCGATATTGATATTATATGTCTATGCGAAAAGTGGTCAGCGGTATCTACATTAATTTCCCAGTCGTTATCCCGCAGCCCGTCAGCCAGTTCACCGAGGGTAGAGCGAGAAATAGTATATCTGGCTTCCTGTTTTTGTTGTGATAATTCCCGTCTAAGACGCTCGAGGTCACTGGTATTATCCTGCAAAGAAGGAGGGGTGATTTCAATGAAATCTCTTCTATATAAGGGGGCGAGTTCTACTTCCAGCTCTCTATCCAGAGTATGTTCTATATATTCTTCCTCATCTTCACCTGTCAGCAATATTTGCTGACCTGAGATCAGAGAAGACCCGGGTATTTTTATTTCCAGATCACCTTCAATTATTATCTGACAGGCCAGATAATAACCCTTTTCCCGGCGCTCTTTATCCAGCACTTTACCTCCTTGATAACTAAAATTATCAGGGTCAGAAATTTTAACCAGACAATTTCCACATGTACCTTCCCCACCACACTCAGCTCGCAGCTTAATACCGGCATCCTGCAGGACTTCAAAAAGATTTTCGCCTGAAGAACTGGTCAAAGATTTTTCCCCGGGAGAAATATTTATTTGACATTTCTCTCCCATGTTTCCATCCCCTTTCTTGAGACAGATTAGTTTAAAGTAATAAAAGTTTACCGGTATACCCATACAAAGATCCAGACGGGTATACCGGGGTTTATAAATGGTTCAACTGATTTCTAAATTATAATTTGTAAATACGATTTTTACAAGCGGTCAGAATTATTTATGTTTTATTTGCTGCTGCGGTAAGCGCTCAGATAATCGTCATTATAAATATGCTTATTGAGGAGTATCTCAGCAGTGATAATAGCATCCATAAGCTCTTCATCCATGGGATTTACTATGGCAGTATCAACACCATGGGCTATACACATAACCATATATGTGCGGTTAATGAGCTCATTTTCCTTGGTGTTAGAAGAAATATTGCTGAGCCCCACATTGAAATGAGGAAGAGGATCAGATAGATTCTGCATCTGCTGCATGGCTTCCAGCAAAAATCCTGGCTGAGTCTGAGTAGCGCTTACAGGCAGAACTATGGGATCGATATATAAATTATCAAAGTTAAAATCTAGCTCTCTTGCCTTCATAACAATATTGCCGGCCAGAGCAACTCTTTTATCGGCATCATTGGGCACACCATCTTTATCCATGGTTAAAGCAATTAAACCAGCATCATACTCCATAGCCATATTCATATAAGTTTCCAGCTCTTCCAGGTCGGCCTGACAGGAATTGATTATTGGTGGCTTTTCAACCCTTTCCAGCCCGGCTTCTATGACCGGTTGTCTGGGGCTGTCCAGGCAAAGTGGTGCATCGACAGCTTCCTGGACAGAATCTATCAACCACAGCATGGCCTCTTCTCTCTCATGTGAGGGAACAGAAGTGCCTACATTTACATCAAGATAATCTGCCCCACATTTCACCTGCTCTTTAGCCAGTTCCTGGATTACCTCTTTGTCCTTATTTTGAATTGCTTCTTCTACATCAGTAAACTGTCCATTGATTCTTTCCCCTATAATATTCATTTATTTATACCTCCCCATTTTATGATAATCCTGCACCTGAAACTACTGTTGATCTGGAGTCATTTTATTTATATAACTCTGCAGATATTCGATAGCATCGGGATTAGCCATGGTAAGTATATCAGCTCCAGCCTGCAGATAAGCCACTGCTGTAGAAGTTTCCCAGCCGATAGTTCTTTCGGCCTGACTGCCCCAGCTGGGCTCTTCTTCAGCAGAAACCTTAACCTCTTTAGCTCTTTGTGATTCAGGGCCGATATCAGCAATTATAGGCATGGCCATCATTTTGTCTCCACCTAAAGAAGCGGTTCGGGTTCTTTCCATGATACTGTAGGCATATTCTATACCATAACCCAGAGGACCATTGGTGGTAAATATAACAATTTTGTCAGTGGGAAAACCCATATCTGACAGCAAAATATTAACCTGTTTACAAATATTGATGTCAATTGGGGATTCACCAATAATATTATGTCCATCAGCGATGGCTGTAGCAGCAATAGTTTTATAATTATCTTCTGTCACTGAACCAATTAGACACTGTTCACCTGCTAAAGCCTGGCTAACCTCCGGGAACATCTCATTATCAGGTTCTTCATCTCCACTACCCCAGATAACAAGCGGAAGATCTATTGCTTCATTAACAGCAGTTGCTATTTCCACGCATTCTTCCGGACTGGCCGGATCTTCTTCTACAGCATGTTGAGTAAAACGCAGTGATACCAGATCAGCTCCTATTTCTTCAGCTTTTTTAGCCCAGTCAACAGGATTATCCAGCACATCCTGACCTATAGACTCTTTATAAATATCAGTCCAGCGCTCTGGTACCTGATCAAAAACATCCATAGCAATAACAGGTGGATTGGGATTTTCTGCTTCTTCGTACATAAAAGGCAGACCATCATGTCCACCCACTTTTACAGCGTTGTCACCTTTTCCTATGGTTACAGTATTAATTTGATTGGAAAAGCTTTTTTGGACTCTTTCTAAAGCCACGATTTATCCCCCCTAAGAAGTGGATTTGACTGATTTGTCTTTTTCTCTACAATTTTTACGGGCTCTCTTTACCGCTGCTTCGGTAATATGAGCCGATCTATGAATAATATCAACAGAAGCCATACAGGGATAGTATTGATGAGCCAGACCAGCTTTCTGTGAGGCTCTGTCAATATCAATTCCCTTTAACTCTTCGGCTACAAAATGTGTGCCTCCGCAGGGAGAACTGCGTTCAACCACGATTTTTTTGAGCTCACCCTCTTCACATACAAAATTGAGAATTGGTCTACCAAACCAGGAGGCAAATTCTCTGATTTTTTCATTATCATAACCTGTTTCTGTCAAGGAACAGAATGGTTCGGGCAGGGCAAAATCAATTCCCAGGTCTTCCAGACGATCTTTGATCTGCCTTTGTAGTCCGGAAGGCAATCCTTTTTCAAAATCTACGGGAGCAATGACAGCCTGAACCCCCGCTTTCTCAGCAAGCTCCGGAATTAACTGCCCACAGGCACTGGTTTCTGCCAGTACAATTAATAGCTCTCCTTCTTCCATTTCATCCGGTAGAAATTTATTAGGTTCATCAATTACAGGTAAGTTGACCACCGGAAACTCCTGCAGATTTAACTGCCAGGATTCAGGTGAATTTTCTCGCAAAAAAGTGGCCATCCTTTTACTCCAGCCGCGATTGGTATCCTGGAATACTATTGTTAATTTCATGGCAGCAGTTCATCCATTATTTGCGATAATGCCTGTTTTGCTTCAGTATCTGCAGGCAAATCCAGCATCGATTTTTGTTCTAGATTAAAATCCAGCAGTTGATCATCATCAGGAACAGTGCCTATTAATTCCAGGTCAGTTTTATCGATTTCCTCCTGGAGTTTAGGATGAACTTCACTGCGGGCACGATTTAAGATTAAATGAGCAGAACCAATGTTGATTTCAAGTTCCTGGGCCAGTTCGTAAATTCTACCGGCCGAGCGAATTCCTATGGGATTTTCATCGCTGATAATCAAAAGCAGGTCTATGTCTCTTGTTGTTCGGCGTGAAATATGCTCCATACCGGCCTCATTATCCATAACCGCAAAATCATAATTGGGCATTAATTCATCCATATAGGAACGTAAAATATCATTTACCGAGCAGTAACAGCCCGGCCCTTCTGTTCTGCCCATGACCATAAGGTCAAATCCTTCTTCTTCGACCAGGGCAGTGGAAATCTGAAATTCCAGGTGGCGTCTCTTATCCATGGAAGCGGGTATATTGTTTCTGTCCCGGGATTCAGCCAAAATATCACCCAGGCTAACCGGGACATCAACCCCTAAATTTTCATTTAAATTAGCATTGGGGTCAGCATCTATGGCTAAAACCGGAGCCATTTCTCTTTCTATCAATTCAGATATAACCAGACTGGCCATGGTGGTTTTACCTGTGCCACCTTTGCCTGCTACAGCAATTGTATAGGGCATTTATTTTCCTCCTAAAACCTTATATTAATTTAGCTCTCACCATCAGGGCTATAATCTCTTAAGAAGTTAGGAATGCCGCTGGCTTCACGCGGTCCAACCACAACATCCCAGCCGGATTCAACTTCTAAAGAACCGCTCATGACTGCAATTTGCCCGGGAATTATGACTTCTTTATGAGAAATTTTATCAGCAAGATCTGAGTCATTAAGGGCATTAGCAGCAATCTCTGCCGTTAAATTTTCCGAGGAATAAGCCGTCAAAACCGATTGGCCTTCAGTATCAACAGTGATAATGTAGGATGGAACACGACTTGTTTCCACTTCAGAAGCTACTGTGAAGTAAGTGAGAGCAAAGTTTGTAGTCATTAGAACCGGAGCCTCTTCATCATGATCTTCGCCAACTTCAAATACCTTAGCTTCAACTGTAGGTGGAACCCGAGGATCAGTGTATATATTCTGTCTCAATACTGTCAGAGGTAAAGCCTGCCACTTGTGTGCTTCCTCCAGTAGTATCACACCGGCATATTTGCATACGTAAGTACAGGCTTCCATCAGAGATTCATGGGGGTCATCATTGCTGACTATGGCTATAGTGGGATAGCCCAGAGGTCGGAAGTTTTCGTCTAAAGCCTGTCTTCTAATCTGGGTCTGTTCCTGTAAACCGCCAAGCGGATCACGGACTCCAGGGTCGAGCAGCAGATCTTCTGCTCCGGCATCTTTAATATCAGGAGTGAGTTCAGCCAGTTCTTCCAGGTTTTCACCTTTTACTGCCAGAGGTACATCATAATCTGCAGAAATTTCAGCCATATCTTCCCAGTTTTCCGACGTGGCAGCATAAATTAGAGGTCGTTCCTCAGCTAATTCTCCATTTTCTTCCAGAGCAGTTTCAATAACTTCAGGCTGTTCACTCATCAATACAGGTATGCGATCAGTTTCTGCCAGCACAGCTTCCACACATCCTGCAAATTGTTGGGGATCACCGCTCTTTTCTTTTATACCGATCATTTCAAATTCTATTATCTCACCTATGCGTTCATAAGTAAGGTCATTATAACGTTCCAGTTTCTCTTCCACTTCACTTTCTTCATCTGTATCACAGATTATACCACCGATGCCCGGCTGATTGTGGAAGGTTTCTTCATGCCGGTACATAACAGTTTCTTTACCCAGGGGCACCTCTCTTTCCCCCCGGCTTAAAACAACTTCTTTGATAGGAGGCGCCGAAGCACTGGCAAGTTTCTGCTTGGCCTCTTCGGAAACATCGGGGCATTCATCCAGTGAAACCTGTTTGTTGGCCAGCTTCATAGCAAAAGCCAGACAGGTAGGATGACCGCATTTGCTGCAGTTAGTCTGTGGTAATAATTCGTAAATATCCATTGCCGATAAATCCATTTTTAGCATCCCTCCATTACTAACCTGTTTTGTTTGGTTGGTATTTATATATTTGACTTCACCCAATTTACTCCTGTAAATAGAATGCAGCGGCCGGAGCAAGAACCGGCCGCTGTAAATTATCTTATTTTATTACATCATTGGCTCCATTTCCAGGGCTGGATGTCCAGCTTCCTGCAGAAATTCTACGACTTCTTCTTCACTGGTAGCAATTTCCTCATCTGCTACCATATCTGTAAAGTTTTCAATGCCATATTCTTCTTCCATTTTTTCGTTGAGAAGCTCGCCTACATCCTCTTTTAACGTTTTGGGCATCCAGACTATGCGTGGATGACCGCCATCTGCGGAAATAAACTTATCACTGGTTATATATAGTTTGGATATTCCCACAAATCCCGGAGTCTGAACACCTCCACCGACCTGGCCGGCCATGGTAGAGAAGGTCATGCCAGCAGGAGTCATACCATCAAATTCTCTGGGAACTATCATAACACCGTTGGCAGAAGGCACTAAAGTAGCGATACATTCGAAACACCCACAGGAAGTCATGGGATCATCCATCATGGAATAAGCACTGAAGCTTTCGAGATTACCACGCGAAGCTTCTTTGAGATATTCGTTTACACCTCTCCATTTCCCATATTCCTCGTCGATACATTCACCTTTTTTCACGGGCTGATTGGGACCGGATGGTATAATTTCATAATTGGCCTTGGCATCAAGCCAGGTGTAACCACCACAGAGTCCGGAACGTTCCGGGGTAATTATACAGACATGATCGGGGGCAAAACTCTGACAGAGAACACAGGAATAAAAGGTATCGACCTCTTCATCTGTCATTTCCCTGATTCTATCATCTCTTTCCCGGTATGCTTCCCGGGCTAACTCCCGTTTTTCTTTAACTTTCTCTTCTTCCGTGTAAAGCTCCACCTGAATTTTGTCAGCTACAGCTCCATATTCCTGATGGAGGCGAGCATGGATAACATCACCTATATTTTCAATGGTGAATCCTTCTTCTACCGCTTCTTCAGATATTCTTATCCAGTTGATATCTCGCTGACCATTGTGCCACAATCCTGAAGCCTGATTACAGTAGGTGTGAATCATCCTTTCCATAACCGGTTCAAAATCTTCCTGCATATCTCGTCCATAAACATCTACCACTATTCCCAGAGGCAGCTGCGAACCAGCTTCCACATCATCAACATCGGGGCCCTCCAGAGTCACTTTGCCATCTTCAACTGCATCGGAATCATCATACATTCGTAGATATTCAAAAGAAGGAGTGCGCTGACCTCCAAATTCAACGTGCATATCTTCTTTCCTGATAATCTGCCCCTCAAAAGCTGGCCCATAAGAAACCGGTACAGGGACCTCTTCGATTTCAACTTTCAGACCGCGGACCTCTATAGCTTTTTGCACTATCTCATCATATATATTTTCTTCTTCAGTCTGCTTGGGCATAGCCACAACATGCTCATAAGTGCAGACACCAGTGGGTAAAATTTCGGGAATGTCGGTATCAGCTATGGTGGGAAAACCATAATTTATAGCGCCGGCTGCCTGGGCATATTTTTGGTCATCGACTTCACCAAAAGCCAGAACAAAAGCATAGGTTCTATTTTTGTTATAGATCAAGTTGCGGCGATAATCTCCCGGCTCAACTCCACCAAAAGCCATAGCTACTCGTGAAGCGAACCCTAAAGAAAACACAGTAGCAGTAGTATCTTTGCCAAAAGGTACCAGCCGCGTATCCCAGCCCATCTGAACACCTTCTTCGCGCAGCTGTTCCGCAAAACTAACTCCTTCATCATTGGAACCGGTCATAAAAACATACAGATTTTTCTCCTGCAATTCTTTTGCTATATCGGCTGCAATTTTACTGTCCGGGGCCGCACCAACAATATGGGCAAAACCGGGAGCACTGCCATCCACAAATTCCAGACCTCTTTTGCGGAACATGTTATCATTGGCAGCACCCAGCCAGAAGTCATCACCTTCCGGGGGACAATTTTCTTCCATATGATAGGGTATTGGCTCTTCTACATATTTAAGACCTTCTATTACCTCGTCGGCAAATAGAGTAGCCATACCGGCATCCAGAGTGTTTCCTAAATAAGGGGTCCACAGCTGATCACGCGGTTCATTGGGAAGGAGGTCTCTTACATCCTCCAGCACATCCTGCAGACCACCAACAGTATCTATTTCATTTCCGGTCATAGCATAATATACCGGCAGATAAAAAGCAGTGTTGGGAAATTCTACCTTGGCCTCCGGCCCGTATTCTTCCAGAGCCTGTTCCACTTTTTCTTCAGCTTCCTCAGCAATATCATGAGCACCTCTGATAGCAGCAGATGCAATTTTCTTTGACATTTACTTTACCTCCTTGCATTGACAGGCTAATTTTATCCTGAATGTTTATTTTTTAGTCGATCATTTCTCTCCTCATTTCCATATCGTAAAGTACACGTTCGGCTCCTTCACCAATCCCGAGCTCTTCGCGTTTTTTGTCTATATGATCAATTATCTTACCGGCCATCTCAGAAGGATCTTCAGCTGTGTCCCAGGTGGCTCCATAAATTTCTTCCAGACCATCAAATAGATATTCAGAAAATACTTCACTACCTGTTGTGGGGAAATCACCACCAAAAACAGTGTAAACACCTGAAGTGACAAAATAATGGCCTATAGCGATAGCTTTCTCACTCATCCACTCAGGGGCAGCTCCAGCCACAGGTAATTCGCTGATATCGTCACCAATGTTAAGTCGACTATTTTCCTGGCCCACTTTAACCATTTCGGAAACAGCATTCAATATCCGGCTATTATCCACACAGGCACCTGCATGCAGAACAGGAGGAATACCCACTGCTTCACAAACTTCGGCCAGACCATCACCTGCTTTTTCCAGAGCAGTCTCAGGCTGCATTAAGCCGGCTTTGGCACTGGCTATGGCAGCACATCCTGTCTGAACAACCAGCACATTGTTAGCTATAAGCTCCTCTACCAGCGGTACATGCATTTTATCCAGTGGCATTGCTGCATTGTTACAGCCAACTACCCCGGCGACTCCTCTTATTTTGCCGTCTTTTATATTGCTGTTCAGAGGCCAGTAAGAAGAGCGGTAGCTGCCACCCAGCATATATTTAATATATTCATGGGAGAAACCTGCCAGACCTTTCTCCGATTCCTCTGGAATCGTAACCCCTTCTCTGTTGGAGTAATTGTCTATGGCTTCCCGTAAAATTTTCCGGGCTGACTCTAAAGGCTGCGACTCATCAAATTCAATGTGTTCAGCCATGGGCATGCGGGCTTTATCAGTAGTTGTTACAATTTTGGTGTGGTAATCAGGCAGCATTCTTTCCAGAGACTGCATGATACACTGCACATCAACCATCATCATATCAACTGCACCAGTGGATATAGCCAGCTCCTGCTGCAGGAAGTTCCCGGCTACAGGAATACCATGCCGCTGCAGGAGTTCATTAGCTGTACAGCAGATACCGGAAATATTTACACCTTTCGCACCTTTTTCTTCAGCATATTCCAGAATTTCATCTTCCTGAGCTGCAATTGCAATCATTTCGGAAATGAGCGGCTCGTGTCCGTGTACAACAATATTAACCTCATCTTCTTTTAGCACACCCAGATTTGAATCAAAAGCAACCGCTTCTTTATTTCCACCTTTTCCTGGCTGACCGGGAGTACCAAAGAGGATATCCTGAAGCTCAGTGGCAATCATAGAACCTCCCCAGCCGTCTGCCAGGGCTGCTCTGGTTCCCTGCTTTATAATATTCTTGTAATCCTGGTCCACTCCCATGGTAGAGCGGTGCATGCTTTCTACCACTTCTCTATCGATACCACGGGGCACAACTCCATTGCGCCGCCATAAATCCTGTCTCTTCTCCGGAGCAAGAGAGATTAAGTCCAGCTCTCCTTCCTGCCGGCTGAAGTTGGACATGGCTTTTTCGCCCAGCTCCACTGCTATTTCATTTACATCTCTATCCTCTACTTCTATACCGAATCTTTCAGCCACTTCCATCAGTTTCTCTTCGTCTTTAATTTCATAACCCGGTGCTTCGCCTTTGGCTGCCTCCAGAAAGGTATGAGCTACTCCCCGACCATGATCGGAATGAGCAGAGCTACCTCCGGCAATCATCCGCACAAAATTACGGGCTACTATGGTGGCAGCATCAGCACCACACACACCTTCTTCCTGTCTGCCTGGTATTATTCGACAGGGCCCCATGTTACAAATTCGACAGCAAATTCCCTCTGTACCAAAATTACACTGAGGCTGCTGTTGTTCATATCTATCCCAGGCCGTACTCACCTGATTATCTCTAGCATGTTCTAGCGCCTCGCGCGAAGCTTTATCATCTGTCATCTTATCAGTATCTTTGCCTTTTTTCTCTTCTGACATGATTTGATAACCTCCTATTTCCTAATTTTAGGCTTGATAAGTCATTTCATTCTTTCTGTAATAAGTCCTGCTCAGAAAACATCTCAGCCACCTCTGCTTCTAGAAGACTGGTCTCTGCCTGGGCAGTAAAACCTGCTGAGAGCAGTTCCTCTTTGAAGGGGATTACCCCCATTAGTTCTGAATTCAGCTCCTTCTCCAGCTGCTTTTTTTCCTCCTCACTTCTTATTTTATTGCCTATAAAGCCAATTTTCTCTATACCAGCTTCTCTGGCCAGATCTTTAATTGTATGAGCTGTTTCTACACTTATGCGGCTGGGTTCGCAGATAATTAACATCAAATCCACCCCGGCAGAAGTACCCCGGGTAAGATGCTCTATACCTGCCCCCATATCCAGAATTACTGCTTCATCCCTTTTAAATACAAGTGAGTTCATTATGGCACGCAAAAAACTATTTTCAGGACAGTAACAGGAGGAACTGGCTTTTTTCACCTCCCCCATTCTGAGGAAGTTTAAATTATTTTTCTTGATAGAATATTCATCCAGCACATCATCAACATCCGGATTCAAAGTGTACAGGCCACCTTTTTCACCAACTTTATCTTTTATAACCTCCTCCAGCGCAACCAGAGGTTTTATATCTTCCTCAATTCCCAGCATAGCACCTAAATTTGCATCAGGATCACTATCGATAGCATAAACTTGATAACCTTCAGATTCCAGATATCTGGCTATACTGGCGGCTATGGTGGTTTTACCTACTCCTCCTTTGCCAGAAACAGCTAGCTTCATAAATATTCACATCCTTTATTGGATTCTTGAAAACCAATTCATGTAAAACCATTCACAAAAAACTTATAAAGCAATATTCAGCTTTCAATTGGTGCTTTGTTAATATCAAACTGACTATTTTTCCCATAAAATAGAGAACTAAAGGAGTTAAAATCACAAACTTATTACTAATGATTTATTTTGCAGAGCCGGAAAATAATCAAGATTACCTCTTCAGAATTAAATATATCATATAATCAACCCAAAATGCAAGGAAAAAACACCTATATAATTATATTATTCACAATAATATTTTCTACCTAAATTTTTCCTAATCTAAGTATTAAAAATTCTTTTTACGCCCTTTTACTTATTTCTTTACTAAACATGGTTTACCTGCTTATCAGATACTTTTACTACTAATGGCAATATTAGTACTTGTCAGAAAAATAACGCAGGTTTCATTGGCCCGGTTTTGCTAAAGTCGAGTAAACTGTAAATTATATTTTCAAATTCCTTAAACTCCATCTTAATTTTAATTGGTTAAAGCCATAACTACAGAAGCTGCCAGAGAGATAAATCTCACTTCTGCTGTATCAGCGCGGGAAGTAACAACTATTGGTTTACGAGTCCCCCCCAGCAGCGCAGCAAAACGCCCCCCGGCCAGATGAATAACACTTTTGCCGAGTAAATTGCCGGAAGCAATTTCCGGAGTTATTAATATATCTGCTTTGCCGGCTACAGGTCCGGTAAGCCCTTTTATTTCGGCCGCCTCCTCTGATAAAGCGTTATCCAGAGCAAAAGGCCCCTCTACTATGCCCCCGCTAATCTGACCCCGGTCTGCCATCTTACTCAAAACAGCCGCATCCAGAGTTTCAGGCATAGCCTCTTTGGTTTTTTCCACCGCTGCCAGCACGGCAACCCGCGGCTCCCGCCATCCTAGTTTGTGGGCTGCATCTATAGCATTTTGGACAATACACACTTTTTCCTGCAGTGAAGGTTTAATATTCATACCGCCATCACTTATAAAAAGTAACCTGTCTACAGCCGGAACCTCCGCCAGAACTAAATGACTGATATGTCTTTCAGTTCGGAGATTATATTCTTTTTTGAGCACCTCTTTCATCAATTTGGAGGTATCAACCAGACCTTTCATTAAAACATCTGCCCTGCCGTCAGCAAGCATACTTACTGATTTTTGACATATTTCTTTTGTAGAGCTGGCCGGAACAATCTGCTCTTTCTCCAGTGCAAGATTATGCCCGGATGAAATATTTTTAATTTGTCCTTCCTCTCCCACCAGAATAGGCCGGATAATGTTTTCTGTCTGTGCCTTCTTGACTGATTTCAGCACCTCTTCGCCGGCAGCCCCAGCAACCACCACATTCTGGGTTTCCTGCTGCCTGGCCTGTTGAATAATCTTTTCCATAGAATTAATCAAAAAAATCCCTCCTTGAAATTAGGCAAAATCACCAAAATCGTGAAATTAAAGAGACTATTATTAATAACAAAAAACCTATAACGGCAACTATAGCTACAGGCCGGAGTAAAAAATGCCCCCCTACACTATAAGCCAGAGATAATATTATGGACGCAGTCAGAACAAACCACAAAAAGCCGGAGCTATTCATAGTTCTTCCTCCTGGATATCATGGTATTGAGAAGCAATTTGCTCGGCAGTTGCTTTTATCTCTGCTGCCAGCCAGGAGGGTGAAAGCACTTTAACCTCACTGCCAAAGCTCAATATTGTTCGCCTGATCCAGATGTTATTGGGCCAGCTGGTTATTATTAGAATTCCTTTTTCATTATCTTCAATAATAGCTCCTTCTGGAAATAAGTTATAAACTCTCTCAGCTGCTTTTCTGCTAAACAAAAGATGACAGGAAATATCTTTATTTTTTTCATAACTTACTGCTTTTTCGTTTAAATCCTGACAAATATCCGAGTCAACACTGTCAGCATCTGACCTAACCGCTGCAAAATCTGGCAAAGATGTTGCAAAATCATTGTTGCTGATCTCATCTAAAATTTGATAATTTTCGACATTACTGAGCGGGTAAAGCCTGTAGTTTTCTTCCCGGCGGCTGTAAACTGAGATAAACCAGTTAAAATTATAACAGATGATATCAACCGGTTTTACCAGGTCTAAAAAATTATCCCGATCACTTTTGTATATTGCCAGTCTAAGATATTTATCATTATTTACTGCCCGGGTTAAATTTTTCAGTTTATTTAACAGCAAATCTTCATAGCCAGAAGGTATGATGTTAAATTCTGCTTCAGACAGCAGATTTTCCCCTCTATTTTCCGGCATTACGGCAAAAATTTTTTCTATGGCCTCTTCCCGGTCTTTTATATTGCCTGCCCCGGTTTTTTTATTGATTTTTCTCAAAAATTTGATCAAATCTTCCAGTGAAAGATAATCTCTATGCAGATAAAAGCTCTGCAGCAGAGAATATCCACCCCGGGGACCTCTGTCAGAAATTATGGGAATGTCAGCCTCAATTAAAGAAGCCACATCTTTATATATTGTTCTGACTGAAACATCGAATTCCCGCGCAAGCTCTTCAGCGGTTAAAGTGTTATTATTGAGTAACCTCAAAACAATACCCAGCATTCTTTTTAAAGGCATGTTAACCAGCCTCCAATCCACATTTTAACTGAAATATAAACCAGGAGCAAACCGGGCGCCGGCCAGACCAGGCCGCCGATTATCTTTATACGGGTATATCCTGACCAAAGCAATTGTAATGTACTTTGTTATAAGGTAAATCCTCCAGCTGATACTCATCTTTATCTTCATCTGGATGTCCCACAGCCAGAAAACAAGAAATTCTTAAATGTGCAGGCATATCCAGCAGCTCACGCACAAATTCCTCTGAGCTCTCACCATCCTGTTTATTCCTGCGACGTATCTGAACCCAGCATGACCCCAGACCTAAATCACAGGCCATGTTATGCATGTTGGTAGCGGCTATAGCGCAATCTTCTATCCAGACATCACTTGTTTCAGGATCAGCTGCTACTATGATAGCCAGATCGGCACCAGCCACAAAAGAGGAGCCACCTGCTTTAGATTGAGCTAGTTTATGTAAAAGTTCATCCTCATCTACAAGAACAAACTGCCAGGGCTTACTATTGCGAGAAGTTGGGGAAAGCAAAGCCGCCTGAATAATTGATTGTAATTTCTCGCCTTCGATCTCCTCTTCGGTATAATTTCTGATACTTCTTCTCTCTTTAAGAAGATCAATATACATATTAATCCCTCCCGGAGATAAAATAAATTCTACTGTGTGGTACATTTTATCACAAAAATCATATTTAAGCTAATTTTGCTATTTAACTAATAATTTTTGAAGTTTTCCTATTACAGAGGAGATTTAAATTTGATATTCAATTATTGTAATAACAGCTTTATTATTTGCTATGTGTATTTTCTGGTTTACCAGCATTACCTGTTAAGTTTTTATACATGAAATATATAGAAAGGAAATCAGCCATGGAATTTACGATTTTGCCTGCTTTAGTTTTAGGATTAAATTTAATTTTTATTATAATTCTTATTTTCTTTGAAAGAAGAGACCCTTCTTCTACCTGGGCCTGGGTGCTGATTTTAGCGCTCCTGCCGCTGGTGGGCTTTTTAGTATATCTATTTTTCGGACTTTCCCCGCGCAAACGTCGTTATTTTCAGAAGAAACAAAAACATGACAGTGAAAAGATGATAACTATGAGTAACAATAAATCTTTTGCCCCTAAAGATCCCGGCCAGGGAAGAGATGACCTGGAAAAAAATATTATCCGCCTGGGTTTGCAGAGTAAAATACCGGCCCTTGTTGGCTACAATAAAATCAAGATATACACCCATGGTCGAGAAAAGTTCCAGGATTTATTTCAGGATCTGAGAAAGGCAGAAAATTTTATTCATATAAATTACTATGCTATAAGTGGTGACTGGCTGGGAAAGGAGTTATTTGATATTTTAACTCATAAAGCCAGCCAGGGAATAGAAGTGCGGCTGCTATATGATCGCATGGGATGTAGAAATTTACCGGACTATCTATTAAAAAAACTGAGAGCGGCCGGTGGTAAAGCGGTCAAATTTGCTCCTTTTTTGCTGGACCTCAACTATCGGGATCACCGTAAAAATGTCATTATCGATGGACAAACAGGTTATATTGGCGGTATAAATGTGGGGATTGAATATATTGGAGAAACCCAGAGATTTGGTGACTGGCGTGATACCCATCTTCAGTTAAAGGGAGAAAGTGTTGATAGTCTCCAGCATCGATTTTTGCTGGACTGGAGCTTTGCCGAAGGTGAAAATCTTATAGACCAAAAACAATATTTCCCGCCTAAAAAAGAAAAGGGAGGAGCCAGAGTTCAGATAGTCAGCAGTGGCCCGGATTCTGAAGCTCAAGAAATTAAAGCTTTATTTATGAGAATGATCTATGGGGCTTCTGAATCTATTTTTATTCAGACTCCTTATTTTATTCCGGATGAACCGATGCTGGAAGCTTTAAAAGTGGCTTCACAAACAGGGGTGGATGTGAAGATAATGGTTCCAGACAGGCCCGATCACCCTTTTGTCTATGCTGCCAATAATTCTTTTATTGGGGAAATGCTGGATGCTGGGGCCAGATGTTTTAGATATGAGAAAGGTTTTCTGCACAGCAAAATGATGGTTATAGACGAGAGAATCGGTACAGTGGGCACTGCCAATATGGATGTGCGAAGTTTTAAACTTAATTTTGAAATTAACGCTTTCATCTATGATCACAATATTTCTTCACAGCTGTCCAGTATTTTTCGGCAGGACCTCAAGCATTCTCAGGAAGTTACCCCTGAAATTTATGAATCCCGGGGCTGGAATATGAAATTCAAAGAATCTATATATCGTTTAATTTCCCCCGTGCTGTGAATATGTGCTGGTTAATCCCCGGTTTTATGATCTGGTTTAAAGGTTAGCTGACAATAAATTTCAGTCCCGGCTGAAGATACTGCTATCAAGGCTGTGACGTCCATATGCCCATCCTGCAGCAAAGGCAATTAACAGGTCAACTATATCAATTACAATCTGAGCGAAGTCTAACCAGGAAAGGGCGGTAATTAAAATTGAACCTGCCAGCAGGACAGCCAGCGCCTGTAAAATTGCTTTAAAATGACTAATTCTATTAGTGACATAAAACCTTGCTGCCAGCATGCCGGCAAGTACAGCTACAACCCTGAGGATTAAATCGAGAGTTAAAAACTCCATTTCATTCCTCCCTTCTAGCTTCTGTATCCTGGAGAAAACGGGAAATTTCGGTCAGTGCTTCATCCAGGTTATCAACTTTTCCGGTTAATTTTTCCAGAGGACAGAGTTCATTGCTGTGCGGTTTTTTGATTGCTGATACTTCGATATCAGCTTCATAGATTATCCCTTCATCCTGAAAAACTTTTTTTGCTTCCCGGCTCACAACCTGACCATAACAGCCGGCTACTCCTCCTGCAGCCATGACTGCTGCGGCTGCTTTTCCCACCACTCTATCAGCTGCTGCACAATCAGTTAATTTGCCATTTTTATTTTCATAGACCTGCCATAAATCTAAAATACCCGGGCGATCACCTTCGAATATTATACTACCTTTACTGACTAAAACCAGAGAAAAATCCCGGGAGGTCAACCTCTGTTTTGCCTGATTAAGGTCTTCAATTATTGACATGAAAATTCTCCTTAATTATGGGTGCCCGAAACACCATCAAGCTCACGCTCCCCCACATCACCTTCCAGTTCTACCACCATTTGCACAGGTAAAGCTACGATCATCTCTCCTGGCCTCTCAATCCAGCCCATATCGACATGGATGGGCAGAGGAACAATATCACGTTCCAACCGCTGCAGGCGAACTCTATTCCCATCATGCTCCAGGCGAGCAGTGTATTCTTCACTTTCCCAGGTGAATTTTATCTCCTGAATTCCTGATTCTTGATAGGGATGGTCCTGGCGAAGGATCTCTTCACCACCCTGTTCTACTACCAGCTGTACATCTTCATACTCCGGAGTGTATAAAACAGGCAACAAAATTCCCACCAGGGACAGCGCCACAATTATAGCCACCAGAATAATATCTGCTCTGGTCATTCTTGCTTTTAATTTATTTATTCCTCTCATTAAACTTACACCGCCCCTGGATTCAAATTCTCATTATTTATTGCTCAAGGCCTAGTGCATTCATGAGTTTATCTTTTACCTGGTCCCATTGATTTTGAAACTTTTCTTCCATCTGTTCTCGCGTTTGGGCAATTCGCCTGCGGGTTTCTTCATCTAAATGCTGAACCATCTGCATCGGTCCACCATTGGCGTTTAACTGCCCCTGCTGCTGTTGCTGCTGCATCTGCCTCTGTAACATATCTTTGAGTTTATCACGCAGGCGCTCCTGTTCTGTATTGTACTGCTGCACAACCCGGGAAACTTCTTCCATAGTTCTCTCCACCGAGCTAACCTGAGAACTATCTTTCAGATCCTCTAAAGCCATGATACCCTGTTTTCTTTTTTCTATTTCCCTATCATTGGAATTCAAACCCAGAGTATCTATAATCATTTCCTGGGCTGCTTTTAGTTCAGCTTCTTCTCTGCCGGAAAATTCCTGCCATAATTCATCAGAATCAATTTCATCTCGAAAAAATTTGCTTAAAATAGGTTTGATCTCTTCCCTGCGGGCAAAATCCACTTCACTCTCTGTATCTTCAGTCATCTCTTCTGCCCTTTCCATCGCTTTTTCATAAGCGCTTTTTATTCTATCATCGTCATTATTAACATTCATAGTGAATACCTCCTTTCTTTTTAACAAATTAGTAATTTGTTTGATTAACTACAGGGCAAATTTCGTCTCAATTTATCTGCTTGCCACGATTATTTTATCAAATTTATGCGGCTGTTAACAAGGACCTGGCGAAAAAATTTCAATCCTGATATTTTGCGGGGATAACATCTCGACTGATCAGGTCTTCATAAGTCTCACGCTTTTCAATAATTCTGGTCTCCCCCTCTTTCACCAGCACTATCGCCGGTCTGGGTAATTCATTATAATTGCTGGCAAGAGCATAAGTATATGCCCCTGTAGCAGGCACAGCTAAGATATCTCCCGCCCTGGCAGCAGGCAATTCAATGTCTTCAATTAAAATATCACCAGTTTCACAGCATTTACCTGCTATTGTAACAGTTTCTCTCGAATCATGACCTGCTTTGTTGGCCAAAAAAGCACTATATTCAGCATCATAAAGAGAAGGCCTGATATTATCTGACATACCTCCATCTACAGAAATATATTTCTTCTGTTCGTCAACTCTTTTTATATTACCTACAGTATATAAAGTTGTCCCGGCCGGTCCTGCAATAGATCTACCTGGTTCCAGCAGCAATTCGGGCACAGGATAGTCAAACTCTTGAGACATCTGTTTAATCTTTTCCCCTATCAGAGAAATATAATCTGTTATGGAAGGCTCAGGGTCAGACTCAGCCTGTTTGATCCCCAGCCCTCCTCCTAAATTAACGCGAGAAAATACCTTTCCCAGACTACTTCTGATTTTATTCATAAACTCAAACATAATCTCCACAAGTTTTGCAAATGCTTCCAGTTCATATATCTGAGAACCTATGTGAGCATGAAGACCGGTAAGTCGCAGATTATCATAATCCATGATTTTCTTTAACAGCTTAAAAGCCCGGCCATTTTCGATGCCAACCCCAAATTTTGAATGCAGCTGTCCGGTCATCATATATTCATGAGTATGAGCTTTTATACCGGGTTTGACCCTGATCATAACTTCAGCCTGCTGATTTCTGGCAGCCGCTTTATTATTTAGCAGTTCAGCTTCCGAAAAATTATCAAGAAAAAAGCCACCAATTTCACTTTCAAGCGCCATATTGAGTTCTTCAGGTGTTTTATTATTTCCATGAAAATATATGTCTTCAGCAGGAAAATCAGCTGTTTGAGCCCGGAAAAGTTCTCCGCCAGAAACGATATCCAGCCCAAAATTCTTTTCCTGCAATATCTTAAATAAAGTCCTATTGGCCAGGGCCTTACTGGCATAGAGCAATTTGAAGTCACCCGGGTATTTTTCCCGCAGCGCTTGATTAAATTCATCAGCCCTATCTTCAATTTCCTTTTCATCCATTACCAGCAGGGGGGTAGAATATTTTTGCCTTAAAGTGCGAACACTTACCCCGCCAATATTCAAAACGTCTTCATCATCAATTTCCATATTTCCCAACAGATGCAATTTCATCATCTCCTTTGAAATCTTAAGTGGGACTCCATAAGGTTTTTGAAATTATAACAAATTATCCGGGCAATAACAACTAATTTTTTCAGTTAAAGTTTATTAATCTAGATATTATTTGCTTTTCACCTACATCTCACCGGCTTTTTCCCCCTCGGTTATTGTTTGATGCTGTGATTTTAGCTCGGTTTTATAGAGGGAGATAACTAAAAATAAAATTACAACCATTAAAATCGTGATCATCATATAAGTAATAGAAAAACCCAGCCATTCAGCCACATTCACTCCAAAAATAGGTCCCAGCATACCGCCCATATCTCCAAATACCCTGTAAATTCCCAGGGTTCTACCCCGCAGGTCAGGCCGGGAAACATCACCTAATAATGTGAGCAGAGGGCTGCTCATTATGCCAGAGCAGGTCCCCAGCAATAAAAGACCTAAAATTATCAGAGGCAGTGTAGGGGCCAGAGCCCAGAGCAAAAAGGCAGCAGCTCCCATAGCTGCTCCGGCCATACTAAATACAGTTCTGGTATCGGCCTGATCAATAAATCTTCCCAGAACGAAAGTGGACATACCTTTAGTCAACATCATAACTCCCATTAAGAATCCACTCATGCCTTCAGGGCCCAGCCCCAGAATATTTATACCATAATGATCTACATAAAGAGCTGTAGTGGACAGAAAAACTCCCTGGACTGCAAACCATTCCAGCATATTGGCGGTTGAAATTTTTAACACCCTGCGATCTGAAAGCGCCAGTTTGACAGCTTTAATGGGCCCAACCACAGAAGTATCCGGGGTGGCCTCTATATCACGGGGAATAAGCCTGTAAGCCAGAAAAGTAAAAACGAATAGCAGCACCGCGGAAAAAATAAAAGCAGCACTGTATCCGAGATGATCGGAGATTAACCCTCCTAAAAATAAACCGGCAGGCAAACCAAAAAGTCCGGCAGTGCGAATATAGGCAGTTCGGCTGCCTCTATTGCTCTTATCTGTAAGATGAAACATTAAAGCATATATGGTAATGAACCCAAGAGCTGACCCAATGCCATAAAAAAACCTGGAAACAAAGAATAAATAACCAGGTATAATGGGACTGTGCATGGATAGCACGAAACCTACTACGCTGGCAGCTTTAAGCAATAATCCCCCAATCAGAGGTTTTCTACATCCATGTTTATCAACGAGGTCTCCGATGGCTGTATTAAAGATCACTCGAGAAATTCTGTTGCCGGAGATAATCATACTTATGAAAAAAGGTGAAACCCCAATTATAGGCCCCAGCAGTGGTATAATGGGGAAAGCAATACCGCTCCCCAGGCCATTTAAAAATAATATTATCCCCAGCAAAAATAATATTCTATCAGCTTTTTCACGAGAAAAACGACTTGTTGCTCCCAAATAAACCCCTCCAAACCATAAACCTGAATATTTTTATCATCAGTTTTCCTTCAATAATTATAAAACAAAACGAGTAAAATTTTAAGTGATTAGCTGCAATAATTAATTTTTTTGCTATCTGAATTAAATTTTGCTTTATAGAGACAAATTATGTTAAGATTATAAAAAAGGTGAACAAACATGAAATGCAGATTATGTAATAGGCAAAATTTATATAAAATAAAAGGTCAAAATCTGGAGAAAAATAATTATTTTCACTGTCAAAACTGTGATCTGATTTTTCTTCCAGCTGACCAGATGCCTTCTCACCATGAAGAAAGACGTAGATATATGGAACATGATAACACTTTTGCTACTGAAGGTTATGTGAATATGTTCGAAGAATTTATAACCGAATATATAATCCCCTATAAAGACAAAATAACTACCGCCCTCGATTTTGGCTGTGGCCCTGGTCCCGTTCTAGCTTCTCTGCTGAAAGAAGAAAATATCAAAGTTGACATTTATGACCCTTATTTTTTTCCTGAGCAAAACTACCAGGCCAAAAAATATGATTTGATAACTTCCACAGAAGTTTTTGAACATCTGATCCAGCCGGATGAGGAATTAAATAAACTGGTAGAACTGGTAAAACCCAATAAATTTTTAGCTTTGATGACCTCGCTGCATCCCGGTCCCCAAAAATTAAGTCAGTGGAATTATCGCAAAGATGAAACTCATGTTACTTTTTATAGCTGGAAAACTATTGTCTGGATTACAGAAAATTTTCCTCTGCAGATAGTAAAAACCGATAAAAAGAAAAATATTTTGCTGCAAAAAACCTGCAGTCAGCCGGATAATAATTAACCCTTGTCCCGGAAAAATATATGTAATATAATAAGGTTAACCAGGAGGTATAAACATGCAGACAGATAGTAATATTAGAGCCTGGAAATTCTCCACCAGGAAGATAGTAATAGCAGGTATGCTGGGGGCTATTGCTATTGTGCTGGGGGCCACCGGTCTGGGTTTCATACCTGTGCCAACCCCGGCAGCGCATGCAACTATTATGCATGTGCCGGCCATTTTAGGTGCTGTACTGGAAGGTCCACTGGTAGGACTGCTTATAGGATTAATATTCGGGGTTTTTAGTTTTACCAGGGCCACCACACCATTTTTTGCCGACCCCACAATTGCCATATTACCCCGCCTGTTAATCGGCGTGGCTGCTTATTATGTTTACCGATCCATCAAAGGTACCAATGAAAGTGCCGGCTTTTTGGCGGCCGGAGCAGCAGGAACGGCAGTTAATACGGTGGGTGTGCTGGGACTAACAGTTTTACGCGGTTATCTGCCTGCAGAAGCTGCTATTGTTACCGGAGTTGTTCAGGGAATTCCCGAAATGCTGCTGGCAGCCCTGCTGACAAATTTAATAGCAAAAGGAGTTTTAAGCTATCGTCGCAGCTAAAATTGCTTAAACAAAATTGCTTAAACATTGATTTGTCAGAAATGTCATTCTGGCTGCTGCCAGAAAATCCCCCCGGAAGTAGATTGTAAGCGCAGGTTATTTTTTCCCCTCAGATAACTTAAACAGGCCAGAATTACAGTCCGATTGAGGTAATAATCTTGGACACTCTCGATTTCAACCCCCCAGTGCTTGCACACCCGGGACACCAGGTCTCGTGTCTCCAGTTTTCTCTGCAGTTTTTTGCTCAAAAATTCTATGATATCTTCTGTCCTCTGTATATTTTTGGCAGTAATTTCAGATATATCTTTCTGAAGCCTGCCATGAGAAGACAGATAACTATCGTAATCACTTTTTTCTAAAAATCTCAATGTCTGTAGAAATTTTTCGGCACTCATCATAAATGGCAGGGGATGACGTTCTAAAACTTTAGATGAAAAATAGCTGTCTCCTGTAAACAATACACCTTTATAACTTACACCGATCTGTCCAGGCGCATGACCCGGCAGCGGAATTACACCCAGAGTTATGCCGTCAATATTTAACTTATTCCTGTTTAATTCAATTGTATGGTCCACTTCTGAGGGTTGAGCCTGCAAGAACTTATTTTTCAATTCGGAAATAGGCTCAGCTCCAGCGAAAAGATAATGAGGCTCGAGCCAGGGATTTTCTATCACGGGGGATGCTTTAGTTGAAGCATAAATTTCAAGTCCGGTATTTTGCTTCAGGTAAGCATTACCCCCACAGTGGTCAGCATGACTGTGAGTATTTATAACAGCCAGCGGAAAAAGATTCTCTTTTTCCAGAGACTTTAAAATCTTTTTGGCCACTCTTGCTTCCAGCCCACTGTCAATTAACACTACTCCCCCATTGCCGACATGAATTACCCCGACATTTACTGCTCCAGGAATAAAACCTATATTTTCTTTTATCTTCCTATAAGCCACGTCATTTCACCCTTCCGATACAACTCGGTTTGCTAATATTTTAAAATGGATCACTCTGTTAGCTGAGTTCCAAAACCTTCTATACTTTTTACCGGTATAGTAAAAATCAGGCCTGTGTCGGGCTCATCCAGATCACCCACTACAGTCTTAATAATCTCTTTGGCCTGCATCATTTGTTCTTCCTCTTTAATAATTGTAAAAAGGACATTATTATGTTTGGAAGCTCCTTCACCACCGGTCAGGTCAGTAAAACGAGAAAATATAGAGGTGTGATCAGCGATCATATGCCCCATACCTCTGCTGTCTATAACCGTGGCCCCGGGAATGTCTTCTTCGAAAAACCTGTCAAGTATGGGATTAATATTTTCAGGATTTTCAATTATCGCCACTAACATTTCCACCTGTCTCACCTCCTTAGCCAGTCGCCCTGGCCTGACAATTAATTAATCTCCTGTTCAAAGGTTATTGTTAAACCAGCCTATCGAGCTTTCCAGCATACCCGTGGTAAAATAGTGATTTAAATTTTCATATAACTCCAGTTTAATATTCTCTTCTCTTTCATAATATTTGCGGGCTTTTTTATAAAAATAATTCTGGGCAACGTAAGGTACAGAAGTATCCTCTTCACCATGTAACATTAAAATTGGTCGCTGAGCAAGTTTAGAAATATTATAATAGGGGTCAAAATTTTCTATATCAACCTGCTCCCCCTCAATATTTAACAGGTTGGCTTTTTTTGCCGGGCTTGCTGCTGCTCCCTGCTCTTCCAGCAATAAATCCCTGGTTTTCGCCCAGGCACAGGAGCCATTTACATTTATCATGGTATTAACTCTATCATCAGCTACAATTACGCCTCCGGCTATAAAACCTCCCATAGAATGACCAATAACACCAAAAGATTTTTTAACCTTCAACTTGTCCACAAAATAATTCAGCAGATCTTCTGATTCCCTCACAGACTTTATTAGTATTGGAAAGAAATATCGAGCCAGAACTTCTTCATCATCATAATCAATTTCACCCCTGTTTCCATGAAAAGCTGCATCGGGCACCAGAACGCAATAACCATGACTGGCTATAGTGCTGGCCCGAAAAATCTGATTTTCTTTGCTGGAAGACCAACCATGATAAAATATTATCCCGCCTTTAATCTCTGTTTCTGGCCTTAACTCAATAACAGGAATACCGGAGATATTTGTTCTGTTCATTTTTACTCCGGGGTTTTTTATCTGTACAGACATTAAAATTCCTCCCAAAATTAATATAATATAGAATATGATATGGTTCTTCTCCAGAACCGCTGATGAAATTGCCATATATGCTGGATTACCATGACTACTTATACCTTTAATTGCCGGAGCTTATAAAGTATTGGAAGCTATAAAGCG
>CAZVMQ010000004.1:0-102996 GCA_964628755.1 uncultured Halanaerobiaceae bacterium
AAATTTTTCCAGTATCACTTCGCTTTATAGCTTCCAATACTTTATAAGCCCCGGCTATTAAAGGTATGAATAGTCCTGGTAATCCAGCATATATGGCAATTTCACCAGCGGTTCTGGGGAAGAACCTTGTTAATTAGAGGGCCGGATTTTCATATATGACAGGAATAATAATTTCGGAATTTTGCTGAAATCAGCTTTATGCAGTAAAATAATCTTTGCAAGCAAATAAAAAAAGAGGAGTTGAGATCATGGTTGAGGATAGATTGGAAGAAAGAATAAAACAAGAGGAGCATTATGAGTATCTGCAGCTGCCGGAGAGGCTGGCGAAAAGTTTAAATTTTGAAAACAAATCTGATTATAAGGGAGTAGAGGCGAGATATAAATATATCAAATCATTTTTTCAGGATAACTCATTTAAGCAGATTGTCAATATTGGGGGTAACTGTGGGTATTATTCGCTGTCACTTTTGGATGATAACCTGGCGGAAACAGCTATTATTTATGATATAAAATCCGAAATTTTAGAGCTGGGAGAAAACATGGCTGAGGCTATGGGCCTGACTGAGAGATGCAGGTTTGAGGAAAGAATGATAAATCTGGACGAGCTGGAAAAGCTGCCTGATTCTGATATATTGATATGTCAAAATGTAATACATCATGCTGGTGATTATTTTGATGAAAAATTGGTTAAGGATATGGGCTGGGGAAACTATATAGAAATGTTTTTGCAAAAACTTAGAGATAAATTTGATTTTGCTGTTTTAGCTGTGGGATTCAAGTGGAATAAGCCGAAATATTGGGATGTAGATAAGAACAGCAGGCGCAGGCTGTTTGCAGATATTCTTCAGAAATCAGGCTGGGAAATAATTAGTGATGCCAATGTGTTTAAATTAATGTGCAGCGATACTCAGCATTATACCGAATTTAAATCTGAAGTTGATGAGGATTTTGCCAAAAGTGAAATCGGTTATCTCTGGGATTTAATAACTTTCAATGCCATAAAGCATGCCAGTATTTTGCTGGGCTCCAAAACGGAAAAAATTAAGACCAGTGTTCCTGCTCTGGCAGAAATGGCCAGAGAAATTGCCAGAAGTTATCACATATATCTGCTCAAATAAGGGGTGGATTTTTGATGCTCACCATCAAATGTGCAGACTGCAAAACTAAAATAATGAAGTACAAAAAGATAGGCAAAGGAAAGGTTCTGAGGTGTTACAGAGACAGAATAACAAGGTTGTATGATTATGATACTGAAGCTGATAAATTAAAGTGTGGCAACTGTGGTAAAGAGATTGGAGAGATTGAAGAAAAACAGGTGAATATGAAGCAAAATGCCTTTACTTTCAGTGGACATAAAATAAAAAAATAGCGGGGAATCGGGTGATGTTAACCGTTTTACGGAAATAATCTTTTATTTTTCCTAAACTATTTTCCAGTCAGAAGAGTTGAAAAGTCTCTGGTATCAAGACTGACTGAATACAGTAAGCCGGAAAATAGCAGGTAGATATAAAACAAATATTATAACTTAAGAGAGGGGTTTATATGCCGACATATAGTTTCAAATGCAGGCAGTGTGAGGAAAAATTTGAAGTGGAGGTTTCCCTTGAGGAAAAAGAAGCTTTAGTCCCCACCTGTCCAAATTGTGGTAGTGAAGATGTTTTTCAGGATTTTTCTGGGGTAGGGATTATGTCCTGCAGCACAGGTGGGTCCTCAGGTTCTCCTGGTTGAAGTTTCGGAGGTTAATAAACTCCGTGTGAGTTTATAATTTTTTAAGAAATTCCTGGAAAAGGGTGTTTATCTTTTGATAATCAGTATTTGAGGATTTTAGCTCTGCAGCAATTTTTTCCAGCTCCTGAGCGATTGTTTTATCAGGAGCATTTTTTAATTGTTCAAGATTGATTTTAATCTCCTGCGGAAAAGCCTGGGAGGTAGAGTTTTTATCTAAATTGAAAGCCCACATATGAATTTTATTTCTTAACTGCTGGAGTATTTTTTGCGCTTTTTCCGGCTCAATCACTCTGGCAAATTTTACATTCAAACCAAGTTTTTTCTGCAATTTTTTCTGTTTTTCCTCCTGCAGTTCCTGACTCAAGTAGGCTTTTTCCTCCCGGGTTTTTTCGACCATTGCTACCAGTTCAGAAGCAGATTCCCTGATCTTAATATTTTTGATTTCCTCTTTGATTTCCGGGGTGTTACTCTTTAATACCTGCCATCCCTGAAAAGAATCATAGGCGGCAAGTTTGCCTTCTACTGTGCGATATTCCGGAACAGAAATTTTCTGATTGTAACCGTGCATTTCATTTTCAATCCAATTTTTGCTTTCTTTATCTGCGGCTTCTCTGGCAGCCAGATGTGCTTTTTTTAATAAATCAATAATACCCAGGTCGGGATTAGAACAGGCTGTTTTCAAATTTTCAATATGATCAATACCCAATATTCATTCCTCCTATCTTCACAGGATCGAGAATAGAAATTTGTTTTTTAACTGCTTTTATTTATTATACCATGAGAAGTTATTATATCAAGAACTTAGCTGCTTAATTATTTTGGATCATCTCCACATCAATTGGTTAAATATAGTTTTGGTCATTTTCGTAATGCCTATAATTGAAAGCTATAAGACTCTGTTCACCAGGAAATTTTTCCTGTGTTTAGGTTTAGTTTTCGGCCAAAAAATAGTGCTTCCTTCGCGAAAGCTCTTCCCTGAATTTGAAAAATTTCCAGTATCACTTCGCTTTATAGCTTCCAATACTTTATAAGCCCCGGCAATTAAAGGTATTAGTAGTCCTGGTAATCCAGCATATATGGCAATTTCACCAGCGGTTCTGGAGAAGAACCATTATTTTTAAGGAATTTGCCCGGAAACATAGGAAGAGAATAGGAGGAGGTCGGTAGGTAGAGAAATCAACCTACCGACCTCCTCCTATCCTTCTCCTATTAAATCAAGAATTATGCAGGAAAAATTATTTATTTCATGAACTAAATATTTGAGATTAAAAAAGTAAAAAAATTTTTAAAATTCATTGGGAGTGAGGTGAAATTCTTCTTCTAAGATTAATGGGCATAAAGAATTCAAAAAATTAGAATTATAGGGCAAATCCCGGGAGGGGATTAAAATTAATTCAGCGAAAAAGAGCTTTTGGATGGTTGTAAGTGTTTTTGTGGTGATAATTGTTATGCTGGCGTTAAATAATTCTCTGATTGCTGAAGATGATATGGAGGAACTTCAGCCCGAGCAGATTGAGACTCCTACAGAGGTAGAGGAATTGATGAATATGTTTAGCAGGATGAAGGGCAACTGGATGCTGCATAGAGAAGGAGAGAAGGTTCATGATACGGAGATGACCTATCAATATCTGGGGGAGGAAGAACTGGAAGGTGAGCAAGTGGACAAAATTTACTTTGAAGTAGGCGAGGCCGGGGAAACCACTTCTGAGATGAGATTCTGGCTTGCTCAGGAAGAGGTAAAACAGATCGAAGTAGATGGTCAGATCATTCCTCCTGAAATGGCAGATGTTATGAAAGATCAGATCCTGGAAACAATATTTTCTCCCTTTTTAATGATCGATGATTTTCAGCTGGAAACTATGAAGGAAATGGGAGAAACAACTACCGCTCAGGAGACCATTGCCGGTAGAGAAACCGAGGTTATGGTTATAGAAGCTGAAAACATCGAGGCTATGGAGCTTGATTCGGGCAGAATAAAAATTGCTGATTTCGAGGAGTATCTGCTGGTGGTAAGCTTTGAATATAATTCTCTGGAGCAAGATGAGCAGATTAATTTCGATCTGACTGAAATCGAAGCACATTAATTAGACATTATTCTGATGTTTTAACTTTGAAAACCAGCAAACCCCTCCTTATTCTAGCAAATATTTACTCATTTTATACTTGACAACTTCTTATCCAGGGGTTATAATTTATATGTGAAAGATAAAGATAATATTAAATTTTCGTGGTGGATGTAGCTCAGTCTGGTTAGAGCGCAGGATTGTGGATCCTGAGGCCGAGGGTTCGAGTCCCTTCATCCACCCCATTTTTATTTTCTATCTATTTTTTTAAATTAACCGTCAGCAGGCTATTGATAATTATTAAAGCTGCTAATACTTTTTACTAATGATCAGATAAAGGTCAGATTTTAATCCAGATTCCAGATAGTTAAATGGAATTATTAATGATAGATTTATGTCAACAGCATAAAGAAGGTTAACAGCATAAGAGAAGATAGTAAACCCACCCATATAGGTGGGTTTTTATAATTGCTGTTGATATATTATCTGCTGCTGAACCAGCTATTTAGTTTTGGTACAAACAGGTTCATTGCAATTATTGCAAAAGTTGTTCCCTCAGTAAACTCATATACTCCCGGTGTCTGCCATCCCCACCAGCGCATGGACATAATTATCAGTCCTATTCCTACTCCGAAAACAATTTGAGCTTTAGGATAGCGGGGAGAAGTCATGGGATCAGTAGCCATGAAAAAGGAACCCAGGATTAAACTGCCCGCAAAAAAGTGGAAAAGTGGATTTTGTCCGGCTATTAAAGATAAAACCAGAACAGTACTAAGAATACTGGCCGGTATCCTCCAGCGTACATACTTTTTGTAAATTAAATAGGCGGCGCCCAATAAGAGCAGTAATGAGGAGATTTCACCGATGGTGCCCGGTATTCTGCCCAAAAACATGTCCAGTATAGCTGTTGTTTCTCCAGTTTCCCGGAGAATTTCCAGGGGAGTGGCGGCTGTAGTCATATCCACCGGAGTTCGCCAGGGCAATATTGAATCGGGAAAGGCATAAAGATAAAAGAGCCGACCAAAAATTGCAGGATTGAATAAATTACGGCCTACTCCGCCAAATAGTTGTTTACCAACTATTATCCCAAATGCTGCTGATAAACCGAGAGCATATAAAGGTGTGGAAATAGAAACTGCCAGAGCCAGCAGAAGTCCGGTGACGGCGGCGCTACCATCTTTAACAGTGATTTTTTTACCCGTTAATTTTTGGAACAATGCCTCTGCTGCCATTGCTGAAGCTATGCCGGTTACAATTAATAAAAAGGCCCGTAAACGATAGGCATAAACAGAATAAAGTGCTGCCGGGGTTAAAGCCATGAGCATACCATACATCATTTTCATATGTATTATCAGCCCCTTTCTGCTATGGACAGAAAATTATATACTCAAAACAATAAAAATATTTATAAAAATTTTTTCTTAATCTATTGAAATTATTCTGGTCTCACCCCAACATCTCCTGCACATATTGCTTGAGATTATAAAATAATAAAAAGCCCAATTTACTTGATAAATCTCTCATTCTCAGTTACTATGGTATTAACCAGAAAACTTCAGTAAAGAGAGGAAAAAGAATGTTACCTTTAAGAGATAATGTTCCCCGCCGTAAAAAACCCCTGGCTACCGCCCTAATTATCGTTTTAAACCTGTTAATTTATCTATATCAGATTCAGCTGCCCAGACGGGAATTAATGTTATTCATCCGTGAGTATGGTTTGGTTCCTGACAGTTTTTTATCAGCCCCCTTAAACCTGATTTATACCCCCTTAACTTCTATGTTTTTACATGGAGGACTGGGGCACTTAGTAGGTAATATGTGGATACTGGCTTTATTTGGCGATAATGTTGAGGATAGAATGGGTAAATTCTCTTTTCTGCTTTTTTATCTTATAAGTGGACTGGCAGCCAGCGCTGCTCATGTGACCTTTAATTTGGGTTCGGCAATTCCCATCATAGGGGCTTCTGGAGCTATTGCCGGGGTTATGGCTGCTTATGCTTTTCTCTTTCCTCTGGCCCGGGTAATTACTCTGATACCAATATTTTTCTTCCCCTATATAATCTCTTTACCAGCCATGATTTTTATGGGAGCCTGGTTTTTAATTCAGATATATTATGGTACCATGACTCTGGCTATGGGCGGGAGTTTCGGAGGTATAGCCTGGTGGGCACATATAGGTGGTTTTGTCTTTGGTGGTATAGTATATCGATTCTTTTTAAAAAACAAATTACAGTATTATTAGCTGGTGATATAAAATGCTGGAAACCAGGTTGATAAATAAAATTAGAGAAAACAAAAATTTGCTGCTGATTATAGTTATAGTTGCTCTTGCTCTATTAAGTTTCTGGATGTACAGGTATTACAGTCAGGATTTCGGCATTGAAAGGGTGGCAGCTGAACCGGAAGAGGGATTTTCAGTTGATTATTTTTATTATACAGCTGAAGATCTGGCGGGCCAGTCGGAAGCGCCTTTGATAGTACATCCTTTTCATGCCGGAGTGGATGGAGAGATTGAGCAAAATGAAGCTGCAGAAAAGGCTTATGCTGCTGCCCGCTCTCTTCATACTCTGGCCCGGGAAATGGAAGCTGCAATTATAGTTCCGGCTTTTTCTCTGGCAGACACAGCCGGAGAAGATGAGGGATCAGTTTCCATAGAGGAGCGATACCAGAGAACTGGAGCTGAACTACAAGCTATAATTGATCATTTTAGAAAAAGAATGCAGGGGCGAGATATAAATATACAGGAAGAAGTTAATCTCTTTGGTTTTGGATATTCTGCTTTGTACGCTTCTCGCTGGCAGTTAATGTATCCAGATTCTGTCAGGACTGCTGTTTTGGGTGCCCCGGGCGAGTGGCCGGCGGTTCCTGTAGAAGCAGAGAGGGGGATATCTTTTGAGTTTCCTCTGGGGCTGGAAGGCCTGGACAATAATCAGATGAGAAAAGAAGCTTTAAGGGAGAATGCTATCTTTCATTTTCGGGGAGAAGAAGATGATTATTCCCTGCTTGCTGACTCTAGAGTATACAGCTCAGACCATCAACAAACACTGGCAGATTTGTTTGAGAATGAGGATAATTATTTAGAAACCGTTAAACAATTTTTTGCCCGGAATTCATTAGAATATACTTACAGAACTTATGAAGATGTCGATCATAGATTTAACCTGGAAATGCATGATGATGTGCTGGAATTTATGCGGGAATTTAATTAAAATATTAAATTTAGCCATCTGTAATTTCTGGAAAGGGGTTTATTATGTTTATCAGGCTTCTATTGCTTTTTACTATAATTCCTATGACTGAGCTGGCCCTGTTAATCTGGGTTGGAAATAGAATTGGGGTTTTACCAACAATATTACTGGTCGCCGTTACCGGGGTTATCGGAGTTACAGCTGCTAAAATGCAGGGTTTTTTGATTATGAACCGCATAAAGACAAGGTTCAATCGGCGGGAACTGCCCACACTCAATATGGTTGAAGGGATTCTAATTTTGATGGGGGGAGCGATGCTTCTCACTCCCGGTCTGTTAACCGACATAACCGGCTTTTTATTTATTTTGCCCTTTTCACGTCCGACGATTGCCAGACTGGCTCAAAAATATGTCGGTGGTTACTTGAAGAATAAAGGTTATACATCACATAAGTCATTTACCTTCGAACATTATGATATGGGCAGCAGAGATGGGGACCAAAGATCTTCGAGAAATGAAGATAATGTATATGATATTGGTGATAGCAGCGATGATGTCAATAATGAAAAGGATATTTAGAAATCAACAATGAAGAGGGTATTTAATTATGACAGGAGTGAACAGCATTGATGGAAATTTTGGAGGCGATCTTTCTGGGGCTGATACAGGGAATTGTTGACCCCATGCCGGTAAGCAGTTCAGGACATCTGGTTTTGGTTCAGCATTTTTTGGGAATCGAGCAGAGATTGACCCTGAGCGTATTTCTACATTTTGGTAATCTTATGGCTATAATGCTTGTTTTTCGCAAAGATATTGTGGGTATGTTTGCTATGGCTGGAGAATATACTTTACTGATTAAATATTTAATTATTGGTATTATTCCGGCGGGGGCTGCAGGTTTTTTATTTAAATCTTTTTTTGATGCGGTATTTGGCACCACCATTACGGTTGGTTTTATGTTAGTGGTGACTGGCATTGTCCTATTTTCTTCTCGCTGGGCCGGAAAAACTGGCAGGACCATGGCTGAAATGAAGTTAAAAGATGCTCTAATGGTAGGCTTTGCACAGATGCTGGCGCTTTTCCCCGGTTTATCAAGGTCCGGTATGACAATAGTCAGCGGCATGTTTAGTGGGATTGAGAGGAAACTGGCTGTAAAATATTCATTTTTGCTGTCTATTCCCATAGTATTTGCCGCTACTATGCTGGAAATGATAACTATCTGGCGCCAGGGTGCTGGAGATGTAAGTAAGGCTATGATTATAGCCGGCACTGTAACTGCAGTGATTTCAGGATTTGCCGCCATCAAATTATTGCAGCATATAGTTGATCGCCGCCGATTGTTTGTGTTTGCCTATTACTGCTGGGCTCTGGGGATATTTATTCTCGCTTTATTCATTTAAATTCATTTAGTTAAATTAAAAAATTTGCGCAAAATTTCAATAAAATAAAACCAATTTGGTAGAAGGGAATGTAAAGGGGGAAAATCAATGGAGAAATACAGAAAAAATTTAGCACATCCCTGGCATGGAATCAGTATCGGACCAAATCCACCTGAAACTGTCAATGTTTATATTGAACTCTGTCCTCAGGATGGGATAAAATATGAACTGGATAAGGACAGTGGTTTACTGCGGGTAGATCGCCCACAGCGTTTTTCCAGTTATGCTCCTGCTCCTTACGGAATGATTCCTAAAACATATTGTGGAAAAAACGTGGCTAAAATAATGGGTGAAGATATTGAGCAACCGGATTTAGCGGGTGATAAAGATCCTCTGGATATTATGGTGCTGACAGAGAAAATTGTTCCGCATGGAGATATTCTAATGTCAGCCAGACCGCTGGGGGGGCTGGGTCTGCTGGATAGAGGTGAGGCTGATGATAAACTGATTGCAGTTTTGCAGGATGATGCAGTATACGGTAAATATAAAACTCTGTCGGACCTGCCAGCAGGTATTGTGACCAGAATCAAACATTATTTTCTTAGTTATAAAACCGGTCCTGATGCTAAAAAGCCGAAATGTACTGTGGAAACAATGTATGAGCGGGAAAAAGCCTATGAAATAATTGAAGCTTCGCGCCAGGATTATGAAAATTTAATAAGTCAGGAAGTTAATTAATATTGGCTTTCTGAAGAATTTTATGGGCTTGAGATGCACTGAGGGCCTTTGAGTATTGATTAAGACCTGTATAGTTAAACATGTTAATTATTATGGTCATTTTATTGACAACCTGGTAATTTTTTGTTACTATTCGTTTATGGATATGAGGATGAAACAAAAAATGGCTAAATTTGCATATAAATAGTAACCATGCGGGCAGGAAATATCAGGCAGGAAGGAGACGGTTTATGACCACAAAAATAGAAGTTAATAATGTTTCAAAAATATTCGGAGATAACCCTGAACAGGCATTTCCGCTTCTGGAAAAGGGAATGGACAAAGATGAAGTGCTGGAAAAAACAGGAAATACAGTGGGTGTTTATGATGTAAATTTTGAGGTAAAAGAAGGTGAAATATTTGTACTGATGGGCCTTTCTGGCAGTGGCAAATCTACTTTGTTGCGCTGTATAAACAGGATAGTAGAGCCCACCAGAGGCGATATTATTGTGGATGATCAGAATGTAATGTCGCTGGAAAAGAGTGAGCTGAGAAAATATCGTCAGGAAAATTTTGGCATGGTCTTTCAGAATTTTGCTTTATTTCCCTTCCGCACAGTAATTGAAAATGCCGAATTTGGTCTGGAAGTTCAGGGAATGGAAAAACAAAAACGCCGGGAAAAAGCTCAAGAAGCTCTGGACATGGTTGGTTTATCAGGCTATGAAGATCAACACCCGGATCAGCTCAGTGGTGGTATGCAGCAGCGGGTAGGTCTGGCCAGAGCTCTGGCTGTAGATACAGATATTATGCTCATGGATGAACCATTCAGTGCCCTTGATCCTCTGATAAAAAAAGATATGCAGGATCAACTGCTGGAACTGTATGAAGAAATTGAGAGGACTATAGTATTTATAACCCACGACCTGGATGAAGCACTTAAGCTGGGGGACAGAATTGCCATCATGAAAGATGGTAAAATCGTGCAGCTGGGTGATCATGAAGAGATTTTAAATGAAGCTCAAACTCAGTACGTGGCTGATTTTGTGGAAGATGTTAATAGATCCCGGGTTCTTACAGCCGAGGACATCATGAATAAACCTGCTGCGGTACTTTACTGGAATCAGGGACCTCGAACTGCCCTGCACAAAATGAATCAGGAAGGTCTGACAAGCATATTTGTGGTAGATGGCAACAATAAATATCAGGGTATATTGAAAATTGATCAGGTACAGGAGATGCTGGAAGAGGGAAGTGAAGATTTCACTGGCAAGTTATTCGAAAGGGATCCAGCTGCTCCTGGGGAGAATGTAGATGAGCTATTTGCTCGGGTGGCCGAAAATAGCCTCCCTCTGCCTGTGGTTGACGAAGATAACAAATTGCTCGGTGTGATTGTAAAAACCAATGTAATTGCCAATCTTGATGCTTCCACAGAAGTAATAGAAGATTGATCTGTATTATAAACTCGTTGATAAATTATAATAATAAATAAATTTTGCCAAAAATTTGTTTAAACTATTAAATCCCAGGAGGGATACAATAATGTTAAAAACTAGATCAATTATGATCTTTCTTATAACTGCTCTTGTTCTTTCAGCTGCCTTCGCAGGTTTTCAGGCAGAACCCGCTCAGGCTGATGAAGTTATCAACTTTGGTTATGTAGAATGGCCGGGAGTAACAGTTAAAACAGAGGTAGCCCGGACTATTTTACATGAGCTCGACTATGAAACAGAAATGAATAGCTATATGCAGGAAGTCCTCTTTCAGGGCATGCGTCGAGGTGATGTAGACCTGTTTATGGGAGTTTGGCTGCCAACTATGGAGGTTACTTACAGAGAACACGAAGAAGATGGATATGTTGAACCCATTGCTACCAATCTGGAGGAAGCTCTTTATTCGACTTATGTGAATGAAGAAGCATATGAGGCCGGAGTACAGTCAATGGCTGACCTGCATGAATACGGAGAAGAATTCGATTATACTATATATGGTCTGGAGCCCGGCAATGACGGTAATATTATAATTCAGAATGCTATTGAAGATAGCACCTACAATTTAGAAGACTGGGAACTTGTAGCCAGCAGCACTGCCGGTATGCTTTCAGAAGTTGAAGGCAGAACTTCCCGCGGTGAGTGGGTTGCCTTTAATGGCTGGGAACCTCACTGGATGAATGTAGCGTATGATGTCGTGCCCCTTGAAGACCCTGAAAATATCTGGGGTGAAGCGGATCGAGTTTTAACCGCTCAGCGAACAGGTTTTGATGAGGAATTTCCCAATGTTTATCAGCTGATGTCTCAAATAAAAGTTGAAACTGAGTGGCAGGATGCCTGGATTTATGAATATGGATATGAAGAACGCCCTGCAGATGAAGTAGCGCAGGAGTGGGTTGCCAATAATCTGGATATTGTAGAAGAATGGGTTGAAGGTGTTTACACTGCCGATGGTGAAACACCTGCCATAGAAGCTTTGAGAGCCAGCTTTGAATAACAGATATATTCTCAGTTGATTTGGTTATAAATTGAGGACATTAATATCAATTTATCAGATACGCTATTTCAGGACAGTGAAGGTTAAAGCCTCTACCTTCTTCCTTCACTGTCCTCTTATAATATTTTATAAAATATGTACAAAAATAAGATTGGAGTAAATTTTGTTGCTATTGTAATTATTGTTCTTAATTTTTTTAGCTGGTTTTAGTTGATAAAAGGAGGATTTTTATGGGTATTGTGGAAATGTTACAGGACTGGCTGGAATTTGGCATTCCGGTTGGAGATTGGATTGAAGGAGTTGTTGATTATTTAATTGCAAATTTTGCCGGCCCCCTTGATGCTTTTTCTAACTTTGTAGGTGCGATGATCGGAAGTTTTGAAGGTTTATTGACTGCAATTCCTCCTCTGGTTCTAATTATAATACTGGCTGCTCTGGCCTGGAAGCTGCGCGGTAAAGCACTATCAGCTTTTGTTGTGCTCGGATTGCTCCTGGTGCTAAATATGGGTATCTGGGAAGAATTAATGGTGACAATAGCTTCTATTTTAACTTCGGTTTTAATTGCCCTATCGGTGGGAATACCACTGGGTATAGTTAAAGCCCACAGTAAATTGTTTCATTTTATATCCAGGCCGATTCTGGATTTAATGCAGACCATTCCTCCCTTTGTATATTTAATACCTGCTCTGATGTTTTTTGGGTTGGGGAATGTGCCCGGGGTAATAGCTACCGTAGTTTTTGCCATTGCTCCCCCAATCAGGTTGACTTATCTGGGAATAATCCAGGTAGATGAGGAGCTAAAAGAAGCCGGCAAAGCGTTTGGCTGTAATTGGCTGCAGATGCTGTTGAAAGTAGAACTGCCTGGAGCTATGCCATCCATTATGATGGGAATAAATCAGTGTATTATGCTTTCATTATCCATGGTAGTAATTGCTGCAATGATCGGAGCCGGCGGTCTGGGTGAGCCGGTCCTGCGTTCCCTGTCTGTTGTGGATATAGGCATGGGATTTGAAGCAGGTCTGGGAGTTGTGATTCTGGCTGTAATTCTGGATCGCATGTTCAGATCTGAACAACAGGAATAAAAATAAAAAAACAATAATATCTGTTTGCAGGATAATAAATAAAAATACTGCTGCAGAAAATTATATAATTCTACAACGGCCAGTTTTGTTTGTAAAACTGGTCTTTAACTTTTTTGGCTTAATTTAGCCGGTATTATAATTTTTAATCAAACTCCGTAAATTTTTTTACTGCCAGAATTATGATCATGGGTTAAAATTAAATCAGCAAAATATAATTAATATTAAATACTGATTATTATTTTGTTTAAGAATTTAAATAAGACTGTCAGGTCCACTCGTTTTTCGGTGAGTAATGGATGCTGAATTAACTTTAAGGTGGTATTCGATGAATTCAAGATTAAATAAACTGGTGATGGTGGCAATATCCGGGGCTTTAGCTTTTACTATAATGCTGTTTGAATTTGCGCTGCCGATCTTTCCTCCATTTTTGCGTCTGGATTTTAGTGATATTCCGGCTTTACTGGTAGGATTTGCGGCTGGGCCCGTTTTAGGACTGGCGGTGGTGGGCCTGCGAAACTTACTGCATCTAACTATTACCGCTACTATGGGTATAGGTGAGCTGGCAAATTTTTTGATCAGTGGTAGTCTGGTATTTTCAGCCAGCTATTTTTTTAAAAAGTGGGGAAAACCGAAGATAAGTTTAGCAGCAGGGAGTGGTATAATGGTGATCTTTGCTGTACTGGCTAATCTATTTATCGTAATCCCGCTGTATGAATTAATTCTGGATCTGCCTTTAAGTGAAACTATTGAGGCTGCCAATCAGGTAAATCCCTGGGTGGAAGGTCTGCATACGTATCTGGCACTTGTGATAGGCCCTTTTAATTTATTAAAAGCAGCGTTTGTATCTCTGTTATTTATACCAGTTTATAAGCGTTTAAAGCGTACATCTATATATCAAAAATATCAAGGGAGCTGATAAGTATGAGTGAGGTTTCAATTTATGAAGAGATTTTTGGAGCAGTTGAAGGTGATGTAGAAGACCTGGGAAGTGATGCTGATGATGATAAGTTGAACAGTATGTCGTTAAAATTTGAAAGTAAAGTGCCCAATCTGGAGGATATGTGTTATTATATGGAGAAGGTTTTGCTCAGAAAGCCTTCAGATGCTGTTGTTTACGCCGGGTTCCAGAAGGTTTCCAGGGCCAAAAACATATGGGATCGCTATCAGGATATGGCTGATAATGTCGATAAAATATATTTATTTGGAGAAAAAGATGAGGAGCTGCCTGAACATGAAAATATAGAATTTGTATATTTGCCCTCCAATCATCCCCTGGTAAGAGAATGGTTCCTGGTTATTGATAAAGACATAGGTTCCACCATGATGGTAGCCTACGATCAGGATGGTTTTGGGGTGGATGATCTCAAAGAAGACCGCAATTTTAAGGGAGCAAAAACCAGCCGTCCAGAACATGTGGATAAGGCTGTCGATCTGCTGGAGGATGTTAAAGAAGATTTAAGTTAAATGATTCTTTTCCAGAACCGCTGGTGAACAGAGCCTTATAGCTTTCAATTATAAGTATTAAAAAATGATTAAAACTATATTCAACCAGCTAATATGGAGAAGATCCAGTTAAATTAGTTAAAAGAATTATTTTCATGCCTTGCCAATTGATAAATTTAACATTAATAATCGATAATCGGTGATAATATTGGCCCACCCGTAAGGGGTGGGCTTTTATAGCTGTAGAGGTTTTATAAAGTTAACTTTTCACCGGGAGAGAGCATTCTGGTGTTAAAACCTTCTTGATTTAAACGGGAGATTAAACCTTCAGCTTCTTCGCGTCCATTTTTCTCTTCCGGATCATAGTGGTAGGGTATTACAAGATCCGGTTCAAGTTTTTTACAGGAGTCCAGGTAGTCTTCGTAGAAATCGGGAAAACAGGCACTAAAAACCAGCTCCACATTGCAGCCTGGATCAGGAAAACTGGCGCTGTCAGCTGTATGCAATAGCCCATTATAAAAGTAGCAGACAGAAAATTCTGATCCATAACAATCACATTCCATAACCTGAATTTCTTCAGCAATATTTTCTCCTGGTTTTACTTTTTTACCTGATAGATCAAATTTTTCATAGACGGTATAAGGAGCAAAAATTTCAGCATCCGGGAAGTTGTCCAGCTTTGCCGGATTAATATGATCATCATGCTCATGGGTAATGAGTATAAGGTCCGGATCAATTTCCGGCTCTATCTGATAGTTAGGGTCAATAATTATGTCGTATTTTGCCTGTATTTCCACACAGGCCTCACCCAGCCATGTTATTTCCATGATAATTCACCCCCTGAGGTTTATTTTACTTACAGTTTATAGGGAAAGTATGAGAAAAATAAAAAGACCACTTCTCAAGAAGTGGCCTTATCGTTGTTATAGTAAATGGTGCCGAAGGTGGGATTCGAACCCACACGAGCTAAACGCCCACCGGATTTTGAATCCGGCGCGTCTGCCAGTTCCGCCACTTCGGCACTACATTTAAATTTTATCATATTATTACTTTGAACACAAGGTTTCATCAGCAGTTATATTTAAATACCTGTATTGAGGTTTGTGATGTATTTATGAGTTTAAATGAGTATTTTAATTAAAACTTGCTTCTATTATCTCCACAGCTGGTTCTCCGTCTTTGGTTACCATATTTTCGACCCAGCTTTTTACTATTTCTAAATTTTCACCGATCCACTCCTGAGCAATATCTTCAACTTCGCGCCCTTCTCGATCATATTCAAATATCCATTCACTTTGATGTTCAGATTGAATGGAGAAGTTTTCAGCAAATTTATATAAATTTGGAGCTTCTTCCTGAAGATTAATTCCTGTCAGAGTTTGGATTTCGGATTCGGCTTCTCCCCAGATGCCTTCAGGATCTTCCAGATATTTAAGGTCGAGTATTACATTCATCCAGTGCGGCTGCCAGCCAGGAAACACTATCCATTCTTCATCTTCTATTGCCGATTCGGCTGCAGCCACGGTAGCGGGCCATTCTGCATTTACAATTTCCCAGTCTCCCAGCCCATAAATATCTTCTTCTACAGCATGGCTGATTGCTTCGTCTGCACCTTCACCTGGGGGGCCGGCATGTATTGTATAATCAAATTTTTCTGCATGTTCTGATAGGTCTTCATGACTTTGTATTCCAGCCTCGTAAACATATTCTGGCACTGCTGAAATATAAAGTGCATCATCCAGATGAGTTCTAACAACTTCAAAACTGCCTTCATGCCCTTCTCTCATAGCAGATTCTCCGGGCATCCAGGAGCCAAACCAGAGATCTATATCATCATCAGCAAAGCCATGAAATATCATGGGAACACCTAAAAATTCGGTCTCCAGCTCATAGCCAATTTCACTTAATACCTGTCTGATGATTTCATTTTTTGCTTCAATGCCCGGCCAGGAGGCTTCGGCAATGGTGTAGGTTTCCTCGAATTCAGCAGGTGTGTTGGCTTCAGCCTGAACAGTCCAGGTGGAAAAAGTAATTGCCGTGATCAGCATGAGAATTAAAATTCCAATATTCTTAGTCTTCATATAAATTCCCTCCTCAGATTGCATGACTTTGTTTGCGTCTATATGAGCCTGTTTACGATTATTTGAACCAGCTAATCAACTTAGATGATTTCTCATCTCCGCTTATAATTATAAAGCAAATTTCAGCGAGACTGTCAAGGATTATAAGCTTTAACAATCATGATTTATAGGTAAACGTGATTATATTTTTCTTTTTACTCCAGAAAAGCCAGATAAGGTATAATATAGATAGTTTTAATTTATAATACGGGGATAACAGCAGGAAAGTAAATTATGATATTGAATTTATCTAATAAGTAGAAAGAGGTGTGTGGATTAATAACAAAGCAAATTTCCCGTTATTTGAGGTGAGTAAGTTGTCTGAAACTATACTTAAAACTAAATTTGTCCCTCCCAGACTGCAGCAGGATGTGTGGGAAAAGAGCTCTTTACAGTCCAGGTTTGCTAAAATGGATAAATACCACTTAACACAAATTTCAGCCGGTCCAGGCAGTGGAAAAACAACATTTTTGGCTGAGTATTTTAGCAGTTTTGAGCGGGGTGATTATGCCTGGTACAGTCTGGATGAGTTTGATACCGATCCCAGCCGATTTGTACAAAATTTTTATTCTGCTCTGGACTATCATCTGGACGATTTTTGTAGTAAAAATAAGCTGGAAATTCAGCAGGAAAGAGAAGACCCTGAAAACTTAAAAATAGCTATAGATCTGCTTATTAATGAATTGTTGGGGGAACTCCAGGAGGACTTTTATGTAGTCCTTGATGATATCCATCTGATATCTCAACAGACTAAAATAGTAGAATTGTTAAATTATTTCATCAATAATATTCCACCGCAATTTCATCTGATTACAGCGGGAAGATATCAACCGGAGTTTCCAGACATGGTAAACTGGCAGCTTAAAAATATCGTCTATATAATTGACAATGAAGATTTATTGCTGGAAGAAGATGAAGTTCAGGAATTTTTTCAGGAGCGCTATGAATATGAACTGAAAGAAAATGAACTTAAGCAGGTATATGAAAAAACTGAGGGCTGGATCATGGCCCTCGATTTGATCGGTAGAAGGGTGAGCACTTTAAATAAGATGCAGGTAACAGATGTAATTTCTACTGAAACTGAGTCTCTGCAAATTTTATTTGAATATTTAACTAAAGAAGTTATCCAGAATTTATCGGCTGATACCAGAAGCTTTTTATATAAAACTTCAGTATTGCAGGATCTAGAAGTTGAAATTTGCAATAATCTGGCCGGAAGGGATGATAGCGCGGATATTTTGGCCAGGATGGCAGAACAGAGCTTGTTTGTAAAAGAATTTGGTGAAAATCAGTTTAGATATCATAAGTTATTTCGTGATTACTTGCTGGAAAAAGCCCGCAGCAAATTTTCGCTGCCGAAACTACATGAACAGGCTGCTGAAATATATCGGGAAAACAGGAAAACAGGTAAGGCGATAAGGCACTATTTACAGGGCGAAGTTTACGAACAAGCCGCGGAGTTGATTGCGGGATATGCGGAAGATATGCTGGAGTTAGGTCAGATTGAAGCTCTGCAGAGCTATTTAGATGAACTGCCGCAAGATATAAGGCAAAAACACCCGGAACTTCAATTATTTATGGGGGATATTTATAGAGCGAAAAATGATTTTAATGGAGCAATGACTCTGTACAAGGATTTAGAAGAGAAACTTTTTGACCCTGAAAAAAATTGTGGGGGTTGTGATGAGGCAGGGATGGAAGGTGCGGACAAAAATCAGAATGAAATCAAATTAGAAGTTTTGAAAAGGCTGGCTCTGGTTTTTTTAGATACAGTTCAGCCTGCTAAAGCAGATCAGTACCTGCAAAGGGCCCGAAAAATGCAGAATAAAAGCAGTCTCTGGCAGCAGGAAGAAGTTTTACGGCTGCTGGCAGAAAACAAAATTAATCAGGGAGATTTACAGGCAGCGGAAAAATTCAGGAAAAAAGCGGATGAAATATCTGAGCTGGAAGAGGAAGAGTTTAACCTGACTGCCAGGGTGCAGCTGCGCACCGGCCGCTTACATCAAGCTTTAGATACCCTGCAGTCCTCACCTGAGGCCGAGGACAAGCAAGCATCGGCAGAAAAGATGTTCCCCCGCTACCATCGGGAAACAGCTCTTTTGAAATCTCTCATATATACATTTTTGGGGCGTGAGGAAAAGGCTTTAGAAACAGCCAGGCAGGGCCTGGAATTGATAGAAGGATTCACCTCTCCCTTTACAGAAGCTGTGGCCAGAATGAGAATCGGCCATGCTCTGCAGTTAAAGGGAAGCAGGAAGCTGTCGGAAGCAAGGAAATCCTATCAAAAATCTCTGGAATTAATTGCAGAAATGGAATTAGAACGGGGCAAATGTGAACCACTTATGGGGTTAGCATTGCTGGAGGCGTTTTTTGGCAGCAGGGAGCTGGGGGAAAAATATGCCAGAGAAGGACATGAAATAGCTGACAACGCTGGCGATGAGTGGCTTTCGGGGCTTTTGTTGATTGCTATGGGAATAAATCAGTTTCAGCAGGCTAAGTTACAGGCTGCGCGAGAAACATTTCTACAGGCAAAACAATACAGTCAAAATTCCTATGATATATATACTCGCCTGATCTGTGATTACTGGCTGGCTATCATACATCACCAGAAACAAGAAGATTATAGAAGGGAAGTTACATTGCATGAGATCATCGATCTGGCAGATGATTATAATTTAACATGCCTGTTAAAACAACAAAGCCTGTTTACAGCCAGAGACCCGGACAGAATTGTTCCGGTTTTACTGGCGGCCCGGGATAGTGAGCTGGGAAATGGGGAGAGTAGTGAAAAAAAATTCAGCAACCTGCTGGCTGAACTTGGTTACAGCGGACTTCAGAGGCATCCCGGCTATTCTCTGCGAATATTTGCTTTTGGCCGGAGCAAATTTTATCGTGGCAGGGAAGAGATAACTAATTCCGAGTGGGAGAGAGAGAAGGCCCGCAGGCTGCTATTGCTATTTTTGATTCATCTGGGGGAAATGCTTCCTCGCGATAAAATTTGTTCTATACTCTGGCCGGATTCTGAGCTAGAGAAAGCCAGAAGCAATTTTAAAGTTACACTCAATTCTTTGAAAAAAACTCTGGAACCGGAACGAGAACCGCGGCAGGAGCCATATTTTATCAACCGGCGGGGCAGTTATTACGGTTTTAATCAGGAAGCCAGTTATTATTATGATGTAGAAAAGTTTAAAAATTTCATCCAGCAGGCCAAAAATGAACAGATAGAGGAACAATCCGTACAGTATTTTCAGGAAGCAGTGGAGCTGTATACTGGAGATTTTCTGGCGGAAGAGATGTATTTCCAGCCGGCCAGAGAAGAACGGGAGAATCTGCGCAATAAGTATTTGACTGCTCAGCACAGTATTATAACTTATTATTTTGCTCGTCAGGAATATGAAAAATGTATAGAACACTGCAATCAGGCTTTAAAAATAGATATTTGCTGGGAGAAGGCTTACTATTATCTCATGAAAAGTTATTTTGCTGTAAACAGGCGCACAATGGCCATAAAAACTTACCAGCGATGCCAGGCGATTTTGCAGGATAGAATGGGGCTGGAGCCCGGGAAAGAAATTGAAAAATTATATCATCAGATTACCCGGAAGTAAAAAAGCCAACCGACGGTCGCCAAAATCAGGAAAAATTAAACCGCCGGTTGGCTGCGGAACATCCAGTCTCTGGATTTACAGCTATAGCTATATAATTGAACTATTTAACTCTCTGATAGATGAGAAAATAATTTGTGGCAGCACTGCCCCCAATGTTAAAACTGGCGCCGATTTCGGCATTTTCAATTTCCACGCCCAGAGGATCATTGAGCAGCTGCCGGGCGCAAAGTACTGCCATAGAAACTCCGGTAGCTCCCACGGGATGGCCTTTGGCCTTCAAACCTCCTGAGGGATTTATGGGCAGGCAGCCATCGGCTTCTGTCCAGCCCTGTTTAATAGCTCGTGCTCCTTCTCCGGCTTCTGTCAGGCCCAGTGTCTCATAACTAAGCAGTTCTGCTATGGTAAAGCAGTCGTGAATTTCCGCAAAATCTAAATCTTCTACTGTTAAGCCGGTTTTTTGATAACCTTTGTTTACTGCTTTTTTGCCGGCGGTGAATTCATAGGTGGGTTTGTTTTTCAAAGACAGGTAATCAGTTACATGGCTTACGTTGAGAATTTTTACTGACTCCGATTTTCTGGCGGCAAGCTCAGAACTGGTTAAGACCAGAGCTGCAGCCCCATCTGAAATTAATGAGCAGTCATACATATTTAGCGGAGGATCTATAACGGGATTTTTATCTTCAGGGAGGTCTAAAATGTCCTGATAATTGCAGTCCCAGGGCATCTGTGCCAGCGGATTTTCTCCAGCATTGCGGTGATTTTTAGCAGCTATACGGGCAAATATTTCTTTTAGCTCATCCAGTTCCAGGTCGTGATATTTCCGGTAACTCCGGGCAAACTCAGCAAATAAGCCCGGGAATGTCATTCCTTCAGCTCCTTCTTCCGGCCAGTAAGAAGCTTTGGATAAAATTTTCATGGTTTCTTTGGTGTCCACTGAGTTCATTTTTTCTACACCGATAACCAGGGCAAAATCAACTTCTCCCAGTTCAACTGCTTTTCTGGCTTCATCAATAGCGGCAGAACCGGAAGCACAGGCATTTTCTACTCTCACTGCTGAGGCCCCGGACAAACCCGGGTGAATGTTGAGAGCATATGGGGCCAGATGTTCCTGATTGTTAAAACTACCGCCGCTGAAGTTGGCCAGCCAGATTCCTCCTATCGATTCCGGATTTATTCTGGCGGATTCCAGGGCCTGTTGTCCGGCTTCTTCTATTAATTCATAAATGTCTTTATCTAAATTTCCAACTTCGGTATGTCCGGTGCCTATGATACTTACACTCATTACTTTTCCCCCTCATAGTAAATAATAAAAATCTTCAGGCTGCCTTTTTTTCTGGATACAAACTGGAAATATCGAGTTATAAGCTGGGTTTTTAGTTTGCTTTATTAGTCAATTTAAAAAGTCCCTGATAATTGTAACCAGCTGGTCCATGTCGTCGATTAAAGGAGAGTGCCCGCAATTTTCCAGATATTTTAACTCAGCATTTTCTCCTATGTCTTCAGCAGTTTGCCGGGCCATTTCTTCAGTGATGACCCTGTCATTTTCTCCCCACAATACCAGGGTGGGAGCAGCAATTTTTTCTGCTTTGTTATTGCCTGGTTCCAGACCATTATGCTCTGAACTAATATTAAAATGGGCTAAAGAATAATAAATATCTACAAGATTGCGCTGGGTAAGAATATCATCTAAATATTCTTCGTATTTATCCTCGTCCGGTTTATTGTTGTTGTATATCAGTTCATTCCACACCTGACGAATGAATTCTTTATTTCCCTGTTCCTGGGCATTTTTAATTGGCTGGGTTTTTACCGGGTCAGCTGCAATTTCTTCTTTGGTTTCCAGCAGCTTGCCGGGAATGGGCTGGCCATTTTCATCCTTTTCGAACATAGGATAACCGCGAGTACTAACAGACTCCATTAAAATCAGTTTTTCCACTTCTTCCTGACGGTCAGCGGCAATCTCCATAGCTACTCCTCCTCCTGTAGACCAGCCCAGCAAGGAGTACTGTGAGTATCCTTTTTTATCCAGTACTTCCTTTAGGTCTTCCGCCAGTTCGGCCAGAGAATTGATCTCCTGATTATAACTTGATTCGCCAAAACCTCTCATATCGGGAGCTAAGATCTGCAGATCTTCCGGCAGGGCATCTACCAGAATGTCAAAATGTTTGGATGACACCATATTTCCGTGAATTAAAACCAGATTTTTCCCCGGGGCATTTCTTTCCCGGCAGGCTAGAGTTTCCCCATTTTCCAGTTCGATTTTTTCCACGGTCATATCAGCAAAGCTCATAATAATCCCCCTTTTGATTCATATTTTTTGAGTTGAATTAAGCTGGCAAATTACTTTTTCCTAATTCTATCATAATAAATAGAGGTTACAAACTGGTTACAGTAACTTTTTTGTAACTATTTTGAAACTCCAATATATTATAGTATAATCAACAGGTGATTATTGATCTGGAGTCTTGGCCAAATTAAATTTGCACGGTTTTTGGGGTATATGATCCTGGGGTGAGAATTATTCTACAGTTAACGAGCAGGTGAGGAGGCTGTAAATTGCACTGGCAAATTTTGATTCAAAATATTGTAGGTGGATTAGAAACAGGAAGTTTATATGCCCTGGCTGCTCTGGGGGTTGTGTTAATTTATCGGGTTTCTGATGTGACCAATTTTGCCCAGGGAGAAATGGCTATGTTCAGCACTTTCATGACTTTTACTATCTGGACTTATCTGCGGGGCATTGGATTTTCTTATCCCTACACAGGAGCATTTATAGGCGGGGTAGCTTCAGCTGCTGTGTTTGGATTCTTAATTGAAAGAATTTTTATCCGCCCCACCAGTGATAGTTCGCTTCTGGGCAAAATGATTGTTACTTTTGGCTTGATTTTGATAGTTAATGGCAGTGCCGGAGCTATTTTTGGTACAGATTCTCATTACATGCAGCGGGCAGTTTCAGGGACAGTAAGAATTGGTAATATTATTCTTACCCCTCATTCATTTTTTGTGATTGGGCTGGCTTTAATTATCATGATAGCTCTGTTTTGGATGATTAGAAACACCTATTTGGGTTTGGCCATAAGGGCAACCGCTCAGGATGATGAGATGGCCAGAATGATGGGAATTAATACCATTAAAATTACTGCCTTTACCTGGATTATGGCGACGGTGCTGGGATCTATTGCGGGATTGATGATCGCTCCTGCAACCAATGTATATATAGGTATGATGTCCGATGTACACTTAAAATCTTTTATTGCTGCGGTTTTAGGCGGGTTCACCTCTTTTGTTGGCCCTGTTATAGGCGGTCTGGTTATAGGTGTTATGGATAATTTGGTGGGTTATTATATTTCTACCGATTGGCAGACAGTCATAGTTTATGGGTTTTTGATTATGGTATTGATATTTAAACCTTACGGAATTTTTGGCGAAAGTCCTCAGAAGAAGGTGTAATTAATGGAAATTATAACAAAAATTCGCAGACATCCTTACAGTAAATACTTTCTGGGAATAATATTGTTTATGCTGGTCATCTGGGTTGATACTCACCTGGAATTTTTTAGAAGCAGAACAATCAATTTATTTATTCGTGTAGTTTATTTTAGTATGGTTGCCCTGGGCTTTAACTTTCTGCTGGGTTATGCCGGCCAGATTTCTCTGGGACATGCAGCTTTTATGGGGCTGGGCGCATATTTAACTGCTTTTATGAGCAATGAATGGGGAATTCCTTTTATAATTATTATTTTTCTGTCCGGGCTTATACCGATGGTTTTTGGAGCACTGCTGGGATTGGTTGCTCTACGTCTGGAGAGACTGTATCTGGCCATCGCCACTCTGGGTTTAGGGGTCACGATCCAGTATGTTTTTCAGGAATGGGTAAGTTTTACCGGGGGCTTTAGCGGAGTGAGAGTTGACCGACCGGTGATCTGGGGTTATTCTTTTGGTTATTCCCGACATTTTTTGCTGCTTATTGCTTTAATTCTACTGGCTGTGATGATTATTTCCTATAATTTTTCTCGTTCGCGCACGGGCAGAGCGTTGAAAGCTATGCGTGATAGTGAATATGCAGCTCAATCTCTGGGCATAAATCTGGTCAAATATAAGTTGCTATCTTTCGCCGCCAGCGCCTTTTATGTGGGACTGGCAGGTTCTATGTATGCTTATGCTGAAAGATATATTCACCCTGCAACCTGGGGTGTGGAACTTTCGCTGGATATGCTGGCTATGGTCGTTATCGGGGGGCTGGCTTCGATAGGAGGTAGTGTAGTTGGGGCTGCTTTTCTGGTGTTAATACCGCAGATAACCCGAGGTATACCGCTGTTGCAGGATATTACCAATATTAATATTATTTTAACCGGGCTGGCCATGATTCTGGTGATAAAATTCATGCCCATGGGAATATATAACTGGTTTGAGTTTAAAGTTTTAAATCCCCTATTGAGGAAAGAACAGAAACAGGAGCGGAGACATAAAGGGCTGCAGGAAGAGGAGGAAGGAGCATGAGTCTTTTGCAGGTGAAGAATCTCACAAAAACTTTTGGCGGACTGACCGCTGTAGATGATTTGAGCTTTTCCATAGAGAAGGGAGAGATATACGGGCTGATTGGTCCTAATGGAGCCGGCAAAACCACAGTATTTAACATAATAACCCGATTCTACGAACCTGACTCCGGGAAAGTTATATTAAATACAGGAGATAAACAGGTAAATCTGCTGGATTATGGTGTAGATAAGGTAATAAACCTGGGGGTTGCCAGAACATTCCAGAATTTAGAGCTGTTTAATAATCTTACAGTATTAGAAAATTTGTTGGTGGGACAGCATATTAATATCAGGACCAATTTTATTCAGGAAATATTGCGGCTGCCCGGTTTTGACAGCAGAGAAGAGAAAGCCAGAAAAGAAGCTCTGGAGATGCTGGAGTTTTTTGATCTGGCAGAAAGCAAAGATATGCCGGCTGGGTCACTGCCCTATGGTGGGCAGAAACTGCTGGAGTTAGCCAGAATTTTGCTGGCAGAACCGGAACTTATGCTGCTCGATGAACCGGCTGCCGGGTTAAATTCTACTGAGACCAATAAATTATCACAGCTGCTGCAAAAAATTCGCGAGCAATTTGGCGTGACTATTTTTATAGTTGAGCATGATATGGACATTGTTATGGACATCTGCGAGAGAATTTGTGCAATTAATTTTGGTGAGGCGATTGAAATAGGCACTCCCCGGGAAATTCAAAACAGCATTTCAGTTCAGGAAGCTTATCTGGGAAGAGAGGAAGATTAATATGGAGGAAATACTCAAATTAAATAATATTTCGGCTTATTATGGGAGTATTCAGGCTCTGGAAGGTATCGATTTAAAAGTACATCAGGGAGAAATTGCGGCAATGCTGGGGGCTAATGGTGCCGGTAAGTCAACCACCTTAAAAGTTATCACCGGTCTTTTAACTCCTAAATCCGGTGAGGTCCTTTTTAAGGATGAAGATATAACTGGTATGTCGGCAGATGAAATTGTCGGTAGAGGCATAACCCATGTTCCGGAGGGAAGACGGATATTTCCGGCTTTAACTGTCAGAGAGAATTTGAAGGCCGGAAGCTATTCTTGTCGGAATGAGGAAGAGGCCTGGGAGGAAAAATTGCCTTATATTTTTGATTATTTTCCTGTGCTGGAAAAGAGACAGGAGCAAAAAGGGGGAACCCTTTCTGGCGGAGAACAGCAGATGCTGGCCATTGCTCGTGGTCTTATGGCAGAACCGGAACTTATGCTGCTGGATGAGCCGTCTCTGGGGCTGGCTCCTTTGATTGTGGAGAATATTTTTGAGATCATTGAAGATATTAATAAAGATGGTACCACAGTTTTTATTGTAGAGCAGAACGCAACTTTAGCTCTGGAACTGGCGGACAGAGGCTATGTTATGGAAACGGGTAATATAGTTGATTCCGGTCCGGCGTCAGAACTGGCAGACAGGGAGGTGGTTAAGGAAGCATATCTGGGCAAAGAAAATTAACAGCAATTATTTGTTCTTTCACAGGTAAATGTGAAGGGACTGCAGGCAGATACTGCTGACTGAATTTTTTAAATAAAAATCTCTATTTAGGAGGATAAAAATGCTTAAAAAATCATATTTAGGTCTGTCGGTTTTAATTATGGTGATGGCAATTACTCTGGTTATAACTGGTACAGCTCTGGCATCAGAACAGGGAGTAACTGATGATACCATCGAAATAGGTTCGGTCGGTGTCCAGTCAGGGCCTACAGCTTTTATTGGAATACCTTACTATCAGGGTATGAGAGCCTATTTTAACACGATAAATGATGAAGGTGGGGTAGAAGGCAGAGAAATTGATTTAACTGTACGTGATGATGAATTTGATCCCGCTCAGGCCCGGGATCATATTGAAGAATTGATACATGATGAAGATGTTTTTGCCATAGTTGGACAGCTGGGAACTCCCGGAGTGGTATCAGCGGCTGAGCTGGTCAGAGAAGCCGGCATACCTTCTGTTTATTTTGGTTCAGGAGCGGTTGAGCTGACTGAGCTGGGAGAGAATTTCTTCCCGGTGCAGCCCAATTATGTGCATGAAGGAAAAATGAAGGCCATGTATGCGGAAGAGTTTTTTGAAGCGGACAGTATTGCTGTTTTATACCAGAATGATGATGTAGGAAGAGACGGTCTGGCTGGAGTTGAGCAGGGCCTGGAGGAAATGGGAAGAGAGGATATGCTGGATGATGATGCTGCTATTTCCTACAGCCCAGGCACTACTGATTTTACTTCTCAGATACAGCAGGTAATGGTACAGGATCCTGATCTATTGATCATTTATGGTCTGGCCGATACCGCTTCCCTTATAGTGAGAGCGGCAGAAGATTTTGGCCTGGATATGCCTATGCTTACCACGTATTCCAATGCAGATAATTCTTTCATCGAGACAATTGAACCTGCTGAAACTGCCCCTAATGTAATTGAAAATCTGCATATAATGGGCTGGCTGGAGGTTGATGATGAATCTTTAAGACCTCTGCAAAATGCCATGGAAGAGTATTATCCGGAAGGAATAATCAATTCTTACACTATGGCAGGCTGGGTTGCAGGAGAAACTTTTGTAGCTGGATTAAGAGAGGTTGAAGGTGAATTGACCTGGGAAAATTATATTGAAGCTATGAATCAACTTCACTTTACTGAAGGTATGGCCCAGGTGATTTCTTTTGAACCTGGAGTTAGAGAAGGAGTAACTCATATGGCTGTAAATCAGGTGGTAGAAGTAAATGGTGAATATGAGATGCAGCAGGCTTCTGAATTCAATGATTTTCTGGAATAATATAAAGCAGTAAACAGCAGCCGGGGGAGGATTATAAATAATGGCAGAAAATATCGAACCACATGTGGGAATAACAGGGATAGGTGTGTATATTCCTGAAGGCAGAATGAGTGCAGAAGAAATAGCTGAAAAGACTGAAGGTGAATGGGAACCCTGGGCAGTGAAAGAAAAACTGGGAATAAAAGAAAAAGTTGTACCGGGAGAAAATGATGGCACTCAGGCAATGGGAGTTGCTGCTGCTAGAGAAGCAGTGGAAAGTGCTGATGTTGATCCGAAAGACATTGATATTGTGCTGGGAATTGGAGAAGAGTGGAAGGAATATCCCCTGACTACTTCCAGTATTTATATTCAGGAACAGGTAGGTGCGAAAAATGCCTGGGCTATAGATGTGCAGCAGCGATGTGGAACAACTGTAGCTGCTTTAAAACTGGCAGAAGATTTGCTGCTGGGAAATCAGGAATATAATAAAGTTTTAATTGCCGGTGGTTATCGTAATATTGATCTGGTTGATTATTCTGATCCCGAATTATCGATGATGTATAATTTAGCTGCAGCTGGTGGAGCGTTAATAGTGGAAAAAAATTGTAAACGTAATGTTCTGGAAGGAACTCATTTAATCTCTGATGGTTCCATGGCCCGGGATGTGGGAGTGAAAGTTGGCGGGGTAGCAGAACCGGCTACCCCGGAAAATGCTGAAGAAGCTTATACCCTGAGGATGTTTGATGTAGAGCATATGAAAACTCGTCTGGAAGAAGTTTCTATAGATAACTGGCTTTACTGTATAGAACAGGCTTTTTCAAAAGCCGGGCGCAGCCAGGAAGAGATGGATTATTTAGCCGTACTGCATTTCAAACCTTCCATGCATGAATTTCTGCTGGACCAGCTGAATTTAAGCAGTGACCAGACAACTTACCTGGATAATTACGGGCACACAGGTCAAATTGATCAAATATTATCTTTAAAACTGGGGCTTGAAAACGGCAAGGTTAAACCAGGATCAATTATTTCTATGATTTCTGCCGGGATAGGCTATGCCTGGGCAGCAAATGTAATTAAATGGGGAGATATTAATAATAAAGGGGGTTAAGATAAATTGCGAGGAAAATCAGCAGTAATTACAGGTGGTGCCAATGGAATTGGCAAAAAAACTGCGGAACTATTTGCGGAAGCAGGAGCAGAAGTTGTAATTGCAGATTATGATGAAGAAGCCGGTCAGGCAGCTGCAGAGGAAATCGGGGTTGATTTTTATCAGGTCGATGTTTCCGATTATTCTGCAGTACAGACAATGTTTGAACATCTTGATGATAAATGGGAGGAACTGGATATTGTCATCAATAATGCCGGCATAACAGCAGATGGTTTTCTGACAAAAATGGATGAAACTGATTGGGATAGAGTCATTGATGTGAATTTAAAAGGAGTTTTCAACTGTGGCAAAGAAGCAGCAAAGAGAATGATGGAACAAAATTCCGGAGTAATTATAAATGCCTCTTCAATTGTGGGAGTATATGGTAATGTAGGGCAGACAAATTATGCTGCCAGCAAATTTGGCGTGGTTGGTCTTACAAAAACCTGGGCTAAAGAACTGGGAGCAAAAGGGGTAAGAGTAAATGCAGTAGCCCCGGGGTTTGTAGAGACCGATATGGTTGAGGATGTTCCCGATAAAATCCTGGATAATATTAGGGAGGACACCCCACTATCTCGATTGGGGGAGCCGGAGGAAATAGCTGAAGCTTATCTCTATCTTGCTTCTGATAGAGCTTCGTATGTAAATGGTACTGTATTAAATGTTGATGGTGGTCTGGTGTTGTAACAGGAATTGGAATAAAAAAATGTTAGATATCAGGGCTGCAGGAATACCTGCCGTAAATTTACCTGCAATGTGTTTCTTCCTGCAGCCTGGTTATGTTATATTTACAGGTTAAGGAGGTCCTGTTTTTATGTTGAAACCTGAAAGGGAGTATAAAGATAAAAAGATTTCACTGGATGAAGCTGTTTCTATGGTTAATGATGGTGATAAAATTACGGCAGCAATGGCCGGCTCAGAACCACAGGGGTTACTGGAGAAATTGGCAGAAAGAGCTCATGATTTTAATGATGTTACTCTGGTCTCCTGTCTTATGATGAAAGATTATGGTTTACAGGAACCGGACAAAAAAGGGCATGTTTTTAACGAGAGCTGGTTTTATGGTGAAAATGATAGAAAAAATCATCAACATGGTAATGTAAGTTATATCCCCAATAATCTGCACGGGGCCGGCAAAAATAAACTGGCCAATGATGATATTGATGTCTTCTGGGGAACAGCCACCCCTATGGATGATAGAGGATATTTTTCGCTGTCTCTGGGGCTAACTTATGAAAAACTAATGATTGAACAGGCGGATTTAGTGGTGCTGGAAATAAATGAAAATTTACCCTGGACCCATGGAGATACCCAGGTTCACATATCACAGCTGGACCAGGTGGTAGAAAATACCGCTCCGCTCATAGAATTACCTTATATTGAGCCCGGGGAGACAGAAAAGGAAATAGGCAAAAATGTAGCTGAACTAATTGAAGATGGATCAACTTTACAGCTGGGGATTGGAGGAATCCCCAACGCCATAACAGAATGTTTGACAGACAAGAATGATCTGGGAATTCACACCGAAATGTTTACCGATGGGATGGTAGATTTATTCTATGAAGGGGCAATTACCAACAGCAAAAAGTCGCTGTGGAAAGGTAAAATGGTAGCTACTTTTGCCCTGGGAACCCAGAAATTATACGATTTTATTGATAATAATATTGCAGTTGAGTTTCAACAGGGAAAAATAACCAATGATCCGGCAGTCATAGGGAAAAACTATAAAATGGTTAGTGTTAATACGGCTTTACAGGTCGACCTAACCGGTCAGGTTTGTTCGGAAGCTCTGGCTAATAAGCAATACAGCGGTACAGGTGGCCAGGTTGATACCCATCGAGGAGCTCAGCGCTCAGAAGGCGGGAAAGGTATAATTGCCCTCAGGTCCACAGCCAAAGGCGGAGAACTTTCTACAATTGTAGCTCAGCTGCCCAAAGGTTCCAAGGTGACTCTGGGCAGAAATGACATAGATTATATTGTGACTGAATACGGGGTGGCTCATCTTAAAGGAAAAAGTATACGGGATCGGGTAGAAGCAATGATCTCTATAGCTCATCCAGATTTCAGAGACGATTTAAGACAGGAAGCTGAAGAAATTCAACTGTGGTGAGAAACTGTAAGCCAAATATTAATTCTTATTTTTGCCAGCAGCTTTAAGCTGCTGGTATTTTTTATGGTTAGCCAGTTAAGGAGAGGTGTGGCCTGCTTATTTTTTACAGAAAGGCAGGTAAATTTTGCTGAATTTAGAAGTGTAATAATAGATATAACTTTTTTCGCCAGCATGTTAGTTAAGAAAGCAAAAGTTTATAGTGCCAGTAAAAATTTGAGGGGTGATTATTATCTTTAATCGTATTCCTTTAACAGAGCTTCCGACACCAATGCAAAATCTACCAGGCGTTTCTGCAGATTATAACAATGAATTTTTTATAAAAAGAGATGATCTGGCGGGTCCTGTACCGGGAGGCAATAAAGCGCGAAAATTGGAGTATATTATGGGGGAGGTTAAGAAAAAAGGTTGCAACCATGTTATAACCTGTGGGAGTGTATTTTCCAATCACTGCAGGTTGACAGCAATGGCCGCCAATAAACTGGAACTCGACTGTACTCTGGTTTTAAACGAAACTGATACGGATGCGGAAAATGAAAAAATTGTGGTAGGGAACAATTATTTTATATTCCAGCTTATGGATGTTAATATGAAACTGATTGAGCGTTCTGCCAGAGAAGAGACTATGCAGCAAAAATATCAAGAACTCAAGCAAAAAGGTGAAAGACCATATTTGATTAAGGCCGGTGGCAATGAACCTGCTGGTGTACATGGTTATGTGGAGGCGGCGGCAGAAATTAAAGAGCAGAGTCAGCTGTCAGGCGACAAATTTGATCTTATATTTCTGGCTTCCGGCACCGGTACAACTCAGGCCGGACTGCTTATAGGCAATAGGCTTCATAGATGTGCTGAGTCGGTTATTGGCATCAGCATTGAAGATGGGGAAAAAGAAGGCAGGCAGAAAATAAAAGAGAGTATAGAACAATATTGTCGTCACAAGGGTTTGGACAGCTCCCTGATAAAAGCAGATATCCATTTTGTAGATGATTATCGGGGAGAGGGTTATGGAAAGCTTGATAAAGAAGTGGCAGCTATGATTGAATATGCTGTTAGCAGGGAAAATATATTATTTGATCCCACTTATACCGGGAAGGCTTTTTCCGGCATGTTAAATTTTCTAAAAGCGCATAATATCAAAAATAAGAAAGTGCTATTTCTTCATTCCGGAGGCTTACCAATTTTATTCAGTAAGCGTCAGGAGGTAATTGATTATTTGGGCAAAGAAGGAGGAGAGTAAATGTCAGGTGAAGCAGTGGAGCTAGAGGTGATAAATATACAAACACAGGAAGAAGATACAGATAGATTGACCTATAAGGGGGCGGGGACTTTATACCACAAGAAAGGTAAATATTACCTGATATATGGAGAGGATGGCGAGGGCCTGGAGGGTGCCAGAACCACAGTAAAAATTGATCCCCGGCAGGAAAGAGTTTTTTTGAACAGAAAAGGTCCTGCAGCTTTGAACCAGGAGTTTGTTGAGGGAAAAGTCAATCATGATAGTTATCAGACAGACCAGGGAAACCTGGAAATAAAAACAGAGACCAAAAAATTGTCGATAGAAGCGGGGAAAGAGCAGGGCAAAATAAAAATAAAATATGATTTATACCTAGCTGGAGGGTTCTTTGCAGCAAATGATTTAGAAATCACCTATCAGCTCAAGGCCTAAATTTTTAGACCAACATGTGAAAGTATTCATTAAAACTAACACTATAAAGCTTTATCATGATAAAATAAAAAAATATGATTATACCGTAATCTATAATTAAATATTTTAAAAAAGTCTTGACAAAGTTAAATAATAGCGTTATAATATTCAACGGAAAATAAAAAAGAAAAAAACAGGGAGGTGAAATCATGAAAGATTTGAGAAGGTTGCTGGAACTTGATAATGTAGAAATTAGGCGATCTGATGCTAGAGATCGATTGCGTGAAAAATCACTCAAAACCTATTACACTCATCCCGGTGGAATGTAAAAAAAACAACAAGGAGGGATAGCCATGCTTGCTGAATTTCTTTCTAATGTACAAAAAGAAAGAATGGAACATTTAAAAAGAAAACAGGTTCAGTTCGATGGAAAGCATCAGTACAGAGAATTTAAAGACTTAAGTGCAAGAATCTAAGAGACCTGTTAATTTATCACTTAAACATTAAAATTGAGAAGGTTAGCAGCCTGGAGGTGTAGATGAGTTGACGGGAAAATCAGGAACATTCCTTGCAAGCAGGCCAGAAAATGAGAAGAGAAAATTAAATATCAGCAGAGTAATCAATAACACTTAAATCCTTCCCGGCAACTATAAACCAGCGGGAAGGATTTAGGTGTTTTATAATCCCCTTTACAATACCCTGAAATTATTTGATTTCAAACATTTCTTTTAAGTTTTTTATTGTTTCTGGAGTTGTGCCACAGCACCCTCCAATTATACAGTTTTGCTCTGACATGTATTCAAAGAATTTTTCTACTTCTGTGTAATAACTTTCACCTTCTGGATAATGCATATTTCCCGTGTCTTTATTTAGTTCGGGCTCTCCTGCATTGTAAAGTACGGAGATAGGCAGCTTATTATCCAGATTTCTGGCTAATGTTTTCCATGTTTTTCTGTAGCTTTTATCAGGAGTAATACAATTTATACCCGCAGCCAAAAGCTGCTCTCCCTGATATTCCTCAATTATTTGAGCCAAATCTTCAACGGTACTACCATAATCGGTAGTGGTAGGGTTGGTAAATGTCATATTTACGAAATATGGAATATTTTTTTCACTGGCTGCTTCCACGGCCAGGGCTAATTCTTTATGGTAGGAAAAAGTTTCAAAAGTTATGACATCAACTCCTCCTGCGATCAGATACTCTATCTGTTCTAAAAACACTTTTTTTACCTGCTTTTGGTTATCCCGATCATCTAAAAAAATAGCCTGTTCAGAACCGGTAGGGCCTACACTTCCAGTAATGAGAATTTCTCTTTCACTGGTCTGGCTACCAGATAAATAACTGGCTTTGACCCCTGCAGCCAACTCTGCCCCCTTAACATTTATTTTCTGCACTTTATCTGCCAGATCATATTTTTTCAAATATAGCCTGTTGGCACAAAAAGTATTGGTATTTATGATATTGCTGCCAGCCTCAAGATAATTTTGGTGTATTTCACTTACACTGGCCGGGGCCAGGAAATTTAATTCCAGCGGTGAATCATATTCTTTGTCTGTGTTTTTCATTAATTCAGTGCCCATTGCCCCGTCTGAAATAACGGTTCCATTATTTGTTAAAAAAATACTTTTAAGTTTCTTTTTTGCCTGCATATTTATCCAGCCTCCTGATAAATTAGAAAATTTCAATGTAATTATAACATAAACTACAAAATAGTTTTAAGCTAAAATTAAAAGGTTTTCAATTCTTAATATATTTTCGGTCAGGCTGTATAAATAATTGCAAATATATGAAAAATAATCAGTGATTATGAAGGAGATTTCGAATATTTATTGAATTAAATTATCAGAAATATATCATAATATATAATTTTTTCAATACGACTTAAGGAGGAGGTGAAATTGAAATCATCCTCGCTGCAGGGGAAGACTTTTTGGCAATAAAATACTAAAAATTTACTCAAGAGGGGTGACTAATAAAAATGGCTGATAACGAAGATTTTGATGTAGATGAACCGGGAAAAGGCCTAAAGGATATTGATCCTACAATATTCTGGGTCTCTGCTATTATTTCTGCTATACTTATTGTCTGGGGGGCAGTCTGGACAGATCAGTTTGGAGGTATGATTAACTCAATTTTCGAGTTTCTCACAGGCAATTTTGCCTGGCTGTATCTTATTTTCACATCAGCTATCCTTGTTGTAGTTATCATTTTAGGTGTGAGCAAATACGGACAGATTAAACTGGGCAAACCGGATGATGAGCCGGAATTTTCCACTCGTTCCTGGATAGCCATGCTTTTCAGTGCCGGTATGGGTATAGGCCTTGTTTTCTGGGGTGTAGCTGAACCGGTAATGCATTATGTTACACCTCCTTTTGGTATGGAAGGTGAGACGGCTGAGGCGGGTATAACTGCCATTGGTGCTTCATTTTTCCACTGGGGATTGCATCCCTGGGCACTTTACGCCTTTTTTGGTATGATGCTTGCGTACTTCTCCTTCCGGAGAGGTCTGCCCCAGCTGCCCAGTTCTACACTTTATCCCCTCTTCGGCAAAAGAGGAGTAAAGGGGCCTTTGGGCAAGATATTTAATATTCTGGCGGTATTTGCTACCCTGTTTGGTATAGCAACATCGCTGGGATTAGGTGCTCAGCAGATAAACAGTGGCTTAAATGAGCTTTTTGGTATAGCTGTGAGCAATACAAATGCCACAATTATCGTTGTGTTAGTTACTTTTGCTTTCATTATTTCGGCAGTTACAGGCATCGATAAAGGAATTAAATATCTGAGCAATGTAAATATAACTATAGGCGGTATACTGCTTGTTATGGTGATTATACTGGGACCGACAGTATTCATACTGGATTATCTGACACAGGGTTTTGGTAATTACATCGGCAACATATTCGATTACAGTTTCTTCACAAGTCCTATAGAAGGTGAACCCTGGCCGGGCTGGTGGACGATATTCTACTGGGCCTGGTGGATAGCCTGGACTCCCTTTGTAGGCGGCTTTATAGCCAGAATTTCTAAAGGTAGAACTATTAAAGAATTTGTGGCCGGTGTTGTATTTGTGCCCGCAGTAGTGGGTATTTTCTGGTTTGCCACCATGGGCGGCAGCGGCCTATGGATGGAAATGTTTGGAGATGTAAATGTCGTAGATCCCGTGCACGAGGATATAGCATCAGCTTTCTTTGTGGTGCTGACACAGCTGCCGCTAGGCCTTGTGATGTCTATACTTGCTTTAATTTTGATATCGACCTTCTTCATCACATCGGCAGACTCCGGCACCTTCGTTATGGGAACTTTAACCTCCAAGGGCAAGTTAAACCCCTCTACTCAGGTTAAAGTCACCTGGGGTGTTATAGAAGGGCTAATAGCTGCAGTTCTGCTGCTGGCAGGTGGTCTGGATGCCCTGCAGACAGCCTCAATAGCCGGTGCTTTTCCCTTCATGCTCTTTTTGATACTGGCTTTAGCCGGTACATTTAAAGCACTCAATAGGGATCTTGATCATATTGAAAGAGGCGAGTTCATAGGAGATATAGACCTTGAATATTAAACGATCAGCAAATTATGATTGAAATTTAAATTATAAATAAAACCTCCCCCGCCTGCAAACCAGGCAGAATGGGGGAGGTTTTTTTATTGCTGCTTTAATTTTTAATTCTTCTCCAGAACCGCTGGTGAAATTGCCATATATGCTGAATTACCAGGTCTGCTTATACCTTTAATTGCCGGGGCGTATAAAGTATTGGAAGCTATAAAGCAAAGTGATACTGGAAAAATTCCTGGTGAACAGAGCCTTATAGCTTTCAATTATATGCATTAATAAAATGATTAAAACTATATTCAAGCAACTGATATGGAGAAAATCCAAGTTTTTATACTATTTAAGAAAGATTTTGCCTCTGAATAAATTCATTGATCCTTCTCACCTGCAGGCAAAAAGCTTCCAGGCGGGCTTCAATAACCTGGGGAAAGGCATTGCCATCAGTTTCAATAGCCAGAAAAGGAAGGGAAGAGAATTTTTCGATCACCTCGCTGGAAATTTCCCCATTATCGCTGAGTTGATATTTTTTTTCTTCCAGTTTGTCTTTGATTATGGATTCGGAAACTCGGTGGTGCATGCAGCCAAAGGGGCCGATAGCTATTATTCCTTCCACATCATCTATGAGCTCCGCTATAGCTGCTCCTATTGTCAGAATGGTTTCACCGGTGAGTTCATCCGATACCAGTTCCCGGCCGGTATCAACTATTTCCTCTATATCTATGAGATGATCGGAGCAGAGGCCGGAGCTGGCGAAGATTCCCCTAATATCTTTTTCCACTTTTCTTTTATAAAAATTGCTGATTTTATTTTTCACCCAGCTAAAAATTGAAGAGCCGTCATCGTAGTTATCTGACTTTTGCTCCATATGATCAACATAATAGAGCCATTCTATGATAGGAGATACCATGGTCACAATATTTCTTTCTGCCAGCTTATCAACAAGAAAACGGCGAGAAAATTCATCGTTTCGCACATAAATTTCGCCGGTTAGTGCTACCTTTTGAGCCTGCTCATATGGTTCTGTGAGTTCTATAGTGCCAAGTTTTTCAGCTTCCTGTTTAAGAACACTCTTAACTCCCCACCAGGATTTATTTTGTAGGGCCCGGAAAATACTGTCACGACTAGCTGTGAACTTTTCCAGAGCTTTATCAGGTTTGACAGCCAGGGCCCTGATAGTACTGTATATATCATTAAGCACATCGGAGATAGCAAGAGCCTGCCAGGCCCGCATCAAAAATTTCGGGCCAAGAGCCTGATAACCTGGACCGGCATCGAGACTGAGAAGCCCCACATTTTCCAGTTCTTTATCTCTAATTACCTCTTCCATCATAACACTGTACTGGCCCAAACGACAGGGGCCGGATGATTCCGCCATGAAATATACCATTACTTCGTCTTTATCTTTTTTATCGGCATAGTTAAGCATTGTACCCATGGTTAATAAAAAGGGCAGACACTCTTTGCCGGTGGCATGTGCTTTGCCGCGCTTTAACTCACTTTCTCCCGGGGGTTTGCAGGCCACTGCTTCGATATTATTATAGTTCATGGCTGAGGCTACAGCCCTGGTGGCCAAACCACCCATAGAAGGAATGAGAAGTTTAACTCTATCATCAGACAGAGGTAGTTTTTCACCTGCTGAGGTCTGGACTTTTATATCTCCCGAATTAATTTCTGCTCTTGTTAGAGTAAAGTCATCATCTACCTCTTCCATCTTTTCCGTTTCATGCGCAATATTGCGATAGCGGTCGATTACATCCAGGAAAGCTTCAATTCTAGTATTTACACCCACATCAGCCGTATGGCTGTCCAGTTCCAGAGTTAAAGACGGTTTGTTGCCGTTTATCTGACGGAAATAACTGACTAAAAAAGCATCGGGACCACAGCTGAAGTTTGTGATATAGGTTCCAAACAGCTGGTTATGTCTGCTGACAAACCTGGCCCCTTTCATGATCATCTGCCCCATCGACCAGTACATATTTTGAGATATTTCTTCATCTTCGATGGGCAGCATATCAAAAGGCAGCACCAGCTCTCCCTGCGAAGCAAATTTATGGGGGATGCCCATATTAGTTTCTGAAGCAAAGGCATTATAAGGGCGGCCAAAAATAACAGTGGCAATTTCATTTTCATTATTTTCCAGCCGCTCCAGAACTGACTGGCCGATATTTTTTAATTTATTTTCAAATTCCTGCTGACTACTGACACCTTTCTTAAAGGCTTTAATAATATTTTCTTCTTTTGCTCCCAGGGATTTTCCTATCTCTATAAATTTACCTTTTACATTTTCAAATCCCTCTTTAAAATCAAGGGTGGGTGAAAGAACCCGGTCATTTTCCAGGCGGGGCCAGGTTGCGGACAGATAAAAAGGTTCTCCCTGAGCCATGGGGCAGATAATGCTCTCATCTGGACTGTTTTCTACATGAAGCCCTTTGACATGGGGTAAAAAGATATAATCAAAATCCTGTTCAGTCAATAAATTATGCATAAAACCATGGCTGACTTCTACCGGATAACAAAAAGCAGCGGATTGCTGCTGAATTCCTGTTTCATCGGGGTTATCTGGCAGAACGATTTCATAACCCAGTTCGGCGAAGAAGCGGGAGTAAAAAGGCAGCAATTTATGAATTGTGAGCGAGCGATTGAAGCCAACTTTCCCTTTAATTTTATCCTGATTATAATCGGTGTTATCATCCTGGGGTTGAGACAGGTAATCTGAAAATAAAAGTTTTTCTCTCTTTTTTACCAGGTTAAGATCATTCATATCATGGTCGTTTTCGCCGTCCAGAGTCATATATTTATTGCAAATACCACCAAATAAATGCTTTTCTCCGGCAACTTCCAGTACATTAATATCACATTTTCTATCACAATCACTGCTGCCGCCCTCGCAGGTAAAATTGTTGAGATGTTTGACGTCTCTCTGGTGAAGTTCATCCAGATCAAAGTCCTTTGTTTCCACCAGACCTAAATCCAGCTGTCGTTTTGTTTCCAGGGCTACCCCAAAAGCTCCCATTAAACCTGGTTCTGGAGGCACAATAATTTCTTTGCCCGTTAAAGCAGCCATAGCCATGGGGACTGCCTGATTATAACAGACTCCTCCCTGCATGAAGACTTTGTCCCCAACCGGGCGATTACCTTTAACCCGATTGGTATAATTCTGACAGATGGAATAAACCAGGCCGGCACATATATCGTTTATATCTATACCTTCCTGAACAGCATTTTTGATATCACTGCCAATAAAAGCGGAGCACTGATCATTAAAGTTAGGAGGATTTTCTCCCTGCAGTGCTATATCAGCTATATCTTCCATGGCTATATCCAGAGATTCCTCCGCTGATTCTTCCAGAAATGAGCCGGTTCCAGCGGAACAGGCTTCATTCATGGCGTAATTTGTGGGGACTCCGTTAATTAAATAAGTATATTTGGCATCCTGGCCGCCAATTTCAAAAATAGTATCAACTTCAGAATCAAAATGAACTGCTCCGGCTGCATGAGCTATGATTTCATTTATAACGGATTCTGTTAATGCATGTAAGCCTGTAATTTTGCGTCCGGAACCCGTGACACCAAGGCCGATTATGGAGATTTCGGTCTCACCAATCTGCTCGTTCAAACTGGCATAACATTCCCGGGCTGCGTGAACGGGATCGCCGCTGGTGCGAAGGTATTCGGAAGCTAAGAGTTTATCATCATCAGCTCTAATGATCACTGCTTTGGTGGTGGTTGAGCCTACATCCAGGCCTAAAATACATTCATCTCCCGGATCAGGGGAGTCTCTTTCAATATCATGAAATTTAACCTGGTTCTGATAATTTTTCAGGGGCGGCAAAAATTCGAAGGAACTTTCTCCGGGTTTAAATAAATTGTCCAAATCAGTTAATTCTTTTCCATTTTCTTCTGACCAGATTGCGGTGCCCAGCGCTTCAAAATAAAAAGCTTCATCCGGCACAATTACCTGGCTTAATCTTTCCCTGAGATATTTGACTACTACCTCATTGCGGGCCAGGCCTCCCACCAGCATTACTGATTTTGCTTGAGCTTTATTAACCAGTTCGATAATTTTATCTACCATCATCTGGCACAAACCGGCCACTATTTTACCTTTGTCCATACCTTTATTTAGAGCATGAGTGCAATCACTTTTGCAGAAAACCGAGCATCGCCCGGAAACCCGATAGGGGTTTTCGGCCTCGGCAATGGTAGTAGCCTGCTGTAAATCCAGCCCCATACGCTTTATCTGCTGGAGAAAGAATTCGCCGGTGCCGGAAGCACATTTACTGCCGGTATACACGTTGGTTATTTGGCCTTCATCATTTATGTCATAAACCATAAAAGTTTCTCCGCCGGCACTGATTATGGCCTCGACACTATCATAATCTTCCTCAATAAAATTGTAAGCTAACTCTGTAGCCTCTGGTTCTGAAATAGAGGGCATCTGTACCAGAGATTTAAATTTTCGGCCAGTAACCGCAATATTTTTGCCAATCAAATCATTAGTGTTTATTAACTTTTTGAGAGTTTCTCGGGCATTACCTTCGTGAGATTTAGCCAGCTGGCTGATAACTGATACTTCCTGGTTATTTCTGGCTATTTCCGCGATTTTTATATTTGATGCACCAAGACATATTCCTGCGGCGGTCATAAATTCAATTCCTCCTATTGCTTAAAGATTAATTATTATATTGCCTCTATATTATGTTATAATAGAAATTAAGCCAAATTGCAAATTTTTCCTGTTTAAGGAGTGAAAATTCATGAGTTATATAATGGCCATGTTAACAGGATATCTGCTGGGAAGTTTTCCTTCGGCATTTATTTTTGCCCGTAAATACGGAGTGGAGGACATTAGAGAAGTGGAAAGTGGCACTATGGGTACATATAATGTTTTACGAAATGCAGGAAAAAAAGCAGCCGGTCTAACTTTGATTTTTGATCTGTTAAAAGGTATACTGGCAATTGCAGCTGTTAGTTTGTTGAATGAGACCCTGGGCGGAGAACAGCTGGTATTTATAGCAGCTTATGGTGCAGTTATAGGCCATATGTTTCCGGTGTACGTGGGCTTTGCAGGAGGCAAAAGCCTGGCAGTTTTTAGCGGCTGCGTACTGTTATTTTCTTATACGTTGATTGCTATAATAGTAATCAGCTGGCTTATTTTCTATAAAATAATAGGTAAAATTGCAGTAAGCTCTCTGCTTGCTTTTTCTATTCTTCCTCCTTTAATTGTAGGCTTTTATGCTGGCAGCACTCCTTTTTTCTGGTTTTTGCTGGCATCAGGCATAACTATCGGTTTGAGACATATTCCTCAGGTTTTAATAGATATTGAAGATATAAAAAAATAAGGCTCTTCTCCAGAACCGCTGGTGAAATTGCCATATATGCTGGATTACCAGGGCTACTTATACCTTTAATTGCCGGGGCTTTTAGAGTGTGGGAAGCTATAAAGCGAAGTGATAATGGAAATTTTTCAAATTCAGGGCAGGGCTTTCGCGCAGGAAGCACTATTTTTGGGCTGAAAACTAAGGCTAAACACAGGAAAAATTTCCTGGTGAACAGAGCCTTATTACTTTCAATTATATGCCTTATGAAAATGACTAAAACTATATTCAACCAACCGATATGGAAATGACCCAAAAATAAAATCCTGTCCAGGTGTGGACAGGATTATTCCTCATATAAAAGTTCTAAATCTGTAATGATTTTAGAATATACAAACAAAGCGGATAAATATACTAAAGATGTTATTAATCAGTCCAGATAATCTTTGATTTCTTTGCTGCGGGTGGGATGACGCAATTTGCGCAGCGCTTTAGCTTCAATCTGTCTAATTCTCTCCCTGGTTACACCAAATTCTTTGCCAACTTCTTCCAGGGTGCGGGAGCGACCATCTTCTATACCGAATCTAAGTTCTAAGATTCTTTTTTCTCTATCGGTCAGGGTATCCAGAACTTCATCCAGTTTTTCCCGCAGGAGAGAAAAAGAAGCAGCATCATCAGGTGTAAGAGCATCATCATTTTCGATAAAATCTCCCAGATAACTATCTTCTTCCTCCCCTATTGGGGCATCAAGAGAGATGGGCTGCTGATCCTGAGAAATCTTGCGGATTTCTCTAACTTTTTCTACCGACATATCCATCTCCTCGGCTATCTCTTCGTCAGTGGGTTCCCGGTCCTTTTCTTTTTCTAGCTGTCGATAAATTCGTTTCATTTTATTGATAGTTTCCACCATATGCACCGGAATTCTTATTGTTCTGCTCTGATCGGCCAGAGCTCTGGTAATAGCCTGACGGATCCACCAGGTGGCATAAGTGCTGAACTTATAACCTTTACGGTAGTCAAATTTTTCAACGGCCCGCATTAGACCTTTGTTGCCTTCCTGAATCAGGTCCAGAAAAGACATACCCTGCCCTACATATTTTTTGGCAATACTGACAACGAGCCGTAAATTAGCTTCAATTAAATGTCTTTTAGCTTCCTGATCTCCTTCTTCTATGCGCTGGGCCAGTTCGACTTCTTCTTCCGCATCCAGGAGATCTACTTTGCCTATTTCTTTTAAATACATTCTTACTGGATCATCCATACCAGCGCCGGAAGGAATATCAAAATCTATTTCGTCATCATCTATATCTTCATCAGCATCCGTGTCCTCGCCTGTCAAATTATTTCCTAGATCTTCTAAAGTAATTTCCTCACTATTTTCATTAATGACATCTATGTTCATATCATTAAGAACAGACTGAACCTGTTCCATATTTTCTGAGCTCATTTCTACATCCTGCAAAGATTGTTTTATCTGCTTTTGTGTGACTTCTCCCTTCTGGCGACCGGTCTCTAATAACTCCTCTAGTTGACTCTTTAATTCGGGATCAATATCTTTTTTGGTCATGGTAACCCTCCTTCGTCGTAATTCGCAAAAAAGAAAAACGGGCTCAAGAAAACGATAAATGCCGCCCGTGACTTTAAGTAGAGATGAAATATATTTTTCAGTTTACGGTTTAACCCCACAATTACGCCATTATAAATGTTTTTGATTTATAAGTCAAGACAAAGAGCAGAATTATTTTTGTTTTCCGGTGTCAACATATTATATTCAAGATATTGCTGAACTTTCCTGCTTCTGAACAAAAGAAATTAAAAACCCCTGCCAAAAAGGCAGGGGAGATGTCGCTGTTGAAAAAAGATTTTTATTTTAAATAAATTTGCAGATTTATTGAGAGAAAAATAACCAGATTTTTGCCAGGACAGATCAACTTAATTTTCCAGGTAATCTTTTAACTCCCTGGTCCGGCTGGGGTGGCGCAATTTTCTTAAGGCTTTAACCTGAATCTGCCTTATGCGCTCCCGGGTCACATCAAACTCTCTGCCGACTTCTTCCAGAGTACGTGAACGGCCATCTTCGATGCCAAATCTAAGCTCCAGAATTCGCTTTTCGCGAGAGGTTAATGAATCTTCCAGGACTTCATCCAGCTGTTCTTTGAGAAGATGAGAGGTGGCTTCCTCATCCGGGGTGGGACTATCCTCATCTTCAATAAAATCACTGAGGTTACTATCTTCTTCCTCACCAATAGGAGACTCCAGAGAGAGGGGATCCTGGGATATTTTTTTGATATGCCTAACCTTTTCCGGAGTTGTGTCCATTGCTTCGGCTATTTCTTCCACGGTGGGGTCTCTATCCAGTTCCTTTTTTAGCTGGCGAGAAACTCGTCTCAATTTATTAATTTTTTCCACCATGTGCACCGGTATTCTAATGGTTCTGCTCTGATCAGCCAATGAACGGGTTATCGCCTGGCGAATCCACCAGGTAGCGTAAGTGCTGAACTTATAACCTTTACGATAATCAAATTTTTCTACAGCCCGCATTAAACCTTTATTTCCTTCCTGTATGAGGTCAAGAAAAGATAGACCCTGACCGATGTATTTTTTGGCAATACTCACAACCAGACGCAAATTTGCTTCGATAAGCTCCTGGCGAGCAGTGATATCGCCTTCTTCAGTTCTTTTGGCCAGATCAACTTCCTCCTCAGCAGAGAGAAGGTCTACTTTGCCGATTTCTTTTAAATAGGTTCTTACGGGATCATCTAATTTTGCTTTCGTTGATTTGCTGGAAATAGAGGTAGAAGTTTCAGCAGTTTCTTTTTTTTCTGAATTATTGTCCTTTTCTTCGGATAAGGCCATATTGTCATCTGCCCCCTCAGACCACCATAATTTTTTTGCAAAAATAGCTTCCAAATTAACAGTGGTATCATCACCCAGCACAACTTCTGTATCAAGTTCAGAGATGAGTTCTTTGATCTCTGATAAATCAATATTTTCAATCTCAATTTCACTGAGAAGATTTCGCAGCTGTTTGAATTTAATTTTTCCTTCCTGTTCTATATTGCTAATTTGATCTTTTATTTCTTCTTTCTGGTTATATAATGATTCGGTCTGCATAATAAAATTCCTCCCTGTTGACCACAATTATCTCACTTAACAAATCAAATTAAGTTTGATATTTCTGCTGTTTTTCCCTGTTTTGCATAAATAATATTAAAAACTTTGTTCTTTTTGGGAGAAGAAACTCAGAACAAAGTTTTATACACAGACATGATATAAACTTATGAAAGCTTTACTTCCTGCAGCTGTTTAATAAATCTTAACTATTTAATTATAGCATATTTTTTCAAAAAGTCAAGAAAATTCGTCGATTTTATTGCTGCTGACAGCTAAATCTTTATTGTTTTTATTATTAATTCATCCTGAAATAAACAAAAATGTCCTGATAATATTGCACCTGAGCTGGTATTATAGTAAAATTTAAATAGAAGCATTTTAGAATCTGGAGTACAATAGAATCTGGCAGGACAGAGGGGTGGTTTAAGTGTTTTCACGCTGGATTAAGATTTTTTTATGGATATTAGTGATTGGTTTATTGCTTAACATGTGGTTCGGTAATGAGGTAGAGGAAGACCCTGTTTTAGATATTGATTTTGATAAGGTTGTAAATTATAATGTGATTGCAGGTGAAGAGGAGGAACTGGAGCGTGGGGGGAAAATATTACATTATTCTCTGGTGATTGAAGAAAAAGCTGAGAAGGAGGAGATTAAAGAAACGGTTAAAGTTCTGGTGAATACTGCTCAGGAGGATAAAAGCTTTAATGCCCTTACCGTGGATTTATTTGATCGGAAAGAGTTTGTTGGTAGAACAGGAGCCACTTTAGGAACTGTGGTTTATGCTCCCGAGGGTAAAATAGATCTGGCTGATACGGTTTCTGCAGGAGCATATCACGAAATGGAATTTTCCTATGATATCTTAAACAAGAAATGGGAGCGGCAGCCTGCGCAAGAGGAAGTAAAGGTATGGGCTGAATGGCAGGATATATACGAGCAGATGAATGAGCATATTAATGCCGGGGTTATTTCTACTGAATCTTCCCGCCGGGAACGGGGCCGGATTCCCGCTTTACATGCCCGGGAAGAGATATCCCATTATAGCCTGGATTTTATAATTGCAAGACGTTTTGATTTGTCCGTTAACGAGGTTGCTGATATCAGAGATAAACAGTTGAGATGGGAGCTTTTAGATGTTCAGAGATAGTGTTATGGAAGTGGTGCAGATGAAAACGAAGATAGCACCGTTATCTTTCCGGGAATTGGAGGAGGATAATCAGGCCTTTTTAGATAATAATAGGACTATTTAAATAATATATGGAGGTTAAATAATGACTGCTAAACTACTAATAGACAGTGCCTGTGACCTGCCTGAAGAGATTATCGATAAATTCAATCTGGAAACTCTTCCATTTATAATTAATATTGATGGTGAATCTTATCTTGACGGAGAAGAGATAACTACTGCTGAAGTTTATGAAAAAATGAAAGCAGGTAAAGTGCCTACAACAGATCAGGTGCCTGCCAGTAGATTTCAGGAAGTATTTGAACAGGAAGCGGAAAAAGGCAACGATATTATCTACCTTAGTTTCTCTAAAGAAATGTCTGGAACTTATCAAACTGCCAGAATGATAGCAGACAGGGTTCAGAAGAAATATTCTGGTATAGAGATCGATGTCATTGACAGTAAATCTGGCTCAGCTGCTACCGGTATAATAGCTTATAAAGCTGCAAAAATGTTAGAAGCCGGAGCCGAAAAACAAAAAGTATTATCAAGCTTAAAATCATGGATTGACAATATTGAGCATCTGTTTTTTCTGGACACTCTGGAAGCTCTGGAACGCGGGGGCAGAATTAGCAAGCCTAAAGCTTTTATAGGAAATTTTTTAAATATTAAACCTCTGTTAACTGTGACTGAAGGCGAAATACAACTGGAGAAAAAAGTAAGAGGCAGCGGCAAGGCCCTGGAAAAAATAGTTGAACTTTTTGCACAAAAATGCACCAATATACCTGAAACTTTAATAGCCATAAGCCATGCGGATGATCTGGCCAGGGCCAAAGAACTAAAAAATAAAATAGAGGAGCTGGGAGGAGATATTTTCTGCCTGGAATTAATAAATAGCGTCCTGGGTGTCCATCTGGGGGTCGGTGGTGTCGGATTGTTTTTTCTGAGAGATTAGTTGACTGGTTTATTCTCCGATTACTTTTACCAGAACTCTTTTATCACGCTGGCCATCAAATTCCCCATAAAAAATTTGTTCCCAGGGGCCGAAGTCTAATTCTCCTTCTGTTATAGCTACAACCACTTCTCTACCCATTATTTGCCTTTTCAAATGAGCATCAGCATTATCTTCAAAGGTGTTGTGAGCGTATTGAGAAGTGGGGGCATGGGGAGCAAGCTCTTCCAGCCACTCTTTAAAATCACTGTGAAGACCTGGTTCAGCATCGTTGATAAAAACACTGGCAGTAATGTGCATGGCATTGACCAAACATAATCCTTCCTGAATCCCGGACTCTGCAACTATATTTTTGACTTTATCGGTGATATTTATTAGCTCCATTCTGTCGTCTGTATTAAACCAGAGGTATTCTCGATGTGAATTCATAAATTACCCTCCTAAAATTTACTGAATAGAAGCTTAATGTCTTATAACACTCATTAACTCATTTACATCATAGGTTAATAGATTGGCTCTGTCAAACCGCTATTTTTTTGCCAAGCGACAAAAAATTATAATAAATTTGTTTAAATTAAGAAGGATTTTATCATTATTGGAAGAATATTATAATCAAAGCAATTTATATTTTGATTGATTGGTGGTATTAATATGATTTTACAGGTTTTTTTATTGCTGTTGATGTTCTTTGCCCTGCTGATACTAATGGCGGTTTTCTGGCCTATTTTTTATAAAATTAATTTTTCTTATGAAAAACAATTAAAATATGATTATCTAGTTGGCTATCCTTTTTTGTATTTACAGGGCAGAAGAAAACAGATGAATTTAAAAATGCTGGGATTAGAATTTTCCCTGAGAGGACCGGGGGCTGAGATGTCAGAGGATTTAACAGAAGCTGACTCTAAGACAGATGATAAAAGTGATGAAGCTTTTTCTTTGACAATTCCAGCTTTACCGGAGACTATAAAGGAAATTATAAACAGAGATAATCTGCGCCATTTAGGGGATTTTATAATTTCAATTTTAAAAATAATAAAACCGAAAGAATATTCCCTGGAAATTTTCCTGGGCACTTCTGATCCCTTTTATGATGGAGTATTTTTGGCAATTTATTATTCTATTGTTTATCCGCTGGCGGGAAATCAGATTAAGTTAAAAACGGGCTGGGATGAAATGATTTTTACCAGCAGGGGCTCAGCAGCAGGGCGTTTTAGAATAAGTGAACTTCTTTATAGATTTTTAATTTTTATTTTATCTCCACAGACCTGGAGAATTTTATATAAAATGTGGGAGCATCGCTAAAACATGAGTTACATTATTTGAGGGGGAGTTAATGATGAAAAGAGAAACTTCGGAAACACTGGAAAACATGTATAAAAGGCTGGATAAATTTTTACAGACTGAGACTGTAATTGGTGAGAGTATGACAGTCGGCAATGTAGAACTCATCCCGGTAATTTCAGCCTCATTTTGTCTGGGGGCAGGTATTGGCGGGGAAGCTGATCAGAAGGGCAATGAAAGTGAAGGAGGCGGAGGTGGAGTCGGATGTAAAATCACTCCCAAAGCTATCCTGGTCATTGGAGAAGAGGAAGTGGAATTGATTTCTCTAGATGACAAAGGATCGCTGGACAAACTTATAGACAAAGTGCCTGAATTGATGGATAAGTTGACAAATATGAAAGGTGATTCATCAGAAGTGAAAGAAAATAAATCAGAAGGGGAAGAAAAACCGGAGGAAAGCGGTGCGAGCGAATAAGATGCACCTTAATTGAATTTATGATTTAAATGATTTATTATATATATAGTCTACAAGGATTAAATATAATTGCTGCAGATGTCATGTGAATATTTTGAAGTGGCGGCCTGTGCTCATAGGGCCGTTTAATTTTTTACTAATAATTAAACCAGAGATGTGGTATTTGAGGGGGCTAAAATTAATTTATGTTTTCTGATTCACCTAATAATAACAACCAGGATAGAAAAGATGAGAAATATCCGAACTGGAAACAGGCTGTCAAACTTTCTGTTTTATTGATAATTACTCACCTACTGGCCGGCCTGGTTATAGGTGTTATCTGGGGTTTGCTGGCGGCCGGGGAACCACCTTTATGGTTTTTGGCTTCAGGAAGTATGGTTGCTAATTTAATCGTAATTAGGTATGCTCTTTCCCGGACTGAATTTTCCTTACAAAAGTATTTTGGTCGGAAGATTTCTACTCTATCTTCCTATTTGGTGACTATAATTTTAATTTTTGGGGCCTCTATAGTTATTTCTCAAATTATCAATATCTCCCGCCTGGCTTTTTCAGCTGACCTTTATCAACAGATAATTGATTCTATGCTGGCAGAAAATATTTTTGCTCTCATTATTGTCCTGGTAATTTTGCCTGCTGTTTTGGAAGAATTAATTTTTCGGGGGATAATATTTTCCGGTTTGCTGCGTAATAGTGGTTTTAAATTTGCTCTGCTGTTTTCTTCAGCTTTATTTGGTTTGATACATTTTAACTTTGTCCAGGGAATCTCAGCATTTTTGACCGGTTTAATACTGGGCTGGCTTTACTGGCGGTATAACTCTCTGATAATACCAATTATTGCTCACGGCTTTAACAATTTACTGTCTATTATTTTTAACAGGTATATTTTTATTCCTGGATATTCGTTTACTTCCCGGGTCAATTTTCAACCAGTGGGATTCATGCTTTTAGGATTTATTCTTCTGGGGCTGGGGATATATTTTGCCCACAAAAATTCCCGGCTTATAAATTAGCAGTGTTGTAATGAGAAGATTTATGTAATATAATAGTTATCAAAGTATAACTTTTTGTTTGATTGAATTCTTGTTTAATTTTACGGTTCTTCTCCTGAGCCGCTGGTGAAATTGCCATATATGCTGGATTAAGGACTACTTATAGCTTTCAATTATATGCATTACGAAAATGACTAAAATACATTCAATTTACTGATATGGAGAAGATTCAATTTTACTTTATTAACTCTATTTATAATATTATTGCTTTAATTAATGAACTTGAGTTTAGAAATAGATCTGCAATTTTTGTGTATTTTTTAAGTGTTTAAGCGTTATAAGGAGGTAAAATTATTAATTTTCCTGAGTTGAGTATAGGTGATTTAAAACCTGAATTTCCCATTATTCAGGGTGGTATGGCAATCAAGATTTCTATGGCTGAACTTGCCGCCGCAGTGGCAGAAGAAGGCGGAATCGGAATAATAGCTGCCACAGGTATGAGTGTTGAAAATTTACGCCAGGAGATCAAAAAAACGCGAGAGATGACCGATGGTATAGTGGGAGTTAACATTATGTATGCTGCTTCTGAATTTTCCGGGCTGCTGAAGGAGTCTATTGCTGCTGGAATAGATCTTGTCATCTCAGGGGCCGGTTTTTCCCGGGATATGTTTGCTATTGGGGAAAAAGCGGATGTGCCGATTGTACCAATTGTTTCTTCTTTAAGACTGGCAAAGCTTTCGGAAAAATTAGGGGCAGCAGCTGTAGTTGCTGAAGGTGAAAATGCTGGCGGTCATCTGGGCGGTGATAAAAGCAGCAGTGAAGTCTTAGAGCAGATTAAGGGGGAAGTTTCCCTGCCCGTGATTTCCGCTGGAAATATCGTTACTCCTGCTGATGTCAGGGATGCCTTCAGTAGAGGAGCTGATGGGGTACAGATGGGCACCAGATTTCTGGCATCTAAAGAGTCTGATACGGCAGAATATTTTATGGAACTTTGCAGGTCAGCGAACCGGGAAGACATAGTTAAAATAATGAGTTCGGTTGGTCTGCCAGCCCGGGCGATAAGAACAAATTTGGTTGAAAAAATTATCAAAGATAAAGCTCCTCCACCGGAAAACTGCACTAATTGTCTGAAAAAATGCAGCAGGAAGTTTTGTGTCCGTAAAGCTCTGCTGGCCGGTAGGGCTGGAGATAAAGAAAATGGGTTATTTTTTACAGGTCCAGGGCTGGGAAAAATAGACAGAATTCTTTCAGTAGCTGAGATCTTTCAGGAATTAAAAGATTTTTAACAACCTGAACTGACCGGTATGAGCAGTTAATTTTCAAACTATAAGAATTTAATTTTGTGCAGTAAGGGGAGAATAGCTAACTCAGGGGGCGAAATTTATGGGCAGTAAAATAGGAATAATTGGAGCGGGACCAGGTGGATTAGCAGCCGGGATGTTACTGGCTGATATCGATGAGTTTGAGGTTGTCATTTTTGAAGCCGAGGATAAAGTAGGGGGAAGAAATGGCAAAATTGAACTGGGAGAATTTACTTTTGACATAGGTCCGACTTTTTTTATGATGCCTTTTATTCTGGAAGAAATTTTTGCAGCCACCGGTCGAGACCTGAATAATTATGTGGAATTAAAGATGATGGATCCCTTTTATAAGCTGGAATATTCCGATGGTAAACAGCTCAAACCTTCTTATAATTCAGAGAAGTTCAAAAAATCAATTGCCAGTATAAATGAAGAAGATGTTTCAGGTTATGATGAGTACATGAAGGCTAACAGAAAAAAAGTTCAATATACTCTACCCGTTTTGCAGAGACCTTATACTGGCTGGAAGGACATGTTTAATCTAGATATTTTAAAGTTACTGACTGTTTTAAAACCTCACCGCAGTTTATGGGATGAGCTGGGCAATTATTTTTCTGATGATAGAGTTAAGGTCGGCTTTACTTTTCAGTCAAAATATTTAGGTATGTCTCCTTATAACTGCCCATCTATGTTCAGTATTCTGCCTTTTATAGAGTATAACTGGGGAGTTTATCATGTGATGGGCGGATTAAATCAGCTGGCCAAAGCGATGGCTGAAGCGTTTGCTGAAATGGGAGGAGAGATAAAATTAAATACTGAGGTAGATGAGCTTTTAATAAATGATAATCGTGAAGTAGAAGGGGTTAGATTGGAAGATGCGTCTGAAGTACATCTGGATGAAGTAGTTATGAACTCTGATTTTGCCTGGTCCATGAAAAATATTATTCCTCAGGAAAAGAGAAAAAAGTATAGTGACTATCGGCTGGATAGACTCAACTATTCCTGCTCCACATTTATGCTGTATCTGGGGCTTGACAGAGAATATCCCGATTTAGAACATAATAATGTATTTATTGCTGATGATTACGAGAAAAATTTTCTGGAGATAGAATCGGAAAAGGAACTTTCTGCCGATCCTTCTTTTTATGTACAAAATGCAGCGGTAACAGATTCGTCCCTGGCTCCTGAAGGCAAAACACCTTTATATGTTCTGGTACCTGTTGCTAATCTTAAAGGAAATATTGACTGGGCGGAAGAAAAAAATAGATACAGGGAATTGATTCTGGATAAACTGGACAATAAAATTGGAGATGGCAATATTAGAGAGCATATAATTGAAGAAAAAATGGTTACTCCACGTGATTGGCAAAATGACCTGCGGGTAGGTTATGGAGCTACTTTTAATCTGGGCCATAACCTCAGACAGATGCTAGTTTTTAGACCTCAAAATAAATTCGAAGAATTTGAGAATATGTGGCTTGTAGGGGGAGGGACCAATCCAGGTAGTGGCCTGCCAACTATCTATGAATCCGGAAGAATTGCTGCAAACCTTATAAAGAGGAAATACGGGCTTTCCTATACCTTCAGCCATAAAAATGAAATTAAAAGATTAATCAAAGAAAACCCGACCGAGCATTTACCGGAAGATATAGCGGGAGACAAAAATTATTAGTCACTGCTTCCGTTTACCAGTAATAAATATTGATAATTTGACTTATGATTATTTTGCTGGTATCATTCTACCTGAGAATAATTTTTAAGTAAGATAGTGGAGTTTGACGACTGGATTTTTACTCCACTCTTTTTTTGCTAACCTATGAAAATGATTTTCATTTAATTACGGGCTATTACTGGAATTTTTTTATAACATGGCAGGGGCTGGAGCAAGAAAATTCTTGTTAGCCAGGAAAGGAGAAAATCCCGGTGTCTTTTATTAAAACAATGACGCAAAAATGGGAGAAGATATGTCGCGGCAATTCTATACTTTTTAGATTATATGCACTGCCCTATAGAAAAACTGTACGGCGAGAAATTAAACTTGCCGATATTAAAAGTGAAGACAGGGTGCTAAATATCGGCTGTGGCGCCCTGCCATTTACTGCATATTATCTTGCCAGGTTTTCCGGAGCAGATGTAATTGCGGTTGATCGAGATAAGCAGGCACTAAAAGCAGCTCAAAGATCTTTGAAAAACAGCTTAAACAACGAGACCACCAGTGTGAAAGTTAAGCATTGTAAGGGCAAGCAGGCAATTGATCATTATGATGTGGACGTGATTATAGCTGCTTTGCAGACGGAAAACAAACTGCAAATTTTACAGCATCTTCATCAAACCCGGTCAACTACCAGGTGGAAATTTGTGGTGAGAGAACCTCGAAATAAATTTGCAGCTCAATATGATTCTCTAAGTGAAAATATATCTCCTGAAGGCCAGGCAAAACAATATTTTCCTACTTTTGATCGATCGATTTTATATACAGATAATGCGAAGTTAAATTTTCAGGAGGCAGGCTAAATGTTCAAAAGCAAGAATTTTAAACAATTATTTATAGCAGCCATCATAATTGCGATTATTGTCTGGCTGGCTGGAGAGGATATATATTTTGCCTTCAACCGGCTTTCTTTGCCCCTGATATTTTTGCTTATCAGCCTGCAAATATTCACTCTACTTTTGATAGGTCTGCAGTGGTGGTACATTTTTCTGGCTGATAGCGATAAAAAAATATCATATTCAAATATCATTAAAATTAATCTTGCCTCAAAATTCGTAGAAAGTGTTACTCCGGCCTCGAAGCTGGGGGGAGAGTCAGCAAAAATATATATGTTCAGGAAAATAACAGATATAAAAACAGGAAATATCCTGGCTGCTGCGGCGGTACAGAAATCAACTACCTTTTTAGGTTTTTTTATTCTGATTATTCCTTTTATATCTTACTGGCCCTTTCAATTGAATTTGTGGGAAGATATACTTGCAAATAATTTGCCTGTCACTAATAATATTTTTTTAATATTTATTTTGTTGGGGGCTGTATTTGCTGTAATTTGGTATATCCATAAACACTATGGGAAAAGAATTTACCATAAATTTAAAAATATAAAACAGGAATTCATTGGCAGTTTATCCCGGCTGGCTAATTTTAGACATATTGGTATTTTGACATTTATTTCTTTTGCTTACTGGCTGTTATATCCTGTAAAAGTTTATATTTTAGCCAATTATATTTTCGGGGGTGTTGATCTAACTACTGCTGCTGCAGCTACATTTATAGCTTATTTTGTCAGCATGATTCCTTTAACCCCGGGGGGGCTGGGAGGTTTTGAGGCGACAATGGCTCTAATTTTGAGTCAGAATGGATTGAGCTGGCAGGCTGGACTCTCTATTGCCTTCTTGCTGCGCATTTTTACTTTCTGGCTGCCCTTACTTGTTTCAGCAGTTATGGCTGTAAATATATCGTCGGAGATTTTGCCCGGCAGGAGAGAACCTAATTCTACAAATAATTAATTTTGCCTATTTTAGATGGAGGAATATTTCATGAAAGCTAAAATTGAAGATGATAATTTAAATTTTGCCCCAAAATGTAAAACCCTGGCGGAGAGTCCCGAAGGTAAAGTGTTTAGAGTGGCTCAGGTGCCGGAACATTCTCTGCTGGCCCCTCTGGGATTAAGAGAGGGCAAGAAACTGATTATCAAGGCTAAACAGCCTTTTTCTGGCCCCATTATAGCAGAAGTTGAAGGTCGACAGATCGCTATAGATAGAGAACTTGCTCACCAGATAGAATTAACAGATGGAGAAGATTTTCATGCCACAGGGTGATCAAACTGCCAATAGAATATTACTTATGGGGCCACCTAATGTAGGAAAAAGTGCCCTGTTCAATAAACTCACAGGTCTGGAGGCCGTAATTTCCAATTATTCCGGTACCACTATAGATTATAAAGAAGGTTTTATGAAGACGTCGGAGAATAATTTTCATATCATAGATGTGCCCGGCACTTATACCCTTCATGCTACCAATGATGCAGAAAAAGTTGCTGTTCAAATGCTTGATCAGGGGGCAGAACTGGTGATAGCTGTGCTGGATGGCAATAATATTGAGAGCAGTATTTATCTGTTGCTGCAAATTTTGCAGCGGGATCTTCCCACCCTGGTTGTGGTTAACAGGGTTGATTTGCTGGCAGATAAAGGATTCGAAATTAACCGGGAAAAGCTTTCTTCCTGGCTTGACCTCGAAGTGGTGGAGACTGTAGCTATAGAAGAAAAAGGAATTGAAAAATTAAAACAAAAAATTAAACAGGCTGGCGAAAAAGACCAGGCTGATAAATTCTTATCCAGCAAAAACCTTAATGCAGATTGGCAGGTAGCTGAACAGCTCACTTCAGAAATTTTACTATCTGTCAGATCCAGTTCCAGCAGTAAAGAAAAAAGCAAAAGAAAAATATGGGGAGACCGGCTCAGCAGTCCCTGGCCAGGCCTGCCGCTGGCTTTAGTCTCTTTATCTCTAATATTTGGTGTTATAGTGGGGCTGGGTATGGGGCTGAGACAGTATATTATGCTGCCTTTTTTTAATAACTGGGTATTCCCTTTAATTACTGCCTCAGTAGAAACATTAATCCCTTCCGGGCTGGTAAGAAATATTCTTATAGGAGAGTATGGATTCTTAATTAAGGGGCTGGAATGGCCTTTTGCTCTGGTATTCCCCTATGTAATATCTTTTTATACTGGTTTAAGCATACTGGAAGATGTGGGTTATTTACCCAGACTGGGTGTACTGATTGATGGTTTATTTAAAAAAATTGGTTTATCCGGGGGGAGTATAATACCCCTGTTGCTGGGATATGGCTGTGCTATCCCTGGAATAGCTGCAACAAGAGCTTTACCTACTCAGAAAGAGCGAATCATGGTTTCTACGCTTATATGTTTGGCTGTACCCTGTATTTCTCAAACTGGAGCTATGATCTCACTTCTGGCTGAAGCTTCTATTTTGCTGGTTCTGGCTGTATTTTTAATATCCATACTGGTGTTAATTACAATCGGTATTATACTTTCAAATCTTTTGACGGGTGATAGGAAATCCACAGTAGTTGAAATCCCTCCCCTGCAGTTTTCCGGACCCAAAATTTTGGGCAGGAAAATTTTAATCCGGGTAAAAACCTATCTCACACATGGGGCGCTGATGATGGTTTATGCCATCGGAGGAGCTTCTGTTCTGTTTGAACTGGGTATCCTGGAATATCTGGGTCGCTTTTTACAGCCCCTGGTTACCGGCTGGTTAAGACTGCCAGCTGAGGCTGCTATACCTTTAATGCTGGGTGTTGTTAGGCGAGAGCTGGCTGTACTGCCGCTGCTGGAGATGAATCTGACCACCCTGCAATTATTTGTGGGAGCTCTGGTTGCTTTATTTTATGTGCCCTGTATTGCAGTTTTGGCCATGATTGCCCGGGAATATCATCTGAAACTGGCAGTTTTTATTTTGCTTTTCACCATTGGCTTTTCCTTTTTTGCGGGAGGCCTTGCTATCAGAGTGGGCAGTTTGTTTCCCCTTTAAGCAGGCATTTTAATTAAGTTATGCTTGCAACTGGAATATTGTTTTGATATCCTGATAATGAGTCAATAGTATAAAAGTTTTATTCTGCTCGGGGGGGAGGGGCCTATGACTTATTTTAAAGTTTGTTCTAACTGTCAGGAGAAAAGTTTTTCTGCTTCGCGCAAAAGTGATTGGGTATGCCCATATTGTGAGGAAAATCTAGAAAATGAAGATGCACAGGATATCAGCAGCCTGGATTCTGAGGCTGCCGAAAACATCTTTGGTGAGCAGTAAAACTTCAGTTTGAATAATTTTTATTCTTCTTTTTTCTAAAGAATAATTTTGGTCAGCCTTAAATAGGGCTGGCCATTAATATTTTTGTAGTGAAGGAAAAATACCTTTGATAGGGAACTAAAAAATAGAGGTGATGTAATTGTTAGCCGAAGTAGAACAAAAAATAATTGCAGAAAGCTACAGCTCTGACGTTCCTTATGATTTGTTGTCAACTTTATGCAGAAGATATGGTCACAGGTTCGCCGGGAGCAGCCAGGAGAAAGAGGCGGCAAAGTTTTTGGCTGATAAAATGAAAGAATATGGACTGCAGAATGTCGATTTGAAAAGCTTTGCTTATAAAGGGTGGAGGCGGGGAAATTCCAGCCTGAAATTAATTAATAATAACTCAAAACATGAATTTGAATGCATTGGGTTACCTTATTCTCCCGGGGGAGATATTGAAGCTCATCTTGTAGACGTGGGTGATGGTACACCTTCAGAATTTTCGGAGCTCAGCAGTAAAATTTCAGGTAATATTGTTCTGGTCAGTGCTCGTAAGCCTATCTATGCCCGAGAGGATATGCATCGTAGAGATAAATACCTAAGATCAGTGGAGGCCGGCGCATTAGGTTTTATCTGGATGAGAGAGGTCGGGGGACATCTTGCTGAAACAGGAGGCCTTCCTCATGATGCTCCTATTCCTGCTGTGGGAGTTTCCTATGAAACAGGATTTAAATTAAAAAATATGACAAAAGATAATGATTTTAAGGTTAAATTAAGCACAGATAATGTTTTTCAGGAGACCAATTCATACAATGTGTTAGGCTCGCTGGCAGGAAATTCTGCCCGGGACGAGGAGGCAGGTTTAATTGTGGGAGCTCATTATGATGGCCATGATATAGCTGAAGGTGCTCTGGACAATGGGGCCGGAACTGTTCTGGTTATGGAAGCGGCCAGACTTTTAGCCCGGCATGCAGATATATTGGGTTGTCCTATTGATTTTGTTTTATTTGGAGCAGAAGAGGTTGGACTTATTGGTTCAAAAAAATTCGTGCAAAATCAGAGAGAAAATAAAAATTATAAATTTATGCTAAATGTTGACGGGGCCCCGGGCAGGCCCGGCAGTGAACTGGGTATGGCCTTACAGGGATGGTCACAACTCATTTCTGTATTTAAAAATATCTTTAGTGATATGAATAGACCGGATATTGAGATAGGAGTGTCCCCTGGCAGCCACTCTGATATGTATTCTTTTTCTGAAGCGGGAATTCCCAGTGGTTATTTTAAAGATATGAAGAATGTTTCTACCGGGAGAAATTGGGGCCATACAAGAGCTGATACTCTGGACAAAATCAAGCCGCAAAAATTGAGGGAGGATGCACTGTTATTATCCAGGACTTTACTGCATCTTTCCCGGGTGGAAAAATGGCCGGAGTAAATGATACTGCTAATTTGCGGGGGTATACATTAGTTTTACTGGCTGCATTTTTTTGGGGAACTTCGGGAACTGCTCAGACATATGCGCCTGCTGCTGCTACTCCGCTGGCAATAGGAGCAGTGAGAATTGGTCTGGGGGGAATAATTTTATTTTTGTATGCCTGGATTAAGGGCAAATTCCCTCCCGAGAAAAACTGGCCATATGGAAAAACGACGCTGGCTGCTATAACCATGGCAGCCTATCAGGTATTCTTTTTTTCGGCCGTGGCAGCAACCGGAGTGGCTGTTGCCACTGTTGTTACCATGGGGAGTTCCCCCATATTTGCCGGATTACTTGCCTGGATAATCAGAAGTACAAAACCTGAAAAAAGCTGGTATGTAGCGACCATGGCTGCAGTTATTGGCTGTGCTTTTTTACTGCTGCCAGAAGCTGAAACAGTGGTAGAACCTATAGGATTATTACTTTCATTCGGTGGGGGGTTTGTTTACGCTCTATATGCACTCGTGAGCAAGGAGGTATTGGCCAACAGACCGGCAGAAACACTGCTGGGCCTTGCAGGAATTATGGGTGGTTTGTTTTTATTGCCTCTGCTGATAATAAATCAACCCACCTGGCTTTTACAGCTGGAAGGAATCCAGGTGGGTTTGTATTTAGGCCTTGTATCTATGGCTTTACCTTATTTATTTTTTAATTTAGGTCTGGTTATGGTACCTGTAGCCAGCGCCATGACTTTAACTCTGGCAGAGCCCCTAACTGCGGCTTTTCTTGGTGTATTTCTGGTGGGGGAAAGATTGGCCCCATTAAATTATCTGGGGCTCATTTTAATCCTGTTTGGTATTGCTCTGCTGACGCTGAAAAACAAATAGTTATTTAGCTCAGCTTTTTTCCTTGATAGCTGCCTGAGCTGCTGCGATATTAGCCAGTGGTATTCGAAAAGGAGAACAGGAGACATAATCAAGGTTGAGCTGCTGACAGAATTCAATTGAAGGTGGGTTACCACCATGTTCACCGCAGATTCCTACTTCCAGGTCTGGATTGGTTTCGCGACCGGAGTTCACGGCTATCTCCATTACCTTTCCTACGCCTTCACGGTCCAGTTCTGTGAAAGGATCTCTGTTGATTATGCCTTTTTCTTCATATTCTTTCAGAAACTTTCCTGCGTCATCCCGGGAAAAACCATAGGTTAATTGAGAGAGGTCATTTGTACCAAAAGAGAAGAAGTCAGCCTGTTCTGCTATTTTATCTGCTACAAAAGCTGCTCTGGGCACCTCTATCATAGTACCTATATGGTAATCCAGATAGGTATTTTTTTCTTTAATCTGTTTTTCGATTACTTTTTCGGCATTTTCTCTTAACCTGGTCAACTCTTCAGTTATACCGACCAGCGGTATCATAATAAAGGGCTTAACCTCAAGATTTTTATCCTGTTTAATTGAAATAGCAGCAGAAGCAATTGCCTTTACCTGCATGTTGTAAATTTCCGGATAGGAAATCCCCAGTCTACAGCCCCGGTGTCCCAGCATGGGATTTACCTCATCCAGCTCGTTTAATTTTTCTTTGATTTTATCCGGAGTCGTTTCCAAATTCTCTGCCAGGGCCTCTATTTCAGCATCTGCTTCTGGCAAAAATTCGTGGAGAGGTGGGTCGAGAAGTCTAATTACTACTTTCTTTTCTTTCATAGTAGAGAAAATATTATAAAAGTCTTCTTTTTGATAAGGCAGCAACTTTTGCAGGGCTTTTTCTCTTTTTTGCCGGGATTGGGCAATAATCATTTCTCTTACTGCTGAAATTCTCTCCTGTTCAAAGAACATATGCTCTGTGCGGCAAAGTCCAATGCCTTCAGCTCCTAATTCTAGAGCAGTTCGGGCATCCTCCGGAGTGTCGGCATTGGCCATAATTCCGAGATTTCTGATTTTTTCAGCCCAGCTGGTAAGCCGATTGAAATCTTCAGATAATTCTGTGGCCCTGGTTTTTATGCTGCTGGCGTAAACTTTACCTGTATTGCCGTTAAGAGAAATGACATCACCCTGCTGGTACACCTCATCATCTTTCCATAATTGTTTGTTTTCTTCGTCTACTACCAGGTCTCCGGCTCCTGCTACACAGCATTTGCCCATTCCTCTAGCTACTACAGCAGCATGGGAAGTCATGCCTCCTCTGATTGTAAGTATGCCTTCAGCAGCATCCATACCTTCAATGTCCTCGGGGGAGGTTTCATTTCTGACTAAAATAACTTTTTCGCCCTGTTCAGAAGCCCTGACAGCTTCTTCCGGAGTGAAATAAATTTTACCGGTAGCTGCTCCCGGGGAAGCGGCTAAAGCTGTGGTTATTTCTTTGGCTTTTTCCATTTCTTGATCATCAAAAGAAGGATGAAGCAGCTGCTCTAATTTTTCGGGTTCTACTCTCATCAGAGCTGTTTCTTTATCTATAAGCCCTTCATCAACCATGTCAACAGCAATTTTGACGGAGGCTTTGGCAGTCCTTTTGCCGGTGCGTGTTTGCAGTATATATATCTGACCTTCTTCGATGGTGAATTCAATATCCTGCATATCTTTATAATGCTCTTCCAGGGTATCCACAATTTCAGTAAATTCCTGGTAAGGTTCTGGCATTAAATCCTGCAGTTCTTTGATATCTTTGGGAGTTCGGGTGCCGCTCACAACATCTTCTCCCTGGGCATTGCTTAAAAATTCTCCATAGACTTCGTTTTCACCTGTGGAGGGATTTCTGGTGAATGCAACACCTGTACCAGAGTTTTCTCCGATGTTGCCAAAAACCATGGTCTGAACATTGACAGCAGTTCCCAGGTCATCAGGAATATCATTCAATTTTCGGTATGATTTGGCTCTCTGATTATTCCAGGAATCGAATACAGCCCTGATTGCTTCCAGCATTTGTTCCTGTGGATCTTGCGGAAATGATTTTTCACTTTCGCGAGCAATTATATCTTTGTAATTTTTGATAACCTTTTGTAAATTTTCTACGGACATTTCAGTATCTTTACTTATATCATTTTCTTCCTTGACTTCTTCGAGTGCGTGAGAGAATTTATGAGAGGTTATGCCCAGAACTACTTCCCCAAACATCTGTAATAGTCTCCGGTAACTATCATAGGCAAATCGGGGATTATTAGTTCTTTTACTTAGTCCTTCTACAGTATCATCATTTAGACCTATATTTAAAACTGTATCCATCATTCCAGGCATAGAAACAACTGCCCCTGAACGAATAGAAACCAGCAGTGGGTCATCAGGATCTCCTAGCTTTTTCCCTGTTTTTTCTTCCAGAGTTTCTAAATGTTCAAATATCTGCTGCTCGAGTTCCTGCGATATACTGCTGTTATTTTCGAAATATTCCAGACAGGCTTCTGTAGTTAAGACAAATCCCGGAGGAATCGGCAGCCCTATGCTGGTCATTTCAGATAAATTCGCACCCTTCCCCCCCAAAAGATCTTTCATTTCTCTAGATCCCTGAGAAAAGTCATAGATTAGTTTTTTCATGTACAACCCTCCAGTTAATAAATTTTGAAAATATTAAAAATGACGTTTTAATTATAGCTTATTATTTCCACAATGTCAAAGCTTTATACCTGAGCAGCGGTGATTTTTAGTTTTGGTAGAAGTTTTCAGCAGTTAAAAAGGGAAATTTATCTTTTTCCAGAAATATCTTAACAACAGGGTTTTACAGACTAAATTTTAAGGTGGGAATTATTTTGTCTTGGGAAAAAGATACCATCAAAGGACAAATCGAGCGGATAACTTTTCATAATCCGGAAAATGGATATACGGTTGCCCAAATTGATGCTAATGATGAAAAGGGCACCGTTTCTATAGTGGGCAATTTACCTTCACCTGAGCCTGGACAGATAATTTCTCTGCAGGGGGAGTGGGTAATTGATTCTCAATATGGGGAGCAATTTGAGTTTGATTCTTACAGTTATGATGTTCCGGTCAGCGAGGAGGGCATAAAAAAGTATCTGGGTTCCGGTTTAATTCCAGGCATTGGACCGGTTATGGCCAGGCGGATAGTAGAAAAATTTGGAGAAAATGCTCTGGAGGTTATTGATAATAATCCCCGGAGGTTGCGAGAAGTTGAGGGGATTGGCAAAAAAAGATTGAAGGAGATAAAAAATTCTTGGCAGCAGCAAAAACAGGTGCGAGAAATCATGGTTTTTTTGCTTTCGCACGGCATCAGCCCTAATTATGCATCTAAGATTTTTGAACAGTATGGTCAGGAGGCTATTAGAGTTGTCAGGGATAACCCCTACAAGCTGGCCAGGGATATCTGGGGTATAGGATTTAAAAGAGTTGATGATATTGCACAAAATCTGGGAATAGAACATGATGATGAGGCCAGGATTGAAGCTGGTTTGGATTATATTTTAAATGAGGCTGCAGAAGAAGGGCATGTGTATTTGCCTCAGGCAGATTTGCTCACAAGAGCTGAGGAAACTTTAGCAATTGCTCCCACCAGGGTTGAAGAGACAGTTAAAGCTATGAGTGAAAATAATACGCTGGTCAGAGAAGAAGTTGATTTCTCCAATTCAAGGCCTGAGGATTTTGCCATATATTTACCTGCTTTTTATCGTGCTGAAACAGGAATAGCTGAAAAAATCCGGGAAATGTTAAATTATCCTGCTCCTCAGCTTCCGGCAAAAATTTCTCGTTTGATAAAAGCGGCTGAAGCCAGCCTGGATATTACACTTTCAGAAGAGCAGAAAATCGCAGTTAAAAAAGCTATAACAGAGAGGCTATTGATTGTTACCGGTGGTCCAGGAACAGGAAAAACAACAATAATCAAAGCAATGCTGGAAGTTTTTGCTAAACTGGGATTTGAGGTTGGTCTGGCTGCACCTACCGGTCGAGCGGCTAAAAGGATGGAAGAAACTGCACAAAAGGAAGCCCAAACCGTACATAGGCTTCTGGATTATAATTATCATGAAGGTGGTTTTAAAAAGGACAGTAATAATCAGCTAGAAAAAGATATAATTATCATAGATGAGGCTTCAATGCTTGATACTATCTTGATGTATAAACTGATTGAAGCTATTCCTCCGGAGGCGGGGTTGATACTGGTAGGAGATGTAAATCAGCTTCCCCCGGTTGGGGCTGGCTATGTGTTCAAAGATCTTCTAAATTCACAGGCTTTACCGACGGCTGAATTGACAGAGATATATAGACAGGCAGAAAAAAGTTCTATTATAATTAATTCTCATCGCATTAACTCCGGCGAGATGCCGGTTTTAAATTCTGAATCTGATTCAGGGTTGAAAGACTTTTATTTTATTGAACAGAGTAAAAAAGAGAATATTTTGCAGCTTATTATAAAGATCGTTTCAGAAAGAATACCTCAGCGTTTTAATCTTGATCCTGTTGAAGATGTCCAGGTTTTAAGTCCAATGCGTCGAGGAATAATAGGTGTAAATAATTTGAACCGGGAACTCAAAAAAGTTCTCAATGATAATGATACCGGCCAGAGTTTACAGTGGGGAAATAGAGAATTTACTGAAAAAGACAAAGTTATGCAGATAAAAAATAATTATGACCTGGAAGTTTTTAATGGAGATATAGGAAGAATCCGTAGTATTCAAAAAGAAGAAGGCAGAATTACGGTTGATATTTCCGGGCGTGAGGTTATATATGAAGGGCAGGATCTGGATCAGCTGAGATTGGCTTATGCTGTAACAGTGCATAAATCTCAGGGGTCTGAGTATCCGGCTATAGTTCTGCCGGTATCCACTCAGCATTATATTATGCTGCAGAGGAAATTGATATACACTGCATTAACCAGGGCAGAAAAACTGGCAGTATTAATTGGGTCAAAAAAAGCACTTGGCATTGCTATAAATAACAATAAAGATGAGCAGCGTTATTCCCTGTTAGAAGCTAGAATACGAAGAAAAATATGACAAATACGCTGAGATTTCAGCCGAGTTCAGGAGGGATAATATATGATTGAGATGGAAGGCGATGAGATGATGGGTTTTTTGGAAGCTGTAATGAATTGGCTGGTTTCTGAAATATTCATTATGGAAAATTTAATTTCTTTTTTAGTAGTACTGATTATAGCAGCAGCAGCATTTTTACTAAAAAACAGAGTAGCCAGCAAAGGTGAAAAAATTTTAGAATATTTGCCAGAGGCGGCTGTCCAGGAAGCTAAAAAGTTCTGGCTGGAAATATATCTGGCTGTATTTATGCTGGTGTTTATTGGTTTTTATAATGTGCTGGCTGCTGTTTTAGGCCTGCCGGCAGCCATTACAGCAATCGTGGGCTATCTGCTAACGGCCTGGCTGATTATTAGATTTATTGCCTGGTTTTTGCCTGATACGATCTGGGTACAGCTGCTTTCTTATTTGGTATGGGCAGTAGCGGTGCTGAATATTCTAGGAATTTATGATATGGTGGTTAATTTTCTGGAAGATATAGAGTTAAACCTCGGTGAGCTGCAGCTTTCTGTCATGCTGGTTTTAAGAGGTGTTTTAGTATTTGGCCTGCTATTCTGGCTGGCGGGCTGGCTGGAAAAATATTTCCGCCGTAATCTTCGCAAAAATCAAAATTTAACTCCTTCGGTGAGAGTACTGCTGCAAAAAATAGTTAGAATAGTTATTTTTGTAGCCGCTTTTCTTATAGGACTGAGCAGTATTGGTATTGACCTCAGCGCCTTTGCTTTTATAGGTGGTGCTGTTGGTGTTGGTTTAGGTTTTGGTTTGCAGAAAATTGTATCAAACTTTGTTAGTGGGATTATAATCATCCTGGATAAATCGATTAAACCCGGAGATGTGGTGGAGATAAATGAAATTTTCGGAGAGGTGCGCAGCCTTAATTCTCGTTTTGTCTCGATTGTAACCCGTTCAGGCAAAGAATTTTTAATACCCAATGAGCATTTCATTACCAATCAGGTTATTAACTGGTCTTACAGTAATGACCTGGTAAGAGTAGACCTGGATATTGGGGTGGGTTATAATAGTGATTTACAGCTGGTGAAAGAACTAATACTGAAATCGGTGGAAGATAAGAAACGGATTTTAAATAGGCCAGAGGCCTCATGTTTACTCAAAAGTTTTGGCGATAATACTGTTAATTTTCAGCTGCGCTTTTGGATTCAGGACCCTGAAAATGGTGTGGACAATATAAAAAGTGAACTTATGCTGGAAATTTGGAACCTGTTTCAGGAAAAAGAAATAAATATTGCCTTTCCCCAGCGAGATCTGCATTTTGAGTCAATATCACCGGAAGCAGCGGAGAGTCTTAAAGAAATCTGGCAGAAACAGGATAATATTGATGAATAATTGAGTCTGTATAGGAGAATAAGCACATGATTTATTAAGCTTTATGAGATTCGTTAGTTGATTATTTTACCTATCAATAAACTGGCTTCAAAAAGGAGAATTAAAGGTAAGGCCAGCAGAGCCTGGGTAATTATGTCAGGTGGGGTTAAAATAGCTCCCACCACAAATATTAAAACTATTACATATTTACGGAATGAAGAGAGGGTTTCGATACTGACCAGACCCATTTTGATCATTAAATTTAATACCAGCGGCATTTGAAAAATTAGCCCAAAGGGAATTAATAGGGTGATCAGGAATGAGATGTAGAAGTCAAGGGAAATCATGGCTTCCAGCTCTGGCCCACCAAAATTTAAAAGAAAATTCATACCCAGTGGCAGAACCACAAAAAAGCCGAAAATAATTCCAGCATAAAATAAAATGAGAGAAGTAGGCATAATAATATAGAAGAATTTTTTTTCATTCTTTTTTAAAGCTGGCAGAATGAATTTCCAGAACTGAAAAATTATCACCGGCAGTGCGATTATAATACCCATTAAAATGGATACTTTTATATGAGTAATGAAAGCTTCAGCAGGACTGAGGAAAACTAAATTATCAACAGGCTGAGAAAAATAATCGATTAATTGCTCCGAAAATATATAGGAAATAACTGAAAATATTACAACTGTCAGCAGGGCTTTTATCAGTCGCCCGCGCAATTCTGTCAAATGTTCGACCAGTGTCATTTCTAAATCTTCTCCTGTTTCTGCTTCAGCCATAAATTTTCCATCCTCCTGGTGAATATACCGGTTTATACATGATTATAGTTCAAAATTTATAAAGGGCATTTTATAGAGACCAAACATTATTTTATACGATATAAATAAAGCTGTCAAAAAGAACAAACTCAAATGTTATTCAAACTTTTCGTTTTTATTCTCTTCCTCATCCTCAAGAGTGGCAGTTTCTTCGACTTCTTTGCTGGCCTGTTTTAATTCACGTATACCTGAGCCTATAGCTTTACCTATTTCTGGAAGTCTACTGGGCCCGAAAATGACAAGTACAATTACCAGTACTATTATTAATTCAGGGGCACCCAATCCAAACATATTATTCCTCCTTTTAAACTATAATGAAAATATATTGTCGATATCTAATTACATTATACATTTTTTTTCCCAAAAATTAAAGTGGGCACAAGATTATTTGCCCTATGTATTTATGTTAACGGGATTTTCCCCTTGACCTGGAAGTTAAAATGAGTTATTATGATTTTAACTAATTAATATTTTACAAAAGGAGGTGACAATTTGCAGAAAAAACCTGAAGATCATATTACCGTTAAAGCCCTGGAGGATGGGGTAAATTTAATTGGTCTTACCAGAGGTGAACAGACAAAATTTCATCACACTGAAAAATTGGACCGGGGAGAGGTTATGATAGTTCAGTTTACTGAACATACCTCTGCAGTTAAAATTCAGGGAAAGGCAAAAATTATTTCTAAACACGGAGAAGTTAAGGCTGAGTAGAGCTGAGATAAGTTATATTGAGCAGAGATGAGCCAGGTCAGATGAGATGAGATTAGTTGAGCTTTAGGGGATTATAACTTATACCTTCATTTTTCATCTCATCGGGCTGGCGTCCGATTTTTTTAATTTAATTTTAAATCAAACCATTAAACTATATCCAGGAGGTAATTAAAATGAGCAAAAATTTAGAGGATGCCACCCGAAGCAGTGAGAATAATGGTTTTTTTGGAGAGTTTGGCGGCAGATTTGTCCCAGAACAGCTGGAACCAGCACTGGAAGAATTGGAATTCGCTTATTTTAACTATTGTCAGCAGGAAGAATTTCAGGAAACATTTGAATATTATCTGCAGGAAAATGTAGGCAGGCCCAGTCCCCTTTATTTTGCCGAGAGACTGACTGAGAAATATCAGGGAGCAAAAATTTATTTGAAAAGAGAAGATCTTAATCACATGGGGGCTCATAAAATCAATAATACCATCGGCCAGGCTTTGCTGGCTGATAAGATGGGAAAAGAAAAACTTGTAGCAGAAACAGGAGCCGGACAGCATGGAGTAGCGACTGCTACTGTGGCTGCTATGTTCGGGCTGGACTGCGAAATATTTATGGGACAAAAAGATGTAAAAAGGCAGGAGTTGAATGTCTATAAAATGAGGCTGCTGGGAGCAAACGTCAATCCTGTTACCAGGGGAGATGCAACTCTTTCTGATGCGGTTGACGCTGCTCTGGAGCACTGGGCTAAAAATCTTGATGACACATTTTATCTACTCGGTTCGGCTGTAGGGCCACACCCCTATCCGACTATGGTAAGAGATTTCCAGTCAGTGATAGGACAAGAAGCGAGAGAACAAATATTGCAGAAAGAAGGTAAGCTGCCAGATTTTCTTCTGGCCTGTGTAGGTGGGGGCAGTAATGCCATTGGCTTATTTCATGCTTTTCGAGAAGATAAAGAGGTTGATATAGTTGGGCTGGAAGCCGGCGGCAAAAGTAAAAAAACAGGAGAACATGCAGCTACTTTAACATCTGGCAGAACGGGAGTAGAGCATGGATTTAAAAGCTATCTTTTGCAGGGTGGAGAAGGCGAAGTTTCTTCAGTTCATTCTATAGCAGCAGGCCTGGATTATCCCGGGGTGGGTCCAGAGCACAGTTATATGAAAGATACTGGAAGAGCTCAGTATAAAGCTGTTACCGATAAAGAAGCTCTGGCGGCCTTTAAAGAATTATCGGAACTGGAAGGTATTCTTCCTGCTCTGGAGAGTTCTCATGCTTTAGCCTATATTTCCCGGCTGGCTCCCGAGCTTGATAGAGATGATATTATACTGGTTAATCTTTCAGGTAGAGGCGACAAAGACGTTCATACTGCTGCAGAACATATAGACATTTAAGGAGGATTTGATGAAACTTACTGTAAATTCTGTGGAAAAGATTGAGGGCAATCTGAAGGTGCCTGGTGATAAATCGATATCACATCGGGGGTTAATTTTAAGTTCACTGGCGGAAGGTAAGAGCAGAATATCCGGGCTTTTAGAGGCGGAAGATTGCATGAAAACCCTCAATATTATGAGAGAATTGGGTATAAAAATTGATAAAAAGGGTTCTGGCGAATATATTGTACATGGAAAAGGTTTAGAAGAATTACAGGAACCAGATTGTGTTCTTGATTGTGGCAATTCGGGAACCAGCATGAGATTATTATCAGGGGTTTTAGCCGGTCAAAATTTTTATACAGTTATCAGTGGTGACAGTTCTCTGCGCAAAAGACCCATGGAAAGAGTAAAGCAGCCTTTAATTCAGATGGGAGCAAAAATCTGGTCACGCCGGGAAGGATTGGCCCCCTTAAGCATCAAGGGGGGCAATCTTTCCGGGGGATTTTTTAAACAGGACGTTGCCAGTGCTCAGGTTAAATCCTGTATATTGCTGGCTGGATTATTTGCCCGGGGCCCGACTACAGTGGTGGAGCCAGCTGCCTCCCGTGATCACACGGAAAGAATGCTGGAAGCTGCGGGGATTAATATTACCGTAGATGATAATGTAATCAAACTTGCTGATCGCTCTGGTAAAATTAAATCTCTGGATTTGAGTGTTCCCGGAGATATTTCCTCTGCCGCTTTCTTGCTGGGGGCTGCTCTTATTGTTCCTCGATCCAGGATCAAAATTAGTAACGTAGGTATAAACCCAACTCGCAGTGGTCTGCTGGAAGTGCTGGAAGAAATGGGGGCAAAAATTAATCTGTCCTGTCACAGATCTGCCAGTGGTGAACCCACAGCAGATATTGAAGCAGTAACCAGCAATTTGCAGGCGGTAGAAATAGCCGGGGATATTATTCCTAAACTGCTGGATGAAATTCCTATCATCTCTATTTTGGCTACTCAGGCTGAAGGTAAAACTGTAATTAGAGATGCAGAAGAACTAAGAGTAAAAGAAACTGACCGTCTGTCAGCTATGGCTGACATAATTGATAAGCTGGGAGGAGATGTTAAGGAATTACAGGATGGTTTAATTATTACCGGGCCGACAAAACTAACAGGTAACATTTCTCTGGCCAGTCATTATGACCATCGAATTGCTATGTCAGCTGCTGTAGCGGGACTTATTGCCGAGGGCCCGGTTGAAATAGATAATAGTGAAGTCATCAATACTTCTTTTCCTGAATTTATTGAAATAATCCAAAATTTTTAGGAGTGATTCAATTTGATAGTTATTATGGAATCGGATGCAAATGAAGAGGAGTTAAATGAAATTTTGAATTTAATAGAAAAGGAAGATTTTGAAACCCATCTTTCTCAGGGAATAGAAAAAACCATCGTGGGTTTGATAGGTGATAGCAAGGGAAAAGAACAGCTGCAGGAGCGACTATTATCCTATGATCAGGTGGAAAAAGTTGTACCTATCATGGAGCCCTATAAATTAACCAGCTGGAAGTTTGCTCCCGAAAAGACCGTGATTGAAATAGATGAGGTTAAAATTGGTGGTGAGAAACCGGTAATAATGGCTGGCCCCTGTTCTGTGGAAAATAAAGATCAAATTTTGCAGACGGCCAGGATTGTGGCGGAGGCTGGTGCTGAAGTTTTAAGGGGCGGTGCTTTCAAACCACGGACTTCCCCTTATTCTTTCCAGGGTTTAGGAGAAAAAGGCCTGGAACTGCTGGCAGTGGCTCGAGAGGAGACCGGCCTCAAAATAATCACAGAACTAATGAATACCGAGCATACCGAACTGGTCAACAGTTATACAGATATTATTCAAATAGGATCTCGCAATATGAAAAATTATGCTTTACTAAAGGAAGTTGGCAGGCTTAACACTCCCGTAATGTTAAAACGGGGCATGGCTTCCACCGTTAAGGACTGGCTTCTAGCTGCAGAATATATTATGAGTGAAGGGAACCGCGAAGTCATGCTGTGTGAAAGGGGTATAAAGACATTTTCTGAGGAAACCAGATATACCATGGATGTAAGTGCTATTCCTCTGGTGAAGGAAAAAAGTCATCTGCCGGTAATTGCAGATCCCAGTCATGGTACCGGTCGCTGGCAGCTGGTTCCTCCTATGTCCCGTGCCGCTGTCGCCGCTGGAGCCGATGGTTTGCTGATAGAGGTTCATCCTCAGCCTAAAAAAGCCCTTTCTGATGGGCCTCAATCTTTAAAGCCTGATAGATTTGCAGCATTGATGGGAGATATTAAGAGCATGGGAAAAAAACTTAACAATTTAACTGCAAGTCCTGGTTTGACAGAATGAGGAGGAAAACTTTTGGCTGGAGAAAAATATAATACTGCTGCTATTATTGGTCTGGGTTTGATGGGAACATCACTGGCTGCGGCTGGCAAAAAAAATAATACGATAGAACGGGTAATTGGATATGACAACGATGCACAAATCATCGCGAAAGCTGAGAAGCTTAATTTTATAGATGAACAATTTTTGACTGTAAATTCCCGATATAATAATTTAGAAGCTGCCGATATTATAATAATAGCAGTGCCTGTAAAGAAAATACCGGAAATTTTAGCAGATATTAAAGCAAAAGCTGCCAGCAATTCAGTGGTTATTGATGTTGGCAGCTGTAAATCTTTTGTATTAGAGAAAGCTGCAGAAGTGCTGGCTTCTCCTCCGCGCTTTACTTTTGTGGGGGGGCATCCGCTCTGTGGCTCAGAAAAATCAGGCATAGATAATTTTAACCCGAACATGTTTGCGGGAGAAAAATTTATTCTGACCCCGGTAAAAGAACTTTTCAGCAGTAATTTTTCTCAGAAAAACCTGATAAATTTTTGGAGCAATATAGGCATGACAGTGAAAACCATGAAACCTAAAGAACATGATCAAAGGATGGCTTATGTGAGTCACCTGCCTCAGATCGGGGCATCTTCTCTGGCTCTAGCTCTGGAGCAGAGAGCTGAAAAGATGGAGCTTTTACAGCTGGCCAGTTCGGGCTTTGAAGATACTACCCGTCTGGCCGCAAGTGACGCTGAAATGTGGAGTGATATTGCTTTAACTAATAAGGAATTTATCAAACAGGCTATTAAAGATCTGGAAAAAATATTAGAAAAACTGCGATATGACCTGGGAAATAATAATGAGGAAGAACTCGTTTGCTTTTTTCGGCGGGCAGCTGAGCTCAGAAAAGAATTTCTCGCCAGGAAAGGGGAATAGGATTTATGTTTGAATATGTAACTGCTGGTGAATCTCATGGTCCTCAGGTCACAGCAATTATTAAAAATTTGCCTTCCGGTCTGGAGTTGAGCATTTCTGAAATTAATCATCAGCTGTATAGACGTCAGCAGGGTTATGGACGAGGGGGCAGGATGGATATTGAGTCGGATAAAGTGGAAATCAAATCCGGGCTAAGAAAAGGCAAAACTTTAGGAAGTCCCCTCACCCTGATGATAAAAAATAGAGATTGGGAAAACTGGCAGGAAACAATGGGAATTGAAAAAAGGGAAAGTTCGAATGAATCGGCAGAAGCCAATAAAGTTACGCAGCCCAGACCTGGCCATGCAGATTTGCCCGGCAGCATAAAGTATAATTTTTCTGACATGCGAAATGTTTTAGAAAGAGCCAGTGCCAGAGAGACTGCGGCCAGAGTTTCTGTAGGGGCTGTATGCAGACAATTTATAGCCCGGTTTGGCATGGAAGTTTACAGCCACGTAATCCAGATAGGTGATATTAAATCGCCTGAATTTTCCGGGGAGGAAGACCCGGAAAAATTTTTTTCGCGAGCAGATGAATCTGAGTTGAGGTGCGCTGATCAGGAAAAAGAGGCAGAAATGAAAAAGCTTATTGATAACTGGCGGCAGAATGGAGATTCTGTAGGGGGAATAATCGAGGTAGTTGTGACCGGGGTGCCTACAGGTCTGGGAAGTTATGTAAATTGGGATGATAAGTTAGATGCTAAATTAGCAAGGGCATTAATGAGCATACAGGCAATTAAAGGGATAGAAATTGGCGCCGGTTTTGCCGGGTCAGCTCTGCCAGGTTCTGATTTTCATGATGAAATTTATTATGATGATGAGCAGGGGTTTTATCGTTCCAGTAATAATGCTGGTGGGTTCGAAGGAGGAGTGACTAATGGAGAGTTTATCCGCATAAAAGCTGCCATGAAGCCGATACCCACACTTGCCAAGCCGCTGCAGACTGTTGATATCAGTAACAAAGAAAAAACCGAGGCAGCGCGGGAAAGAGCCGATGTTTGTGCTGTACCTTCTGCCAGTATTGTAGGAGAATCGGTGACAGCGATTGAGCTGGCCAGCAGTTTTGCGGAAAAATTTGCTGGAGATAGTATGAAAGAAATTGCAACTAATTTTACAGCCTATAGAAATTATCTGGCAGAATTGTGAACAGGCAAATTAAGTTTGATATAATAAACTGGAGGAATCTGATCCGGGATGAAAAAATTACGTGTTGGTCTGGGGAAGAGAAGTTATAATATTTATATTGGAGCAGAAAATCTACAGCGGCTGGGCAGTAAATTAAATCAACTGTTTTCCAGCTCTCAAAAAATTTTGCTGGCAACAGATGAAAATGTAAATGATTTATATGCGTCTTATTTGCAGGAAATTCTGGAAGATTTTAATTTTTCCGTAAATAAAAAAGTGGTTGAGCCCGGAGAGCCAGCAAAGTCATTAGAGGTAGCTGAAATTTTTTACGATCTACTGATAGAAAATAACTTTGCCCGGGATTCCATCATAATCAGTCTGGGAGGAGGAGTGATTGGTGATCTGGCGGGTTTTGTAGCTGCTACTTTTATGAGGGGAATAAATTTAATTCAGGTCCCGACAAGTTTATTAGCCCAGGTGGATAGCAGTGTGGGAGGAAAAGTAGCTGTGAATCATGTTAATGGCAAAAATCTAATTGGTGCTTTTTATCAACCCCGTCTGGTTTTTATTGATGTAAGCGTTTTGAAAACTCTTCCTGAAAGGGAATTTAATGCCGGCATGGCTGAAGTTATCAAGCATGGATTTGGCCTGGATAAGGATTATTTTCACTATATTGAAAATCACCGGGAGGAAATTATTTCCCTCGATTATAATACTTTAAACAGCTTGATTAAGCGCTCCTGTCAGCTCAAAAAGAAAATTGTGGAAGAGGATGAAAAGGAACAGGGAGCTCGAGCCAAATTAAATTTAGGTCATACAATTGCTCATGCTCTGGAAACAGCTGATAATTATAATAAATTTAATCATGGAGAGGCGGTAGCTCTGGGAATGGTTGTTGAGGCGTATCTGGCCAAAAATGAGGGGATGCTTAAACAAAGTGCTATAGATAGGCTGATAAATCTCCTGCAGAAATTTTCCCTGCCTGTCTCTTTACCTGAAAGAGTTTCCGGACTTGAACTGCTGGCTATTATGCAGAGCGATAAAAAGATACGTAAAGGGCAAATTCGTTTTGCCTTACCGCAAAAAATTGGTGAAACAGCTATATATGAAGGCTGGAAGCGGGAAAAACTGCTTAAAGCTATTAAACAAGCTGCCAGAGCTGGTCAATGAAAATTTACTAATTTACTCATAATTTCTCAAAATAGATTAAAAAGCTATAGTTTTTATGATATAATCTATGGTAACAACAGGAGGTGATTTGTATCAGCAAATCAGCTAAAAAAGCAGGGGATAATGTTAGTTCAAACAGCCCGGATAATAAAAACAATTCTGCCAGCAAAAAGATACCATTTTTAATAACCAGCTCCTATTTTCTCTCATTTTTATTTATTAGGATAGCAGTGATCATAGCTGGATCAGTGCAAAGCCCGGCTTCTCAAGCGGCTAAAGCTGGTGAATTAAGATTTTACGTGGGTACAAATATTATTCTTTTTGGCTATCATATTCATCATCTGGTTCCGGGAATTATATTGATCGGTCTCGCTGGCTGGTTTGCTATAGTGGGGTCGGATTTCTTTTCCCGGGGCGAACTGGCAATAATGTACGGGATAGGCCTGGGTTTATTTATGGATGAAGTGGGAATGCTGCTTTCCTGGGGAGATTATTGGTCCACCACCACCTATATTTTGAGCCTGCTGCTAGCGGGAATATTTTTGAACATAATTTATTTTCCTGATTTTTGGTCGGAAGTAAGAGGGCATTTAAAACATGCCAACCCGCAAAGATTTGTGGCTGCTACAGAAAACAGAAGAAACCTTGTACTCCGGGGGGTAGATAAAATGGCGGAAGAAGCAAAAAATACAAGCAAAATTACTCTGACTTTTTCGGGGATTATATATATCGGTGTAGGAATATTGATTATAGCTTATCCGGGGCTCGTTTATTACTGGGTAGCAGGAGGTTTTCTGCTGCAGGGGCTTTCTTCTCTGGTACAGGCCTGGAAATCATAACTTTCAGGACTTATAAATTTCCCGCTATCCAGTTACAGCGATCAACTCTGAGCTGTTTTTTGTCTGATTTGCTGTTTTCGGGGAAAAGCTCGAACATTTTTTGGCCGGCATCGACCAGATCTTTTAAATAAAGCGGTTCATAAGCCGCTTTGCCGCGCCCGCGGGCATCTGCAATTAAAACCTGGCAGAACTGTTTAAAAGTAAAAGGTGACTTTTTTATATCGGTAAGCAGATCAACTTTCGTACCCGGCCTCAATTTGGGATAATAGTGGCCTTTCATATGGAGACGAGCAGCTGTAATAGCTGCTGCTTCCCAGTGAGGCAAAACTCCTAATCTGCGGGAAAATGTTCTGATGTACTTTTCCGCATTTTTTTCATGATCATAATGATGAGGCTGCTCATTTTTGGGAGTATTTTGCTTGCCGAAATCATGCAGAAGGGCAGCATATCTGACCATCCCATCTACTGTAAGGCGGGCAGCCTCATTGACAACCAGGAGTGTATGCTGAAAGGCATCACCTTCCGGGTGACCACTTTCTGGCTGTTTTACCCCCTGCAGATCATATAGTTCTGTCAGACACTGCTGGTATTTATTCTGATCAAGCCGGGCCAGCTCCTGGCCAGGATTATCGGAATATAATATTGTTTTGAATCTGCTTCCCGAACAAATCATATAATTTCACCTCTTTTCATTCTATAATTATATTCTATTTCAACTTATGAAGTCCTTCCCGGTTAATTTCGTCAGCAGTATTGATTATTGATATTTGCAGATATTATTTGATTACTTGACATTTTTCTCACAAAAGTGTATTATTAATAATGGATGTAAATAAGAACTTAAAAGAATAGGCATTATAACACAACAGGAGGGTATTTTATGAAAAAATTAGCTGTATTTATGCTGGCTTTTGCAGTTATGCTGGGTATGGGTTTTTCAGTAGAGGCTGCAGGACATCTGGATGATGGCGAATATGTGGGATATTCTGAGGCAGATGATAATGGTTATGTGCAGGCAGTAGTTAATATTGAAGATCATGAAATTACTTCAGTTGAATTAACTGAATACACTGATCTCTATCTGGCCAAAGGAGAAGACTATCCCTGGGATGAATGGCATGAAGCCATGGAAGTTCTGCCCGAAAGATTTGTAGAAGCAAATTCCAGTGATGTAGATGTGGTTTCCGGTGCTACCGGCACCAGCGAAAAAGCCATGGCTGCTGTGGATATGGCTCTGCAGAAAGCTGAAGGTGTGGAAGAATTTGAAGGTACTTTCCTCGGCCGGTCAGATGTAACTGACCGCGGTGGCTGGGGTGTTGCCTGGGTAACAGTAGAAGAAGATGAAATTGTTGATGTAAGATTAGAAGAGGCTACTGATGAGGAAGAATTCAAAGATGAAGACTATCAGTGGGATGAATTTCATGAAGCTCAAGAAGAAATGCCTGAATGGTTTGTCGAAGCTAATAGTCCTGATGTAGATATTTATAGTGGTGCTACCAGCAGTTCCGAACTCTGGATGGAAGCAGTCGAACATGCTCTGGAAAAAGCTGGCTGGGTATTTGAATAATAATTTTATAATTATTCGATTGGCATAAATATCAGCAGCTGTTTTCAATTATCTGCTGGTAATAGTTAAGCCTCACATAAGACCCTGCCCTTTTTTGGGGCAGGGTTTTTAAAATGTTATTTTCCTGATAAGTTTGAATTTTTCTTGCTCTCTTTTGCCTTAATTGTTATAATATTTTTAAAAGATTACATTTTCCGGCATATTATTATATATAAGAGGGGATAAAAATGTGGCAGCCAGTAACCTTTGAAGAAAAACTTTTAAAAAGATATTATGATAATTCTGAAGGGAAACTGTATTTAAAAGTTAAGGTTGGGGGTTCTGATGATAATGAACCAGTGGTATTATCCGGTTTGATGCTGGAAACGTCAGATAGTGATGTTTATCTTCCTGAAGATTATACCTCTACTCGCCTGTATGAAGAAATTGAAAATAATAATATAAAAATCCTGGAAAGCTGTCATACACTCGACAGCGAAACGATAGGCAAATTACTTGTAGAAGAGGAAATAGTCAAAAATAAGTTCTCACCACTGACAGTTAAGAAAATTATTATATGCAGTGAAAAAAATGATAATTTAACTGATATATGCCATCAATATCAGCTGCAGATTATAACATACGAAGAAGATAAATTTGATAGTATAAGCAGAATGAGAGGTAGGGGCAGTGAAAAATTTATAGATATCAGAAAAACTCCTGATAATAGCAGAAAAAAGGCATTTTTGCTGGGCTGGAAGGATGCTGTAGATGGAAATTTATATACTGGAGCCTATCAATACAAAACTCATGCCAATATGGGAAATTTATTTGGCTGGATCTATGGTGATACTTCCAGTGAATTCAGGGAAAAAACCTGGGATAGATATGTGGAAAATAGCAAGGGTGAATGGGGTTAATCAGAAGTGAAAAGCCCCGAAATCAGTTAAAATTACTGACTTCGGGGGTTATATAACTAAAAAAGCTTTATATTTCGCCGCAAAATTGTTATTTATTTATGTTAAAACTAAATCTTATCTAACTAAATTAATATCTAAATATAGCGCAAATATTTGAATTGTCAGGGATTTCATCACCGGAGAAAAGATATATATCCCCACCGGTTTTCAAGGTGTTTATCACCGAGAAATTGATAAGATCATAACCTTCGGGAGGGTTAAGGCCCAGTTCGATTTCTCCTTTATCAGAATGATAAATTCCGTTTTTATCTTTAGCGGCTGAAACCAGCAGATTTGCAATACGCCCCTGGTAAGAAGCAGGTGCTATTTCTTCGATTTGGGCTGAAGTATTCTCGCTCCCCTTTAATTCCTGGTATTTTTCGGCCATCTCGTTATAAGGATGTTTAAAATGGGGTTCAATTATTGGGCGGGCTTTATCGAGTAATTCTTTCGGAGAAAGTCGGTCCGGATTGCCCTGAATAAATTTATCAAGTAAATTTTGATATTCAAATACTTTTTTTAGATGAGGAAAGAGATCCTTAACACACATGACGATCAGGGGTAAATTTTTATCCTGAAAATGAGGTTTAAGTGAGCTATTTATAGCCTTTAGATACCTGAGTAGTTCAGCCGGTGCTTTTTGATCTCTATCATCATGGCCGTGATGGATGACTGAAGCTCCACCTCTGGCAGCAGAGTGTTGTTGAGTCGAAGATTCAAGGTCCTCATCAGCAATTAGTGCATCTATTCCCTGAGGCAAATCTTCAATTGTTATTTCTTCTATATCCCGGGGGGTTCCCTGAAAAAATCGGCAGCTGTTTCTGCTAACAGCCAGCAGAAAAAATCTTCTTTCAGATAGAATCTCTGAAACATAAGGCTTTATATGAAAATGTTTTTCCAGGGCAACTTTTTCTCTGAATTTTACCGGTAAGCGATAATAAGCGAAGTTATCTTTATCCTTCAACATCACCAGGCCACTGCTTTGGTTGAGCCAAAAATCTCTATCGTTTAAATATTTTTTTAAAGGCTTTAAGAATTTTTGGACATCTTCATCTGAATAGTTCCAGCGTTCTTTGAGCTTTTTCTCGCCTTCTTTTATCAGATTTTTATAGCGGATTTTCATCTTATCCACGGCTTCACCGGCAATTGTTTCTGTTGGCATCAGCAATGTTAAACAGGGTTCATGCGAATTATCCAGAATTTCTTCAATATCTTTTTTGTTTATATCGTCCATATATTTGTCCCCCTGTCAAATTATAAATTTTCTGAAATTCTTCCTAATTTAATGATAACAGAGGGCTATAATATTTGCAACTAATTTTTAATCAATGATAAACTTTATTTTTGTCGAAAAAATGATTATAATTATAATAAGGCAAAAATAAAATTAGAAAAGAAAATGGCAGAGTTAAATACGATGCCAAATACTAAAAGGAGGGAAAAAAATGATCGTAATTGGGGAATTAATAAACACCAGTCGGGAAGGTCTGGAGGAAGCTGTCAAAGAAAGAGATACAGAATTTATACAGGATCTGGCTAAAACACAGGAAGAAGCAGGAGCTTCCTATGTTGATGTTAACTGTGGCACTTTGATTAAGCAGGAAGAGGAAGCTCTGGAATGGCTGGTTGAAACTGCTCAGGAGGTAGTTGATGTTCCGCTTGCCATTGACAGCCCCAATCCTGATGCTATCAAAAGGGCCCTGGAAAAACATGAAGGTCAGGCTTTAGTCAATTCAATTACAGACGAAGAAGAAAGATATGCAGAACTACTGCCTTTACTGCAGGAATACGATGCAAAAGTTATTGCTTTATGTATGGAAGATGAAGGTATGCCAGATGATTGCGATGATAGAGTGAGAATAGCAAGCAGTCTTGTCGATAAATTAAAAGCAGATGGAATTGAAGAAGATAGAATATTTGTTGATCCAATAATTCAACCTATAGGTACAGACCAGGAGATGGGGCTTCATATTTTAAATGCTATTGAAGAAATTTCGGCAAAGTATTCTGATATACATATAACCTGCGGATTAAGCAATATATCTCATGGTATGCCCCAGCGACCTCTGTTAAACAGAGCATTTTTGGTTCTGGCTATGAGCAGAGGACTGGATAGCGCAGTTTTAGATCCCACCGATGATCATCTTATGTCACTGGCTACAGCCTCAGAAACACTTCTCGGCAATGATGAAGGATGTATGAATTACCTGAAAAAATCCCGAGGTGATGACCTGGTAGTTTAAGCTTAGCAGCTTAGGTACATCTAAGCGCCAAAAATTAGGAGAAGAAAGTAGCAGCATATAAATAAATATAGTTAGTTCATTTATAAATCCCGGGCAAGCTGGACGTTCCGGGATTTTTTTGTTGACAATTATCAAACTTAATTTGATAAAGCAGTAAAAATTACTCTGCCTCTGGCCGGCACATGTAAATTTATATAATAATTATTTTCATCCAGCACCATTATTTCCGTTATGGCATTAATTTGCTCCCGGTTTGCGGAATAAAGGCATTTAAATTTACCGTCAGGCTCATTAATATCGCTATCTATCATTACATTAACATTAATTGACTGTTCTAAATTACAATTTATTGCCAGCAAAAATTCTTCCTGACTGAAAATTCGTGACCAGGCTATTATGCCCTTATAGCGATCATCTTCGGGTTTATCCGGAAGATGAAAATCCTCTAATTTTTCACTGGTGGAAATTTGGCGGAGATATTGGCGTCCCATTTTTAGCGGGTCATGTTTCTTTCTGAAATGACACAATCTGCTCATTTCCTGATATACTGGCTGTTCTTTATTGAAAAAGCTGCGTTCCCGCGAGCGAAATGCACCATAATCGCCTCCAAACATCGATTCTCTGACATATTTATCCTCGTCGCCTCTACCATCAAAAGCCTGTTCTGTGCCATAATACATGCAGGGTATCCCCAAAGAAAATAAATTTAAAAATATTGCATTTTCCAGCAGAGGAGCAGTTCTGCTATCGGCACAGAATCTTTCTTTATGTTCCTGCTGATAGACCATGTCGTGGTCATCAAACATTGTTATTACGTTATTTCTGTACCATTTATGCTCGTTTTCAACTGAAAGCCGGGTATTTTTAAAGATTGAAAAATAGTTTTCGGCGCTGTTATATCCTTTTGCTGTATTTTCTAAGTTTTGGGGTATTTGATTTATACCCAGAGCAGCGTTGAGGCCGGTTTTATCACAGAGTTCTTTGGCAAAATTCATTCCTCCAGTTATTTCACCAATTATATAAAAGTTCTTTTTTCCTAAGGTGTGGGCGAACTCATGAATTTCCGTAACGAAATATCTGGTAGCTCCCGGATGCAGATGTTTGACAGTGTCAAGTCTAAAACCATCGATATCAGCATAAGCTATCCAGTATTTATAACATTTAACCAGGGCTTCAAGAGCTTTTGAGGCCCGATAATCTTCCAGTTCACCCTCACCGGTTTTGATATTTTTCAGAGAAAAGAAATCTCCTTCTATATATTCCGGATAATTATCCCAATTTTCAATATAACCTTTGCGGGTAAAAGATTCCAGATTGAAAATTTCCCGGGGCCAGACACCTCCGTCCGGCCATGCTCTTTCTTGTTCAGGACTATGAGGGTCTATATCAGGTTTTCCTTCTTCATTTTTAAAACCTCTGACCGGATAAACCTCATCTTTATAGACAGGGTTATCAATATCATAACTAAAGACATCCCCGGTATGATTCAAAATTACATCCAGAATGACATACATATCCCGCTTGTGAGCTTCCCGGGTTAATTTCCGCAGGTCTTCTTTACAGCCAAAATGAGGGTCCACAGCCAAAAAGTTTTGAATACCATACCCGTGGTAAGTGCTGGCAAAAGGAGCCTGCTTTAAAACAGGACTTATCCAGATGGCTGTTATTCCCATATCATGCAAATAATCCAGACGATCAATTAACCCCTGTAAATTGCCTCCATTCCAGTCATCCCCCTGATTTTCCCATATTTTCTTTGTCCGGTCATTTTTTAGAGCATTTTCGAAATCAGTTTCTGGTTCAAATAAAGGTCTATTTTTGCCATCAGCAAATCGATCAACCAGCAAAAAATATAAAATTTGTTCTTCCCAGGCTTCGGGCGAAGAATGATAATTGCCTTCTTGCCTAATATCTTTTAAATTAAAATCTATACTTTTCATATATTATTACCTCTCCATTTAACTGTTGTTTTTAACATTATAGCCTTAATGCTTCTGTAAATGCAAGCTGATTTCAGTTCGGTCCTGATAAAATTGTCCGTCCAGGCGTGAAGGAGAATGTGTTCCAGTTCAGGAATTAAATTAATAACAGTTTAAGTCGCTTATAGAATAAGGAGGAAGATTTCATGTTAAAAAAATTGGAGGTTGCAGCAGGTATAACTGACTATCATGCTGAACTAAGGTATCATTCACGTAAAATGACTAATTATAGAATCAGGAATGGTGACCTGCGACAGGCTGACAGTTCTCAACTGGTTGGTCTGGGTGTTAGAGTTTTAGCGGGAGGAACCTGGGGATTTGTATCTACTTCAGAGTTTACTCAGCAAGCTATAAATGAAGCAGTAAAAGAGGCGGAACAGGCTGCTCTGGAAGCCGGTGAGATAAAGCAAAATAAAATTGATTCTCTGGCTGAAGCTGAAATGGCTGAGGGCGAATTTACAACTTATTCTGACCCGGAAGAAAAAGAACCTGCCATGTCAGAGAAAATAACTGCTTTACTGGAATGCGAGAAAAACATCCGGGAATCAGGAGAGGATATAATTGGCAGTGTTGTAAGTTACACCAGATATAAAAATGAAAAATATATTTTCACTTCCGATGGAGCTAGAGCTCATATTGAAGATCAAAAATCCGATATATCTTTAAGTGCTTTTGGGCTTTCGGATGGTCAACGTGAAAGAGCCCAGGTTAGCAGTGCAGTAACAGGTGGCTGGCAGGAACTTTTTGCCACAGATAGCCTTCGAGAATTAACTGAAAAAGTAATTGATAAACTCAATAAAAAACTTGTGGCTGAACAGGTTAGTGGTGGTTTATATACAGTTATACTTGATCCCGCTTTAGTGGGTGTGCTTGCCCATGAGGCAATAGGCCATACGGTAGAAGCTGATTTTGTGGAATCGGGCTCAATAGTGAAAGATAAGATAGACGAAAAAGTTGCCAGTGAACTAATAACTATGGTAGATGATGGCAATATGGAAGGTGCATCCGGTCGAATAATTGTAGATGATGAAGGTGTAAAATCGCAAAGAACTACTATTATAAAAGAAGGTATACTTAAAAATTACCTGCATAATCGCGAATCTGCTTATAGATTTAGCGCAGAACCCAGGGGTAATGCCCGGGCTTTTAATTACAATGATGAACCTCTGATAAGAATGACCAACACCTTTGTGCTGCCCGGCGAAAGCGAGTTAGATGACATGATTGCAGAAATAGATAATGGGCTGTATCTGGCTGGATTGGGTTCAGGTGGGCAGGCAGATGCTACCGCAGAATTCATGTTTGATGTTTCCGAAGCTTATAAAATACAGAATGGAAAAATGTCTGAACCTGTTAAAGGTGTTACAATCTCAGGACAGGCTTTTGATGTTTTAAAAAGTGTTGATGCAGTCAGTGATGATTTTGAATTTGGCCTGGGAAGGGGATATTGTGGTAAATGGCAGAGGGCCAAAGTAGATGCAGGTGGCCCACATGTTCGGTGTGAAGTAATGGTAGGAGGTAATAACAATGAGTAAAAAAAACAGCAGCACCGGTAAAAACCTCTGTAAAGAAGTTGTGGAAACAGCCTTAAAGAAATCCGGAATAGATGAAGCAGAAGTTTTTTATCAGCACAATAAATCAATGGAGGTAAAAATTGAGAAAAATGACATTCAGGTTCCTAAATCAAATGAGTATGAAGGTATTGGAATAAGAGTATTCCAGGGTCATAAAATTGGTTTTTCTTCCACAAACTTACTCGACAAAAAATCCATAAATGAATCGATTGAAACAGCTGTTGATATAGCTTCACAGGTGCCAGAGGATGAGAACAATATATTGCCAGACCAGAGAGAGATAAATTATATTGAGGGTATACATGATACTGAGGCTGAGAATCTCGCTTTAAAAGATTTAATCAAAAAGAGTAAAACTCAACTTTCTGAAATTCGAAAAGATGAGAGAGTAATGCTGGATTCGGCAAATTTTAAAAGTAATTTATCAACCCGGGCTATAGCTAGTTCTCGAGGAATAGAGGCGGAAGAGAAAAAAACTTATTTTGAAAACTCTGCCATGGCTTTTGCCCGTGATCAGGATGAAGTTTCTTCTTTCGATCTGGAATATCAGGTAACAAACTTCTGGTCTGAATTATCACCGGAAAAAATAGGCAGGGAGCTTGCAGACAGGGTGATTTCCAGTCTGGGCGCAGAAAAAATTTCAGGTTTTCAGGGGGAGGTACTTTTAACCCCTTATTCCGCATCCAGTCTGGTGGTTAACCCGCTAGTTTATGCAATTAATGCGGAAAATGTTCACAACGATATGTCTCCCTGGAAAGGTAAGCTATCAGAACAGGTAGCCAATGATAAATTGACAGTTTTTGATGACACTTATATTACAGAAGGAGTAGGTTCACAGAGTTTCGACAGAGAAGGCTTGCCTCCTGAGACTCTAGAAATTATCAAAGATGGCTATCTGGCAAATTATCTACACAACACTTATTCTGCTTCAGAGGCCGGGATTGAATCCAATGGGCATGCTTCTGGTGGAGCTCAAAATATACCCGGAATAGGAACTACAAATTTTTGTTTGCAAACCGGCGAAAAATCTCTGGATGAATTGATATCTCAAATTGATAGAGGATTGCTGGTAAATAGATATTCCGGCAGTGCCGATCCTGTAAGTGGCGATTTTTCTGGAGTGGTAAAAGGAGGCCATCTCATTGAGAATGGAGAAAAAGTAAAGCCGGTAAAAGAAGTAATGATATCAGGCAATGTCTATAAACTTCTCCATAAAATCATTGGCATTTCCCGAAAAGCAAAAAACATTTCCAGTTATCGAGTTCCTCATATTTTATTGGAAGACGTTCAGATAACCGGCAGTTAATACTGATATATCATCCGTTATAAAGAGATATATGGGGCAAAAGAGAAGGAATATTGCTGTAAATAAAGAATTATTTAGTCAGAATAAATTTAAACCAGATTTAAATCAGCTTTGCAAAATTTCATATATTTAAATAGAGGTGAGTCTCCATGCAGAAAAAACAAAAGAAAAAAATTGCTATAATACTTGTTCTGTTGCTTGTATTTGCAGCTGTCGGGGTTTTAATCTATAGCGATTTTTTTATTGATGAATATACGCTAACTCTGGATGTAGAGGGGCAGGGAGATATCCAGCCTGAAACAGGCATCCATGAATATAGCGAGGGAGAAGTGGTCGAAATTAATGCTTCTGCAGCTGAAGGCTGGCGGTTTTCCCGCTGGCAGGGTGATATAACAGGGGAAGAGCCAGTTATAGAGGTAGAGATGACAGAGGATAAAGAGATAACCGCAGAATTTATCCAGGAGGAGTACAGCCTGGAAATAGATTATGATGAGGAACAGGGGTCAGTCGAGATAGAGCCAGAACAGGATTTATATCATTACGGTGATACAGTCACCTTGAGAGCAGAGCCAGAAGCAGATTGGCTTTTTTCCCGCTGGCAGGGTGATATTGAGACTGAGGAGCAGGAAATTGAGATAACTATAGAAGAGGATTTGAAATTGTCGGCTGAATTTGCCAGAAAAGATCAAAGTCTGGATGTCCAGTATGATTCAGATTATGGAGATATATTTATAGAGCCTGAGCAGGATATATATGAACATGGGCAGCGGATAGAGCTAAGAGCAGAGCCAGAAACAGGTTACAGGTTTGAGCGCTGGGAAGGAGATATAGAATCAGAAGAGCCAGTTATAGAGGTAGAAATGACAGAGGATAAAGAGATAACCGCAGAATTTATCCAGGAGGAGTACAGCCTGGAAATAGATTATGATGAGGAACAGGGGTCAGTCGAGATAGAGCCAGAACAGGATTTATATCATTACGGTGATACAGTCACCTTGAGAGCAGAGCCAGAAGCAGATTGGCTTTTTTCCCGCTGGCAGGGTGATATTGAGACTGAGGAGCAGGAAATTGAGATAACTATAGAAGAGGATTTGAAATTGTCGGTTGAATTTGCCAGAAAAGAACATAGCCTGGATTTAATTGTTGAAGGAGACGGAGAAATCAGCTGGGAAGTCATAGAAGTTGAAGAGGAAGAAATACAGGAGTTAAATTTAGAGGCCGAGTCTTTGACAGGTTCAGTGACAGAGACAGAAAGCCTTAATCTGCAGCAGGGCTCTATTTTGAAACTGGAAGCAGAAGCCCTTACGGGCTATGAGTTTTCCCGCTGGCAGGGTGATATAACAGGGGAAGATCCGGTCATTGAGATAGAGATGACAGAGGATAAAGAGATAATCGCAGAATTCACCATGGAAGAATACAGCCTGGAAATAGATTATAATGAGGAACAGGGTACAGCGGGAATAGAACCAGAACAGGATGTCTATTATTTTGGTGATAGAGTAACTCTAGAAGCACAAGCTGCAGATGAGTATGAGTTTTCAGAATGGACTGGTGATTTAGAATCTGAAGATGATACAGTTGAAATAACAGTCACCGAAGATCTTGAAATTTCAGCTGAGTTTGCCAGACAGCAATTTGAATTGCAGGTTGAATATGACGAGTTGAAAGGGTATATTGAACTAGAACCCGATAAAGAGTCGTATTATTATGGAGAAGAAGTTGTAATTCGTGCAGTTCCAGAAGAGGGCTGGTTTTTTGATAGGTGGGAAGGAGATATAAATGGGGAAGAAATTGAACAAGAAATAGTTATAAAAGAGCAGATGGAAATAAAACCAGTGTTTTTACAGGAAGAATATACTTTACAAATATATTATGATAATGAGAAAGGTGAGATCAAAATAGATCCTGAGCAGGACCACTATCAACCAGGTGACTTAATATATCTTACAGCTGAAGCGAGAGATGGATTTGAGTTTATTGGCTGGGAAGGAGATGTCGAAGGTACAGAACCTGAATTAAACATTGAACTTGAAGAGAATACAGAAATTCGGGCCGAATTTGCCCCGGAGAGGTATACCGTAGACCTGGAATTTTTTGGGGTGGGAGATGTTGAACTGGAGCCCGAGCAAGAATATTATTATTATGGGGATGAAATTACAATAAGAGCCATACCTGATCCTGGCTGGGAATTTATGCGCTGGTCAGGTGATATTGATGGTGAGGAAGAAGAACAAAAAATCGTTATTACTGAAGATATAAATGTTGAAGTTAGATTTAGATTTGAAAAATAGAGAGGTACATGCGGGAGAGATTAATAGTGGAAATAGAAAAAATTTTAAAAGCACTTGCTCACCGTAACCGATTAAGAATTATAAATTTGTTAAAAAGGCAGAAATTATGTGTCTGTGAACTGGAGAATCTCATGGAAGCCAATCAGTCCAATGTTTCCAGACACCTGAGCAAATTAAAAAATGCAGGAATTATCAAATCAAAAAGGGATGCCCAGTGGATATATTATTCTCTGAATGAGGAGTTCTTGCAGCAGCATGCTTTTCTGGACAGAATAATTGCAGAAGAGCTGCAGGCAGGTATTTTTCAGCAGGATAAACAACGACTGGATATATATTTGCAGAGTGATCTGAACTGTAAAGATTTAAAAGCAGGTGAAGAAATTATAGTCTCTGAGGAAAGCGAATAATTTCCTGGTGAACAGAGCCTTATAGCTTTCAATTATAAGCATTACGAAAATGACTGAAACTATATTCAACCAACTGATATGGAGAAGATCCTATATTCTTTTAAGACCTGGAGGGTTATTATTAGATGACTGAAAAAGAAAAAATTTATCTTATAGATGGTCACAGTGTAGCACACAGGGCTTTTTACGCTTTACCTATGCTGACAAATTCCGGGGGAGAATATACAAATGCTGTATTTGGTTTCACTAAAATACTGTTAAGTTTAAAAGATGAAAAATCTCCGGAGTATCTGGCGGTCGCTTTTGACATGGAGGGAGATACTTTTCGCCACGAAGAATATGATGAATACAAAGCTGATCGCAAAGAAACTCCTGAGGAACTGAAACCTCAATTTGACAAAATCAAACAGGTTTTGCAGGTGTTGAATATACCTGTATTTGAACAAGAAGGTTTTGAAGCTGATGATTTAATCGGTACAATGGCAAAGAAGGCAAATGAAGAGGGACAGGAAGTAGTTATTGTCACAGGAGATCGAGATATTTTACAGCTGGTTAACGAGAAAACTTCCGTGTTATATACCCGCCGGGGCATAAAAGATCGGGTATTTTATGATCTGGAAAAGGTCAGAGAAGATTACGAACTTGAACCAGAACAGCTGATAGATATGAAAGGGCTAATGGGCGACAGCTCGGATAATATTCCCGGCGTTCCGGGGATTGGGGAAAAAACTGCCACAAAACTTTTAAAAGAATATTCAGATTTAGAAACGGTACTTGAAAATATTGAGGAAATATCGGGCAAAAAAAGGAAGGAAAATTTGAGGAAGTATTCTGAACAGGCCAGAATGAGCAAAAAATTAGGTTTGATAGATGTAGATGTTCCTATTGAATTTGACCTGGAAGTCTGCCGCTGGGGTGGTTATGACGAAAATGAAGTTTATGAATATTTTGCTGAGCTCGATTTTAATAGTTTGCTGGATAGATTTGAATCCGACCGGCAAACTTTAAGCCCGGATGACCTGCAGTTGATCGATACTATCGAAGAAAATCATCTGGAGTCACTTAAAGATATGATTGAAACTGAAAACACAGCTCATCTTGCTGCTTTATTCCCTGAGGAAAAATCTCCTCTGCTAGCAGAGGGTGAAATTCTTTTAAAAGGCAGGGGCAAAAAAGTTTTTGTGCTTACTCCCGAAAATTTGGGGGAATTTGCAGAGGTTTTATCGGATTGTAAATGTGAAATTAAAGCTGTTAATGGTAAGGAGTTGCTGCTAACTTTCTGCAAAATTGGAGAAGAAATGCCAGAAATCGATTTTGAACCTCAGCTGGCTAGATATCTACTCAACCCCTCTGATAGTCTGCCCGATTTTCCAGAAATTCTGCGGGAGCAGTTAGAAGTTGAAGTTCAGGAGGGTTTAAGCCTTCGTGAAACAGTTTCTCTGGTCCTTCATAACATGGAGTCTTTAGAAGAGCAATTGCTGGAAAAGCTAAAAAACCGGGAGCTAGATAAGCTATTTTTTGACCTGGAACTGCCTCTATTAGCTCCACTGGCTAAGATGGAGTATAATGGAATTAAACTGGATTATGATTATTTACATGAACTATCTGATAAATGGCAGAAAAGAATAGATGAAATAGTGGAGAAGGCTCATGAACTGGCCGGGGAAGAATTTAATCTGAATTCTCCCAAACAGGTGGGAGAAATTTTATTTGAGAAATTAGGTCTGCCGGTAATCAAAAAAACTAAAACCGGTTATTCTACCAGTATGTCCGTGCTGGAGGAACTTGAGGATCAACATGATATAGTTCCCCTGATCAAAGAATATCGGCACTGGTCAAAGCTGAAATCCACTTATTTAGAAGCATTGCCCCCGCTTGTTAATGAGAATACCGGGAGACTCCATACCAGCTTTAACCAGATGGTTACAGCTACAGGAAGATTGAGCAGTACAGATCCTAATCTACAAAATATCCCTATTAGAAGTAAAGAAGGGCGAGAGATTAGAAAAGCTTTTGTTCCCAGTCAGAATGGCTGGAAACTATTAGCAGCTGATTACTCTCAGATCGAGCTGCGAATTTTAGCTCATATAAGTGGAGATGAAAGCCTGCTGACCACCTTTCAAAATGAAGGTGATATTCATAATGAAACTGCCCGGAGGATATTTGAGGTAGAGGCAGATGAGGTAACAGGTAATATGAGGCGCAGGGCCAAGGTGATAAATTTTGGTATTGCCTACGGTATGAGCGCTTATGGTTTAAGTCAGGACCTTGATATCAGCCGTGATGAAGCAGAAAAATATATAGATAGATATTTTGACAGGTTTTCAGGTGTCAAACAGTATATGGACGATATCGTAGAAGAAGCCAGAGATAAAGGGTATGTAACCACTATTATGGGGAGAAGAAGGTATATTCCTGATATAAACAGTTCTAACTATCACAGGCGTTCATTTGCTGAAAGAACCGCTATTAATACCCCTATCCAGGGGAGCGCAGCTGACATTATGAAACTCGCTATGCTGGAAGTCTATGAAGAAATCAAAAATGCGGATACCCGCATGCTTTTACAGGTTCATGATGAGCTGGTATTAGAGGTACCAGAAAATAGTTTGCAGGAGACAGCTTTTCGGGTAAAAGAAAGAATGGAAAATTGTTATGAACTTGCTGTTCCCGTAGTTGTCGATCTGGAAGCAGGTAATAACTGGAAAGACAAGAAAGAAATTGAGGTGAATTAAAATGCCGGAGCTGCCAGAAGTAGAAACAGTAGTAAGAGGCCTGCGTGAAGTCATCTGTGATAAAACCATCGATGAGGTCGAAGTTTTGGAAGATATGATAATTGGTTATCCTCAGGAAATTTCTGAGTTCAAAAGCACCCTGCAAAACAAAAAAATTACCGGCATGGGGCGCAGAGGCAAATATATAATTCTGGAACTGCAGGAAAATTTTCTGCTCATAATCCACCTGCGAATGACAGGAAAATTATTGCTAAAAAAACGGGAAAAGGAAAAGGATAAACATACCAGAGTCATTCTCAGGTTAAAACAAGGGGTGGACATTCATTTTAACAACGTACGCAAATTTGGCCGGATGTATCTGGTAGAGGAAAATTCAACCCAGCATGCTGGCGGTTTTGACAATTTAGGTCCCGAGCCGCTGAGCTCAAATTTTACCCCGGAAACTTTACAGAAAATAATATCTCATAAAACTGCTTCGATTAAATCAACTTTGCTGGACCAAAAAAACATTGCCGGTTTGGGCAATATATATACCGATGAAGCCTTATACAGGGCAGGCATCAGGCCAGATAAGACTGCTAATAAATTGAAAGAGCAGGAAGTAGAAAAACTATATGAGGCAATTGTTACTGTTTTAAAAGCAGGCATAAAATTTAAGGGCACCTCATTTAGTGACTATGTCAATGCTCTTGGTGAGTCCGGAGATTTTCAGGAAAAGTTAATGGTTTATGGCAAAGAAGGAGATAAATGTTCCAGATGCAGCTGTGAGATAACTAAAACAAAAATTTCCGGCAGATCTACACACTACTGTCCCGACTGCCAGGAATAAATTTCGGGGGTAAGATTATGTCTCTGGGTTTGACAGGTGGTATTGCTACTGGTAAAAGTACAGCGGCAGAAATTTTAAGCCAGCTCGGGGCTGAAATAATTGAAGCGGATAAAATTGCCCATCAGGTTATTAGTCCAGACGGTGAAGCTTATGAAGAAGTTATAGCTCATTTTGGAGGCGAAATAGTTAAAGAAAATGGCACCATCGATAGAAACAGTCTGGGAGAGATTGTGTTTAATGATTCCAGGCAGCGGCAAAAATTAGAAAAATTAACCCATCCACATATCATAAATCAACTGAAAAATAAACTGGAAGCAGAAAATTACAAAAGAAATTTAGTTGTAGTTATTCCCCTGCTGTTTGAAAAAAACCTCCAGGATATGTTTACCGGGGTCTGGGTTATTTCCTGCAGTCAGGAGACTCAGCTTAATAGACTGCAAAAAAGGGATAATTTGACCAGGGCTGAAGCCTGTCAGCGTCTTTCGGCTCAAATGGATTTATCTGAAAAAGAATCCAGAGCTGATAAAGTTATTTACAATGAAGGGACAAAACAGGATTTAAAACATAAACTAAAGAAAGCCTGGGAAAACTGGCTGGGAAGGAAATAAAATGAAATCACCAAAGAGCTTAGCTTTAATAGCCCATGATAAGAAAAAAGATGAAATTGTCAATTTTGTCGATAATAATTTAGGCAGTTTTGAGCAATGTCGATTAATAGCCACCGGCAATACCGGGAAAAGATTGCAGGAAGAAACGGGGCTGGAAATTGACAGGAAGGCTTCAGGCCCTTTAGGGGGAGATCAGATGATTGGAGCAGAAGTGGCCTCCGAAAATATTGATGCAGTAATATTTCTTAGAGATCCTTTAACTGCTCAACCACATGAACCAGATATATCAGCTTTATTGCGGGTCTGCGATGTTCATAATATTCCCCTGGCAACCAATTTAGCCAGTGCAGAGCTTTTAGTGCAGTCATTTTTTAAAAAATAAAAGTATATTTAGTTAATTTTAACTTAAGTTTATATAAAATCTGCTGTTTTTCAATCTAATTTTAAAAATTTAGATTTTGTTGGAGGAATAATAGTTTTTGTATTGAAGTTATATTAACGGAAATAATTTATCAGTTTTTTTATTTTTGCATGCTTTTCCCTATTTATTTTTTATTAATCTTAATATAATAAACACCAAAAAGGGCAGGTGAGACTTTTGGAGGAAAAAGAAAATTTGATAGAGGTAAGCAATTTGAAAACTCACTTCTTCACGGAAGAAGGAGTAGTCAAAGCGGTCGATGGAGTTGATTTTGAGATCCTCCCGGGTGAAACCCTGGGGGTTGTAGGAGAATCAGGCTGCGGCAAGAGTGTGACAGCCTTATCGATAATGGGCCTGGTTGAATCTCCGCCGGGCCAGATAGTAGACGGAGAAATTATGTTCGATGGCAAAGATCTGACCGAAATTCCGGAAAAAGAGATGAGAAAGATAAGAGGCAATGACATCTCTATGATATTTCAGGAACCTATGACTTCTCTAAATCCGGTCTATACCGTGGGTGATCAGATAGGAGAATCTTTGCTTTTGCACAAGGATGTATCCAAAAAAGAAGCTCGAGAGAGATCAGTAGAGATGTTGCGCAAAGTAGGGATACCCCTGCCTGAGCAGCGGGTGGATGAGTATCCGCATCAGCTGAGTGGGGGAATGAGACAGAGAGTAATGATAGCGATGGCTTTATCCTGTGATCCCCAATTACTGATAGCGGATGAGCCAACAACAGCTCTGGATGTAACCATTCAGGCTCAGATCCTAGAACTCCTGGGGGACCTGGAAGAAGAGTTTGGTATGTCGATAATGATGATCACTCATGATCTGGGGGTAATTGCGGAAGTTTCCGAGCGCATTGCAGTTATGTATGCTGGTAAAGTTATGGAATACAGCAGTGCTGAGGAGATATTTAATAATCCCTCTCATCCCTATACCTGGGGACTTATGAGGTCTATTCCCAAGATTCATAAGGAGGTAGAAAAGCTAGAGGCGATTCCAGGCGTAGTACCCAGTCCTCTGGATTTCCCCGAAGGCTGTAAATTTAATTCTCGCTGTTTTATGGCTCAGGATAAATGTTTTGAGGAAGAGCCCCCGCTGCATGAGGTAAAGGATAGACATCAGTCAAGATGCTGGTTTATTGATGAACTCAAGGAAAGACAAAAACAAGCAGAGACTGCCTAATAAATGCTGGAGGTGTATAAATTTTGTCCGGGGAAAATGATGTACTTTTAGAGTTACAGAATGTAAAAAAATATTTCCCAGTAAAAGAAGGAATATTGCGCAGAACTGTAGGACATGTGAAGGCTGTAGATGACATTAGTTTTTCCATAAAAAGAGGAGAAACTTTGGGATTAGTGGGAGAATCAGGCTGTGGAAAATCAACTACAGGCAGAACAATTTTGAGATTGTTGGAAGCAACAGAAGGCGAAATATATTTTGAAGGGGAAAATATATTAGAGCTTGAAAAAAAGGAACTGCGAAGATTAAGGCGGGAGATGCAGATTATATTTCAGGACCCGTATGCTTCTCTTAACCCCCGTATGAAGGTAGCCGACATTATTGGTGAACCTCTGGATATCCATGGTCTGGTGGATAACAAACAGGAGAGGGAAGAAAAAGTACAGGAGCTATTAGAAGAAGTCGGTCTACTGCCTGATCATATGAAGAGGTATCCCCATGAATTTTCCGGAGGGCAGCGCCAGAGGATTGGTGTGGCCAGAGCCCTGGCTTTAAATCCCAAGCTGATTATCTGTGATGAACCGGTATCTGCTCTGGATGTGTCAATCCAGGCCCAGGTTATTAACCTGATGGAAGATCTGCAGGAGCAGTTTAATCTGACATATTTATTTATTGCCCATGACCTGAGTGTAGTACAGCATATCAGTGATCGGATAGCAGTTATGTACCTGGGTAAAATAGTGGAACTGGCAGAAGAAAGAGAATTATTTGAAAACACCCTGCATCCTTATAGTCGCTCCCTGCTATCGGCAATACCAGTAGCGGATCCTGATTATGAGTCCGAAAGAATAATTCTGGAAGGAGATGTACCCAGTCCTGTAGATCCACCTTCTGGCTGTAGATTTCATCCGCGTTGTCCGGAAGCAATAGATATCTGCAGTGAAGAGGAGCCGGAGTTTAAAGAATATGAAGAAGGACACTGGTCGGCCTGCCATGTTACCGATCAGCAGTACTCTTAAATTTTGATGTTTAAATAATTATAATATAGAAGTTAATTTATAGAATAAATAAAAAATGCCTCCCCAATTATTTGGGAGAGGCTTTTTTATTTGAGCCAGAATCAAGTTTTTCAGCTTTTTTGGCGATATCTTTAGGAACAAGAGCAGTAATTGAGATTCCCTGCTGACAGTATTCTTCTTCCTCTACCTGGCCTCGATTATGGATTTTTTCTAATAAGCTGGCCTCTTCATAGGGTATGGTATATGATATTCGTGTAAGAGTATTATTTACTGTGGAATTCACCAGATCTAAAAGCTTATTAATACCTTCACCAGTTTTAGCCGAAATGAAACATGCCTGCGGATAATTGCTCTGAATAACATCCAGTCGCTCCTGAGGGAGCTTGTCAATTTTATTGATGACAATTATTTTCTCTTCGGGAGAAGCATCCAGATCGCTTAAAACATCTTCCACAATTTTTATTCTATCATCTAAATCCCTGGTACTGCCGTCAATTACATGTAAGATTATATCTGCCCGCGTTATTTCTTCCAGAGTAGCCCTAAAAGAAGCTATTAATTGGTGAGGTAAATTTCGAATAAATCCTACTGTATCAGTTATGATGGCTCTTTTACCACTGGGCAAATTAAACCGGTGTAAAGTTGAATCCAGGGTGGCAAATAGCTGATCAGCCACCAAATTATCTTCATCAGTTATTTGATTAAGAAGAGTTGATTTGCCAGCGTTGGTATATCCCGCCAGGGCAATGATAGGATCCTGCCGATCCTGTCGCTGAACCTCCCTGGTGCGAGATATCTCCTCGAGTTCTTTTTTTAGTCTGTGAATGCGTTTGCTAATTCTTCTTCTATCAGTTTCCAGTTTGGTTTCTCCCGGTCCCCGGGTACCTATACCTGCGCCCAGTCGGGAAAGATCTTCTCCTTTGCCGGTCAAACGAGAAAACAGATATTCCAGCTGAGCTTTTTCTACCTGCAGTTTACTTTCTTTTGTACGGGCATGCAGAGAAAATATATCCAGGATAAGCTGGGTTCTATCTATCACCCGGGTTTCCAGCTCTTCCTCTAAATTTCGGTGCTGGGCAGGAGAGAGTTCACCATCAATAATAACCAGGTTTACCTCACTGTTGTTTAACAATTCTTTAATTTCGCGCAATTTTCCCCGGCCAATGAAATAGGCAGGATTAATATTATCCGGTCTATGAGTGGTCTTTTCAGCTATTTCACCGCCAGCAGTGCGGGTGAGCTCGGCCAGTTCGTCCAGAGAGTTTTTTCTGTTTCCCACTAAAAGTACTTTTTCACTTGGAACTGAAGTTGAAAAAAATTTATCTTTGATAATATATATCCCTCCAAATATTTTCTTACTCTAATTATAGCAAAAGAACTGCAAAAAACAAAGTGCTGCCAGAAAATTAAATTAATTCAGCTAAACTCAATATCTTTTCCAGATTCTTAACTATGATTCTTGATTAATAATGAACATTATAGTATAATTAGGTCATAATTTTATTTTGGAGTATTTAACCACAGTCAGTTTTAAAAGTTTGAGATAGCTTTAAAATAAGCACAAATTAGAAAGGTTGATTTCAGATGAAAACAGGAAAATTTTTGCTGGTGTTTTCCCTGCTTCTAACTTTCCTGGTTATATCTTTTGTTGGCAATCCTGTTTTTACAGCCGCAGACGATCTTATTATCCTCCACACCAATGATATTCATGGAAGAATAGAAACCGATGAAGGTATGCTGGGACTGCCTGGTGTTTCCGCTTTAATTTCAGAACATCGAAATAATTATGAACATGTGCTGGTTCTGGACGCCGGAGATACTATTCATGGTCGAGCTATTACCAATATACTGGAGGGTGAAAGTGCAGTGATAGCGATGAACAGGGCCGGTTATAATGTTATGGTGCCGGGAAACCATGATTTTAATTTTGGTTATGAAAGATTGCTGGAATTAGAAGGTATGATGGAATTTGATTTAATAGCTGCCAATGTAGAAAAAGAAGGAGAGTTGTTATTTGACCCATATGTTATCAAAGAAATGGGTGATTATAAAATAGGTATAATTGGGCTTGCAACCCCCGCAACTGTCCATACAACTCATCCCAGAAATATAGTCGGTCTTGAATTCACCGATATGTCAACCGCAGCAGAAAAATACGCAGCTGTTTTGCAGAATGAAGGTGTGGACTTGCTTGTAGTTCTCGGTCATGTTGGTCTGGAAGGGAACCATCCTTCTACCGCGGTAGCTGAACAGGTTGATGGAATCCATCTATTTGTAGATGGTCACAGTCATGATAGACTGGAAGAAGGTATGTGGCATGAAGATACATTTTTTGTTCAGGCATATGAATACACTAAAGTTCTGGGTAGGGTGAGAGTTAATTTTCAGAATTCAATTCCAGAAATGACAGCAGATCTCATCGATGCCGATACCGTAGAATTGGTTTTAGAGCAGGAAATGATGGATTTAATGGAGGAATTGAGGGCAGAAGCTAGAAATAAAATGCTGGGAAATTAATAAATTTGGTTCTTCTCCAGAACTGTTGGTGAAATTGCCATATATGCTGGATTACCAGGGCTACTTATACCTTTAATTGCCGGGGCTTATAAAGTATTGGAAGCTATAAAACGAAGTGATACTGGAAATTTTCCCTGTGAACAGAGCCTTATAGCTTTCAATTATAGGCATTACGAAAATGGTTAAAACTATTTTCAACTAACTGATATAGAGAAGAACCATAAATTTTAACTGCTAAAATTATCAGTTGTAATTAAAACCATCATTTGAGGAGTGTTTGGATTACATGTCGCTTGCACGTGATTTTTTCCTGCGAGACGCTGTAAAAGTGGCAGAGGATTTAATTGGCTGTAAAATTAATAGATACATTGACGGGGATATATTATCTTTGCAAATTGTAGAAACAGAAGCTTACTGTGGACCGGAAGACAAAGCCTGTCATGCTTATAATAATAAACTGACCGAAAGAACCGAGCCGATGTTTAAAAAAGGTGGACATGTTTATGTGTATTTGATATATGGAATGTACCACTGTTTCAATATTGTCACAGCAGCCGAGGGTATTCCTCAGGCTGTTTTGCTCCGGGCCGGCGAACCGGTCAGGGGCAAACAGTTAATGCAGACTAACAGAGATTTAAAATCAGCACAGGATTGCGATTTAGCCAGTGGCCCGGGCAAATTATGCCAGGCATTAAAAATTAATAAAGATTTGTCCGGTCTTGATTTAATTGATTATGATCAAATTGAAATAATATCATCCCCCCGGGGAGATTTTTCAGTAGACAGCGGTCCAAGAATAAATATTGATTATGCTGAAGAATATACTGACAAACCATGGCGTTTTTATATGCCAGAAAGCGACTGCTTATCTAACTAATTTAAGCCCAGAAACAGGAATATTCCTTTATATCTATAATATAATATCAACCATAATATCTTTTGGAACAGGAAGGAGTCATAACATGTTTTTCAGCAAAATTACAGGTTCAATTTTAATTATAGCAGTTGTTGCCGTACTACTCACGGGTTTATTCACCTGTGATGTAGTTTTAGCTGAATCAGATTATCTGGCCGGATGGGAGGATCATCGCTTTGACTTTTTCGGTGAAATATATGCATTTTCTGAGGCCAGTCTGAACTCTCTTTATTCAGAAGAAGAGATAAAGGATATGACGCTATATTTTCCCGAACGCGAGCTGGAAGAAAATGAGTCAATACAGTACAGCCAGGAAGAAAGGGAAGAATTAGCAGAATATGCGGGCAGTACTTTAACCTATGAAGAAACTTTACAGCTAAATGAAAACTATACTCTCATAGCGGTAAATGCTCACAGACCTTTTGACAGAGAGACCTCTCATCAAAGAGCAAGAGTGGATGTGAGTGAAGTGGTTTCAATTGAGGAAGGTAATATATTTACCGATATAACTTCTCATCACTTTTTGATCAGTGAAGAGGAATTAATTCACGATAGTTCTCTGCGGGTGATTCCTGACGGAACTGGAACAATAGTTTATATACTGCCTCAACTGGAAACTGAGTTTATTAATGTTGAGATACGATCATTTTTAGAAAATAGATTTGCCCGACATACAGTTACTGTGGAATTACAGTAATGTTCATTTAAGCCAATCAACAGGAAAGTGGTGGTCAACAGTGCCTGATTTTTGGACTCATATTTTAGCAGGTGAGCATATAGTTGAAAAAAGTGAATATACAGAATACAAAAACATTGTCAAAGGGGAGGAGAAATATTTTAATTTTGGCTGCCAGGGCTCTGATTTGTTCTTTTATAATTTCTCCACTCCCTGGCGTGGCCCGGCTTTAGGTAAAAAAATGCATTATGAAAAGCTGGATACTGCTTTCTGGCAGTCAATAAATTATGGGAAGTTAAAGAACAATTCGCCAGAAATCATGGCTTTTCTCACCGGGTATTTAACACATTATCTGGTGGACCGATATCTTCATGCCTTTATTCTGGCAAGAGTAAACAATTTTACCATGCATAAATGTCTGGAAAACGAAATTGACTCATTTTTGCTGGAGCATTTTAGAGATATTAAAGCGAGGAATATAAATCCCTTTTACATTATTAAATTTGATAAAGAGCTTCCCGCTGCAATAACTGAATTTTTCCGGATTCATTTACAGGAAGTATATGAGGAAAAACAGGTAATTACCACTCTGGAACATTCCTACAGAGACTTTAAATATTTACAATATGCCCTTTTTAGTCCGGGACCAGTAAAAAGGGCTATTTTGCGGGCGGCTAACACCGTTATTCCTTATAATGTTGATTCACTGCTTTATGAAGCGGGAAATGAGCTGCTCTGGCCGGAAGAAAAAAATAGATTTTTAAGATATTATGAAGAAACAGTTAACTTTGCCGGGGAAATCATGGCTTATATATTTGCTTATTGGCTGGATGAACTGGATAAAAGCTCACTGGTCGACAAAATTTCTGTGCTTGATTTTTCGGGGCCTGACAGACAGGAAATAATCTCGACTCTGCCCGACACTCAGAGACAGAGATTGATCAGTTGAATTTAATTCTAGCCGGGATAATTATGAGCTGAAATATTAATAAAATATTTTTGCTTGCTGGCATATGGAGCCAGGTTTGAGTTTTGCTGTCCCAAAAAAAAATACGGAATGGATGAAATATTATGAAAATGTACGGACACCGGATAATTACACTGGCAATTTTTCTGCTTATTTTTTTTACAGCTGGAAATAACGCTCTGGCTGACGATATTTCAGCTTTATCATTTACACAGCCGACATCAACTCAGAGTATGACCCTGAGCGAGATTAATGACCATGATGGCAAAGTAGGTCTTGTCTTAAGCGGGGGAGGGGCCTGGGGGCTGGCTCATATAGGAGTCCTGGAAGTTTTAGAGGAAAATGATATTAAAATAGACATGATTTCTGGAACCAGTGCCGGAGCTATTGCCGGGGCTCTTTATGCTGACGGATATACTACAGCTGAAATGAAAACTATGATAGCAGAACTAAAATGGAGGGATTTTCTTTTTCCTACTCTAAATAGTCTTGGCTTTTTTTCCATAAACAGGGTGGAAGAGGAACTGGAGGAAAGATTAAGAGCAGAAAATATTGAAGATTTTTCCCGGGATTTTTATATCGCTGTTACCGATATTGATAGGGGAGAGGCTTTATATTATAATAGGGGTCCTCTGGCTCAACTGCTGGCAGCTGCAGCAGCTGTGCCTGTCATGTTTGAACCGGTTGAATATGAGGACAGGCTACTGGCTGATGGCGGACTTTCTGAAAATTTGCCTGTAGAAATTTTAAGAGAGGCGGGAGCGGATGTAATTATTGCTGTAGATGTGGCCGGGAATTTTAGTTTTACGGGTAGACCGGAAGGAATAATTGATTATGGCAACAGAGCATTTAATATCATGCGCCGCAACATGCAGGATAAACCTGAAGTGGACATCTTAATCCAGCCTGACCTTGATGGATTTAGTGGAATTGAATTTGAAGAATATTCTTTGCTTATAGATAGGGGCAGAGAGGCAGCAGCAGAACTCTTATATTAACAATCGAAATTTATTCAGGACAGCTGGCCTCTATTTTGTTTAATAAATATTAAACAAATAGTTAAATTTTCTCCTGTTTTGCAGGAGATTTTTTATGTATATAGAATATTCAATATTGAGGAATCGTTATTTATATCACATTGGATGTTTTGTTCTGTCTGAATCAATATAATATTGAATTAACACTTGCATAAACCTGATGTTTATGATATTTTCTATAGTGAAAGTTATGATTATCACAAAATAATTATTTCTCAACTTTTTTCTCTACTTAACTAAAGTTTGACCAGCATTAAGTTAAAATATGCAATTTAGCCATAAAAATTTAAGGGGGGATTATCAATGGCCAATGAGGATAAAAGTGCGCAGAAAAAGAAAAGCAAAGTTCAACCTGAGAGGCATTCAGGTTTAAATGAAGACCAGGTAATGCTGCGCACTTTTGCAGCTATGTGTATTCCTGCTGTAGCTGCTATCATTGCAATAGGAGAAAGAGCGTTCTTTAATATTTTGACTGCTGTTGTAACTGCAGTGATCAGCCATTTCTTAATCAAAGTACTGGAAGATCAGGATCTCTCAAAACTAGGAGAAACAACTTATAAGACATTTTATTCACCGCTGGTAGCCGGTATGATTGTAGGTTTATGTGTGGGTGAACTTTCACCCTATTATGTAACTGCAATTATATCTGCAGTCACAATGATAGTCTTTAAGTGGGGACAGGAGAAATATTTTGGCAGGAAGATAATAAATCCTGCTGCAGGAGCTAAGGCGCTGGTGCTTTTGTTAATTACATTTATGTGGTTTTTGCCAGACCCCCTTGCTTCCGGACAGCTTTTTTATCCCGAACATTTACAGTATAATATGCTTTCCAGTGAAGGTTTTATAGCTTCTATGGAATTTGCAGAAGTTATGGGCTTTTACGGCACGGAAAATCTCAGTGTAGCTGAAAGTTTATTTCTGTGGAAAGCCCACGGCTGGATAGGTGGAGCTTCAGGTCTTCTGGTAATTATATCTGGTATATTACTGGCTCTGTGGATAAAACTTAAATGGAAATTAACTCTCAGCTATTTGCTCAGCATGACTGTGCTTAGTGTATTAATTGGAGCAGCTACTGGTGGGGCTATTATTTTAAGAATTGCCTTCCATGTTTTTGCAGGAAGTGTTATATTCCTGGCTTTCTACATGGCCACCGAACCTCAGACGACACCAGCTACTGATATTGGTCAGTATGTATTTGGAGGTCTTCTGGCTGTACTTACATTTGCAGGACATCTTGTTGGCTTTTACGGAAGTTCGTTTGTAGCACTTGCCATTTTAAATCCCTATGCGCCCTATATCGATAGATTGGGCATTAAGTTGCCTTTCGGCAAAAAAGAAAGGATGTTTTCCCCGGCCGAGCCCACCAGGGCAGAAATTGATGCCACTTCACCGGTGATGGATTATGATGAGTCAAAATGTATTATGTGCCAGAGATGTGTTAAAGCCTGCGATGAAATACAGGAAAAAGGTATCCTGGGCCTGGGTGACAGAGGAGAAAACATCTTTACAACTGCCGGTCTGGGAGAGAGAGGCTTCTCAGAATGCGATGGTGACGGACAATGTTTTGAGCTCTGTCCTACTGGTGCATTAACTCCCAAACAGGAAGGCCATGACATCAGAAAATGGGAAGCTGACACTGAAGGAAGAACTACATGTAGTAACTGTGGTACAGGCTGTCAGTTAAAAGCTTACTTAAAAGATAATGATCTGGTAAGAGTTGAATCAGTTGATGCAGCGCCCAATCAAGGAGCTCTCTGTATTAAAGGTCGATTTGGTCATACTTACGTAAACTCTGATGATAGATTGACTCAGCCGCTTGTAAGAAAAGAAGGGAATTTAGTTCCTGTTTCCTGGAAAGAAGCTCTAAAAGAAATCAACAACAAATTTACCGAAATCAAAGAAGAACATGGTTCTGATGCTATAGGAGGTATTGCTTCAGCGGTAAGCACAAATGAAGATAATTATCTATTCCAGAAGTTTATGAGGGTCGCTATAGGTACTAATAATATAGATCAATCCAATCGTCTGTGCCAGTCTCCTTCGCTGAAAGCGATGGAAAAGGCGTTTGGCTGTGGCGCCATGACCAACTCTATCGAAGAATTAACCAAAGCAGATTGCATTCTGGTAGCTGGTTCCAATACAACTGCAGCACATCCGGTTATAGCACGTTATATTAAAGAGGCAGTTAGAGAGCATGACGCTGAATTAATTGTTCTGGATCCCCGAGAAATTGAATTGGTGCGCTGGGCTGACCACTGGCTCCAACCGGAAATTGGCACTGACATCGCCAGCATAAATGGTCTGATGAATATTATTCTGGAAAATGATTGGCAGGATGATAAATTTATCGAAACCAGAACTGAAGGGTTTGCTGAACTGGAAGAAGTTCTAGGTGATTATGATCCGGATAGTGTTGAGGAAATAACGGGAATTCCCGCTGAAAATCTACAAAAAGCAGCAGAAAGCTTCGCCAAAGCCGAAAAGGGTTCGATAGTCTTTGCTTCGGGTATGACTCAACACACTTCTGGAACTAATAATGTGCTTTCATTGGCCAACCTGGCTATGATGACAGGAAATATTGGCAGAGAAGGTACCGGCTTAAATCCTCTTCAGGGTCAGAATAATGTTCAGGGAGCTTCAGATATGGGAGCACTCCCCGATAGGTTAACGGGTTATCAGTCGGTTGATGATTCCGGCTCAGTATGTAAATTCGTTAATACCTGGAATAGTGAAATTCCTACGGAAGCTGGCCTGACTAAAGTAGAGATGATAAGATCAGGAGCAGCCGGAGAATTGAAAGGTATGTTCATTATGGGTGATAATACCGTTATGTCCGATCCTAATAAGATGCAGACTGAAATGGCTCTTGATAATCTGGAGTTTCTGGTGGTTGCTGATCCCTTCCTGACAGAAACTGCCGCTAAAGCTGATGTTGTACTGCCTGCGGCTACCTTCCTGGAAAAAGAAGGTACATTTACCAACACTGAACGTAGAATTCAAAAAGTAAATAAAATACGAGAAGCACCTGGTAAGGTCAGAGCTGATTGGGAAATTATATCTGCCCTTGCTCAAAACATGGGATATGAATTTGATTATTCCCGCCCCGAAGAAATTATGAAAGAAATAACACAATTAACGCCTATCTATAATGGTATAACTTATGAAGACATTGAAGAGGAAGGAATTCAATGGCCGGTTCAGGATGATAAAACGGGCACTGCCATTTTACATGAAGATGAATTTATGAATGGCAAAGGCATTTTCCATGCAGTAGAATACAAACAATCTGAAGAACAACCGGATGAAGAATATCCTCTCCGACTTTCCACAGGGCGCACCCTGTATCAGGTACGCACTGGTGCAATGAGCAGACGTTCTGATGTTCTTTCTGCTCAGCTGGCTGACCCCTATGTGGAAGTAAACCCTGAAGATGGAGACAAATATGATATAAACGATGGAGAAGAAATAAAAGTCATTACAAGCCGCGGTCAGATTCATACTGAGGCCAGAATCACTGAAAGAGTTGCTCCTGGTACCATATTTGTCCCTATTCACTTTACTGAATCACCTGCTAATCAGTTAACCAATGATGTGCTTGATGAAGAATCAGGGACTCCTGGAATTAAACAGGCTGCCTGCAGTATTGAAAAGGTACCGGCAGAAGAGAAGATTCTCTCCCAATAATATTGCCTGGAGGTGATTATTTTGGACTTAGAATTAGAAAGAGTAGATGAAATTATCGAAAAAAATATATCTGAACATGAAAAACAGGAAAAGTCACCCTTAATACCTGTCT
>CAZVMQ010000005.1:0-101899 GCA_964628755.1 uncultured Halanaerobiaceae bacterium
ACAGGTTCTTTTCCAGAACCGCTGGTGAAATTGCCATATATGCTGGATTACCAGGGCTTTTTATACCTTTAATTGCCGGGGCTTATAAAGTATTGGAAGCTATAAGGCGAAGTGATACTGGAAATTTTTCAAATTCAGGGAAGAGCTTTCGCGCAGGAAGCACTATTTTTTGGCCGAAAACTAAACCTAAACCCAGGAAAAATTTCCTGGTGAACAGAGCCTTATAGCTTTCAATTCTATGTATTACGAAAATGACTGAAACTATATTCAACAACTGATATGGAGAAGTTCCAAAAAATATAAAAAAAGTAATAATAATAAGACTGCATATACTTTCCGATCCAGCCCGGGATAATTTTAACTTAATTTCCCGGGGAAAAACTTTATCTTTTGGGGAATATATGGTTGTTTATTTTATCAGCTTATGATATAATTTAACAAAACGATAGCAACATAATTCCTGGGTTAAGGGAGTGGTCATCTTGGATGTGACCTCATCATTTTTTTGGCAGTTATTTGAAAAGACAGGTTCCCTCAAAGTATATTTAGCTTATAGAGAAACTTTTGAACAGAGTTCTGAAGGGGAGCCTAAAATTTTACTCAAAGGCTGAGAAGGAGAATAAGTAACTGTTTTAAGGCAGTGAATTTCACTCTGGAGCCGGTCGTCGAACTGAGCAGAGGTTTTATATCTGCTCAAAAGTAGGTGGTTCCGGGAATAAACCCGTTATCAATTGCCTGAGCGGCCCGGGGTTTTTAAGTTGATTTTTTCATTGTTTCATGACCCCGGCAAATAGGGTGGTAGCGCGAGGTCTCTCGTCCCTGTAGGACGAGGGATTTTTTTATGGCAAAAATTAGCTGGAGGTGTGAAAATTGAATGTTGATGAAACAATTGCGGAAATAAAAGAAGAATTTTATAATGATTTTGAGCGAATGGAAGATCTGGAAGACTGGGAAGAAGTCAGGGTTACATACTTAGGGAAAGATGGTAAAGTTCAGGAACTATTTGATATGATGGGGTCTATACCCGATGAGAAAAAACCTGTTCTGGGCAAAGGTGCCAACCAGTTAAAAGCTGAGATTGAGAATAAACTGGAGACTAAAAAAACTGAACTGGAAGAGAAAATGCAGCAGCAGAAATTAAAAGAAGAGCAAATTGATGTGACTTTACCCGGGGCTGATATAGATAAAGGCAGCAGACATCCACTCAGTATTATTACTCGAGAACTTGAGGATATTTTTATCAGTATGGGTTTTGCCATTGCTGAAGGTCCGGAAGCGGAAAATGAGTACTATAATTTTAAAGCTTTGAATATACCGGAAGATCATCCGGCCCGGGATCTCCAGGATACTTTATATATAGATGAGGAATATCTGCTGCGCACTCATACTTCACCGGTGCAGATCCGCACTATGGAAAAGACTGATCCACCTATTAGAATTATTGCTCCTGGCCGGGTTTACAGGGCTGATGAGCTTGACGCTTCTCATTCGCCTGTTTTTCATCAGCTGGAGGGCCTGGTGGTGGATGAAGATATCACCTTTGGTGATCTTAAAGGTACGATCCGGATTATGGTGGAGGAAATTTATGGGCCGGAAAGAGATGTTAGGTTTCGCCCCAGTTATTTTCCTTTTACTGAACCCAGTGCTGAGGTCGATGTTTCCTGTGGAGTTTGCGGGGGAGCTGGCTGTAGACTTTGCTCGCATACAGGCTGGCTAGAGATAATGGGTTCGGGTATGGTGCACCCTAATGTGCTGGAAATTTCAGGTGTAAACCCCCGGAAATATAGCGGTTTTGCTTTTGGTATGGGTATTGATCGAATTGCCATGTTGAAATATGGAATTGATGATATTCGGTTGTTATTTGAAAATGATAGACGGTTTTTACAGCAATTTAAATAATTTAAGCTTCTGGCAAAATAGCTAATAAAATTTTAGCGCTGGAGGAGATATCATGAAAGTATCTTATAATTGGTTGCAATCATATATAGATCTGCCTTATACTCCTGAGGAATTAGCCCATAAACTTACCATGGCCGGTCTGGAAGTAGAACAGATGGAATTTCTGGGAGAAAATATAGAATACATAACTGTAGGAAAAATTACAGAAGTCGAACCACATCCTGAAAATTCGGGTTTAAGTGTCTGTCAGGTGGATTTTGCCGGTGAAAATCGCCAGATTGTTTGTGGTGCTGGTAATGTCAGAGAAGGATTGAAAGTACCTGTAGCTCTTCCCGGCACTACTTTGCCGGGGGGGGATAAAGTTGAAGAGAAGAGAATCGAAGATGTCAGGTCTCAGGGAATGATTTGTTCTGAAGATGAACTGCAGTTAACAGAGGAAAAACAGGATATCATCATGGAACTGCCCGATGATTATAATGCGGGTGAAACTTTTATTTCTCAATCGGGCAGGGATGACTATATTTATAAGCTGGATTTAACTCCTAATTATTCCCGGTGTCTGGGGATGCTGGGCATAGCCAGAGAGATTCGAGCTCTGACTGATAAAGATTTGGAAATAACATGGCCGCCAGGGGAAACTTCCCGGACAGATCAAGCTTCGGTAGATATAGAAGTGGAAGATCAAAGTCTCTGTCCTCGTTATACTGCCCGCATAATAAAGGATGTGGAGATAAAGCCTTCTCCTGACTGGATGCAGCAGTATTTGCGGAATGTAGGAATACGCCCCATAAACAATGTTGTCGATATTACTAACTTTGTGATGCTGGAATACAATCAACCACTGCATGCATTTGACTATGATAGGATATCGGGAAAGAAAATTATAGTGCGTCAGGCTGAAACAGGTGAGGAGTTAACTACCCTGGATGATGAACAGCGAAAATTAAGCAGTGAAGATTTAGTCATTGCTGATAAGGAGAAGGCAATTGGTCTGGCAGGAGTCATGGGGGGAGCAGAAACCGAAGTTAGTCCTTATACTGAAAATATTTTGCTGGAAGCGGCCTGTTTTGATCCCGTATCTATCAGAAGGACTGCCAAAAGACATGCTTTGAACAGTGAATCTTCTCATCGATTTGAGCGGGAGATCGATATCACTTCTGTAGCGGACGCTTCTGACCGAGCCTGCTATTTATTAAAGAAGTATGGTAACGCCCGGGTAGAAGAGGCCAGAGCTGATTTTTATCCGGAAAAATATGAAACTCCGGAGCTGGAAGTGAAGACGGCCAGAATTAACTCGCTGCTGGGGATTGATATCGATAAAGGAGAGGCTAAAACTATGCTGGAAGGGCTGGGCTTTGAAGTCAGTCAACTGGATGATAAGCTTGCAGTTAAAGTTCCGGGATTTAGAACAGATGTTGAATATGAAGCTGACCTGATAGAAGAAATTGCTCGTGTATATGGATACAATAATATTGCTTATACTCAACCAGCCGCTAGAGAAGCCGGCGGCAGAACCAGCAGGCAGAAGGCGGAACAAAAACTGTGCGAGTTTTTAAAAGGTCAGGGGCTGGAAGAAGCTTATTGTTTCAGTCTCCGGGGTGAAGAAGATGACTTTTTACCTTATTTAAATGAGGAACAAAAACAGCGTTCCCGGTTGAAAAACCCTCTTAGTCGGGCGTTTTCTGAACTGCGAACCACTCTGGTGCCAGGTTTGATTGAATCTCTCTCTCGTAATGCTCGCAATCAGGTGGAACAGATGTCTTTATATGAGCTGGGAAATGTGTTCTTTAGCCCCCGGCCTGAGGCAGATAGTAAACGGCCAGAAGAACAGCAGAAAATAGGTCTGGCCAGCATGGGAGCAGCCGAAAGTATGGACCCCTGGAAACTGGATGCTCCAGACTTCTTCTATTTAAAAGGAGTAATGGATAATATCCTGGATGAATTTTTGATAGATGATTATAAATGGCAGCAGGCTCAGCATCCGTTATTCCATCCCGGGAGATGTGCTGAACTAGAAATAAATGGAAATAATATAGGATATCTGGGGGAAATACACCCGGATATTACAGATGAATATGATCTGCCGGCAAGAGCTGCAGCCGGAGAGTTTGATTTTTCCGGTCTATACTCTCAAGCTCAATTTGAAGATATTGAATATGAACCATTACCACGGTTTCCTTCCATGGTTAGAGATCTGGCTGTAATTGTTGAAGAGGATTTAAATTCCAGGGACCTGCAGAAGAAAATAAAGTCTGCTGCTTCAGACAATTTAAAGCAGATTAAAATATTTGATTTTTACCAGGGGGAGCAAATTCCTGAAGGGAGAAAGAGTCTGGCTTTTCAGCTGACATTTCTCAATCGGGAAAAAACGTTAAAGGAAGAAGAGGTTAAAGAAGATATGGATAAAATAATATCAGCTCTTCAGGATGAGTTTGGGGCTAAAATAAGAGGTAATTAATCTGTTTGCAGGATATTTATATTTGACGTGGAAATTTAATTAATAGTTGTTGATTTCTTAATCATATAGTTTGTACTGAGTTTCAATCCTAAAAACACCACAAGATATGGCTTTCATTCAGGTGAGGCAAAAATAATTTGCTGGGGGCTGCAAATAATGAGGGAGAAAGATCGGGCCAAAGACAGAAAAAAATTTAGGGTTGATATTTTAGGCGAAAATATGCCGGTAGTGGGAAATGTTTCAAGAGAATATGTGGAAAGCCTGGCTGATTACATCAATGAGGTAGGGGATGATATTTCCCGGGCTTATCCCTCATTACCCCGCCGGCGCCTTCTGGGTTTGACACTGTTGAATATTGCGGATGATTACCAGGAAGCAAAGAAAGAGAGAGATAATTTACAAAAGTCCAGGGAAGCTTTAGAACAGGAGAATGAGGAGCTTCAGCAGGAGATAAAACGTCTGCGGGAAGAAAATGAAGAGCTGCTGGACCTTCTGCAGGAGGTTGATTGATAATTGAATGGGCTTTCTTTACTGGATGTTTTTATTGCATTAATTGTACTGTATTTCCTGGTTAGCGGTTATCGCAGGGGTTTTATCCGTCAGACTGCCACCATTATTGGTGTCATAATATCTGCTTATATGGCTTTTAGATTTTACCTGGATTTAGTTGATATTCTGGTTGGATATATTGATCTTTCTCCCACCATCCTGCAATTTATCAGCTTTTCATTGATATTTATAGTTTTTAATGTTGCTATACATCTGCTCAGTGATTCCCTGCGGGCTCTATTTGAGAAAATTTATCTGGAGCCAGCTGATAAAGCAGGGGGATTTATTATGGGCGGAGTAAAAGGTATACTGATAGTGTATCTGCTGGTATTAATCCTTAATGAGATTCCTTTAGCAGAGGTTGAAGCTATAATAGCTAATTCTTATCTGGCAGATAGATTACTGGAACTTACCCCTGTATTTCAGAATGTACTTGATGATTTTTTGGGATAGTTTTAGGCAGCGAATAAGAATTTAGAGATAACAAAAAGCTGCATACATTATTTTAATTAAATTAGTTAGATTTTTTATTCTTTAATCATTAATTTTAGTCTTATGGGGTGTAATTGATGAAGGAAAATTCTCGCCTGGATTCCAAAGATGTGGCAAAAATATTAAATGAAATGGCAGATTTCCTGGAGATAAAAGGAGAAAATCAGTATAAAATCAGGGCATATCAGAGAGCTGCTCAGGAGCTTACCAGTTTAAATGAAAACCTGTACGATTTATGGCAGAATGAGGCATTGACTGAAATAAATGGTGTAGGTGAAGGACTGGCTGCTGCTATAGATGAGATTTTTTCTCGGGGAAGACTGGAAGAGCTGGAAGAACTGAAAAGAGAGCTGCCTGATGGCATCAATGATTTGCTGGCAATACAGGGTTTGGGTCCTAAAAGGGCTCGCAAATTATTTTATGAGCTGGGAGTTGGTGATTTAGAGGATTTAAATAGAGCCATCGAGGCTGGTGAAGTGCAGGCTGTTTCGGGATTTGGAGAGAAAACTTGTGAAAACTTACAGGCAGGTATTAAAAAATACAGGGAATTTCAAAAATATTATAGCATTGATGAAGCAGAAATGATAGTAAGCAAATTAGATGATATCCTAAAACAGCATGCTGATATCATTGAAGAATATAGGGCGGCTGGTGGTTATCGCCGGCGAAAGGATCTGCTGCAGGAATTATATTTTTTACTTGCCACTGCTGAAGGTAACCAAAAATTACTGCAAAGAAGATTAACAGAGGAGCCTGAATTAAAATCAATTTCTGCTGACAACCGACAGCATAGTCCGGAAAATCTCTATGAAGTGGGTAATTATCTGTATTTTCAATGGCAGGATAGCATTGAGGTGAATTTTGTGCTGGTGCCACCGAAAAATTTTGTTGAAGCTCTGCAAAATTTGACCGGATCAAGGGCCCATAATAAAAACCTGCAGGAATTTTGTGCTGAGCAGGGATATGATCTGACTTCCGATGGTTTGTTTAAAAAGAGCAGGTGTAAGGTCGATGAGCAGGAAGAAACTGAAATAGAATTTTCAGCTGAACGAGAATTTTATAAACATCTGGATTTGGATTTTATAATTCCAGAACTGAGGGAGGCTCGCGGAGAAATAAAGGCTGCTTATAAAGGGGAATTGCCTGTGAGTCCTGTCAGATCCGATATTAATGGAGATCTTCATGTTCATTCTAATTATAGTGATGGTACTCATAGTATGGAGGAAATGGTTAAATCAGCAGCTGAAAAGGGTTATGAATATATAGCTATAACTGACCACTCTGTGTCTTTACGGATAGCTGATGGCCTTTCTGTTAAACAGCTGCAGGAGCAGGGCGATGAGATTGAGAAGCTAAACAGGGATTATTCTGAAATTACAGTTCTTAGAGGTGTGGAAGTCGATATTTTAACATCTGGCGAGCTGGACTATTCTTCCGAAATACTGGCAGAACTGGATGTAGTAATAGCTTCGGTACACAGCGGTTTCAATCAATCTAAAGCAGAAATGACAGCTAGAATTACCAGGGCAATGGAAAACCCCGGGGTTGATATAATTGGACATCCTCAGGGAAGACTTTTGAAAAGCAGAGAAGCATATGAAGTCAATATGGATGAAGTTATTGACAAAGCTGCGGAAACAGGAACCTGTCTGGAGATTAATGCTTCTCCTTCACGGCTGGATGTGGATGATGAAATGACCCGAAAAGCCGCTCGGGCTGGGGTCAAACTGGCGGTTAATACCGATGCTCATAACCCCCGGGAATTGGAGCAAATAAGGTTTGGTCTGGATGTGGCCAGAAGAGGTTGGCTGGAGAAAGATGATATCATAAATACTTTTAGTACAGAAGAATTAATTGAGTTTTTAAGCAATTAAGATGGAAACTGTGTGGGCAAGGAGGAGTATATTTTGAGCTTGAGAAATAATCATAAACCCAGTCTGGAAATGCTGGAATTCGAAAAAATAAAAAATATAGCTCTGGATTATGCCAGAACCATTCCCGGACAGCAAAAAATAAATAATCTGCAGCCGCTTGGGGAAAAGGATGTAATTGCACATAGACTGGCAGAAGCAGAACAGGCCTGTCATATTATTTCGGAAAAAGGCAGGCCTCCTATTTTTGCGCCTGAATCTCTGGAGAAAATTTTAGTTGAGGCGGAAAAAGAGATCATTTTAACAGTTGATGATATTGTAAAAGTGGATAAAGTTTTACGGGCTGCTGTGAATACCTCTGATTTTTTTGCAGATATTTTAGCGGAGCAGCAGGAGGGCCACAGCACTGATGATAAACTAACCGCAGGCCCCCTGTATAATTATAGTGATCAGCTTACTTCTTTACCCGAGCTGCGCCAGGCAATAGATAAAGTGATAGATGATAAGAATGAAATAAAAGATACAGCCAGCCCCAAATTGAACAGTATCAGGCAAAAATTAGATTCTACTGAATCTAAAATCAAAAGTGAATTGCAGAGAACTATTAAGGAAAAAAATGATATGCTGCAGGATGAGGTAATTACCCGCAGGGAGAATAGATTTGTGGTTCCTGTTAAACAGAAACACAGGAACACTTTCTCTGGTATAATTCATGGTACATCATCCAGCGGTATGACAGTTTTTATGGAGCCTATGGCTGTAGTTGAATTAAACAATGAATTGAGAGATCTGAGGCAGCAGGAAAAAGAGGAGATTCAAAGAATATTACAAAAATTGACCTATAAGATTGCTGCAAATACCAGAGTTATCAGGCAAAATTATAAATTATTGATAAAATTTGATGAATGTTTTGCCCGGGGAGAATTTATGAATAACTGGTCAGCGGTCAAACCTGATCTTAATGAAAAAGGCTTTATAGAGATAAGACAGGGACGACATCCGCTTTTAGGTGATGAAGCAGTTCCGATTGATATTGAAGTGGGAAAAGATTTTAACTCGCTGGTGATTACAGGTCCTAATACTGGTGGGAAAACTGTATCTCTAAAGACCCTGGGATTATTTGTGGTGATGGCTGCTTCCGGTATACCTATTCCTGCTGACGAGGGGAGCAAAATAGCTGTATTTGACAATGTTTTTGCTGATATTGGTGATGAGCAGAGCATAGAACAAAATTTAAGCACTTTTTCTTCTCATATGAATAATATCAAAACCTACCTGGAGCGTGCTGGGGCAAAATCACTGGTATTGCTGGACGAAATTGGGGTAGGGACCGATCCTAAGGAAGGGGCCGCCCTGGCTATAGCACTTTTAGAAGAATTCAAAAGCAGAGCGGCTACTACTGTAGCTACAACCCATTACAGCCAATTAAAAAGTTATGCTTTTTCCACCGAGGGGGTAGAGAATGCTTCGGTTGAATTTGATGTGGAGACTTTAAGTCCCACCTACAGACTCATTATGGGAATTCCGGGAGGAAGTAATGCATTTGAGATAGCACTTCGCCTGGGTTTGCCGGAAAGATTGATCAAGGAGGCCCGGTCACTGCTGGAAAAAGATGAACTGGCTGTAGAGGAGATAATCAGGGAATTAAATGAGGAAAGACAGAAGTTTGAAGAAAAAAATACTGAACTTGATAAAAAAGAGGCCAGGCTGGAAAGACGCGAGGAGAAATTGCGAGAGAGAGAGGAAAAGCTGGAGAATAAAAGAGATAAAATCATTGAAAAGACAAAAAAAGAAGCCCGCAAAGAGCTTAATCGCTTACGAGCCCGCAGCAAGGAAATTTTATCTGAATTAAAAAATTCTGATTTCACTGATAAAAAACAGGTGGATAGATTTGAGTCCCGGCTTAATCTGGAGTTAAAAGAGCTGAAAAATTATTTTTCTGAGAAAAAATCTGCTGATGCTGAGGATATAGAGGTAGAACATGATTTTAAACCCGGGGATAGCGTTAAAATCAAAAGTGTAGGTAAAGAAGGAGAGTTAATTGCGGTTGATGAGGAAAACAACCAGGCTGAAGTTCAGGCCGGAGTTATGCAGATAACTGCTGATTTGAAGGAGTTGACACCTGTTGCGGAAGCTGATACAGAGAAAAATGTCAAAAAATATCAGGTTAAGAAGAGCAGCTCGGTATCACCATCACTTGATCTGCGGGGTAAAAGATATGAAGAATCTAAAAATGAGGTGGATAAATATCTGGATGATGCCTTTTTGGCGGGCTTAAATGAAGTAGAGATAATTCATGGTAAAGGAAGTGGGGCTTTGAGAAAAGCCGTGAGAGAAGTTTTAGAAAATCACAAACACGTAAAGGATTTTCGGGGAGGAAAAGAAGGAGAGGGCGGGATGGGAGTTACTATTGTATCTTTAAAAGGGTAAAATTTGTGAAGCTGTGGACCACTGGTTTCAACCTGATAAAATTCATTTCTGCTATAAAGAATCAAAATAATGAGAATATATTTAGCCCCCATTTGCAGACATGGGGGCCTTTAATAATTTGAAGGTTATTTAAGTTTAAATAAAAGGCAGGAATAATTTAAGTTATTGCTAAATCTTAAGCTTATTCTTCGTCATTTTCACTATCATCATCTTCCTCTTCAGAAGTGAGCATCTCTATCAGACTATCAATTCTGTCCCTTCTATCATCTCGGTCAGAACCTGCTTCACTTTCCTCATCATCTATTTCATCTGTATCTTCGGCGGCTGGACTGGCAGCAGGATCACTGTCTGCATCTTCCCGGTCATCATCATGAATTTCTTCCATATCACTCTGGCTTTCACCAGCGGCAGCTGTTTGTTCTGTAGCGATATCTACATCATCTGTTTCTGGCTCGTCCAGAACGAAGCCAGTATGTTCCTGACAGGCTGTTTCTGGAACTGAAGCAAATCTGGGCTCACCCTCTGAGTTAGTCCGGGGTATTCCAGTTTCTGGATCTATATCCAGTACCGGCATTCCTTCCTGAGCAAGATAGGTGCCGCTGATAGCTTCATAATCACCCTCGACATTTTCCTGAGAAAAGTTTTTAGTTTTTGGACCCAACAAAACTCCACTATCAGTAAAATATTCAACCTCGCCGATTCTTTCCTGAGGACAGCCAGTTGTCGCAAGCTGGCCGGTTTCTGTATCGATTCTTACGCTATCAGTTTGTCCGGCGAAATGGGTGGTGCTTTCAGGTGTATTATCCATCCTGAATATCTCACGGGTGGAGCGAGCGGGGTTATCTGCCGGCATCATTCCCGTTAAAGGATCGACTTCCAGCGAGATTATATTTTCTGGTCTATTAAAAGCAGATGGAGTGATATCTGTTGTTATTTCACTCATGAAGCGCTCCCAGACCATAACAGCCTGTGAACTTCCTATTCTGCCAGTTTCCGGATATTCCATTCTTCTGGGGCGGTCTTCTCCAATCCATACCCCTGTTACTTTTTCCGGAATCATCCCTACAAACCAGGCATCTGTGAAATCATTGGTTGTACCAGTTTTACCGGCTACTTCTCTTTCTAAATTAGCCCGCCAGCCGGTGCCATCCTCTACAACTGATTTTAGCATATCTAAAACGAGATAATTATCTTCTTCTGGGAGCACGGCATTTTTGCTGGGATTAGCCTCATACAGGAGATTACCTTCTCTGTCTCGCACTTCCTTTATGGCATGGGGTTCAACCCAAATGCCTTCATTGGCAAAAGCAGAATAAGCTGAGGTCATTTCTAGAGGAGTTACCCCCCGGGTTAGACCTCCCAGGGCTAGCGATAAATGATCCTCATAAAGGTCTTGTTCCTGAAAGGTGCTGATACCCATACTTTCAGCCAGTGAGATTGTTTCCTGTACACCTACTTCTTCTAACATATTTACTGCTGCAACGTTTAATGATTGGGCAAGTGCATGGCGAAGGGATACCACACCATGATATTCATGATTAAAATTTACTGGCCAGATTTGGTATCTGCTATCTGGTTTTGGACTGGGACGTGGTATATCAAACACAGTATCTGCAGGTGCAAAACCTGAGTTTATTGCTGCTGCATAAACAAATGGTTTGAAAGCTGAACCCGGTTGTCGGGCTGCCTGGGTAGCTCTGTTAAACTGATCATCACCCCGACCTCCAATCAGATTTTTAATTTCTCCGCTTTCCGGTTCAATAGAAACCAGAGAGTATTGTGGTTGTATAGGCGAAATGCTTTCTTCTCTTTCTGTTGACGGAATTATATTATCCTGGAGAGAATTTTGCAATGTTTTTTCTGCCTGTTTTTGGCTTTCTAAATCTAGAGTTGTTTTTACCTTTAAGCCGCCTCCATAAACTGTTTCTGCCCCGAACATATTAATCAGTCTATCTCTAACATAGCGCACGAAATAAGGAGCAGTTTCATCTACTTCCTGATCTCCTTCTTCTAACTCAACTGAAGCTTGAGCAGCTCTTTCAGCTTCTTCCCGCGAGATGTAGTTTAAATCAGCCATTCTATTTAATACAACATTTCTTCTGCTGATAGCAGCCTCCATATTGTTATGAGGAGAATAATAATTGGGGGCTCTGGGCAGGCCGGCAATAAGCGCTGATTCTTCCAGATTGAGTTCACTTACATCTTTTTCGAAATAATGGTTGGAGGCAGATTGTACACCATAAGCACTATGTCCCAGAAAAATTTCATTAAGATACATTTCCAAAATTTCAGTCTTGGTATAGAGTCTTTCAAACTGTAGCGCTAAGTATATCTCCTGCAGTTTGCGGTAAATAGTCTTATCATGGGTCAGGAGGGCGCTGCGGGCAAGCTGCTGGGTAATGGTGCTTCCTCCCTGGGCTCTTCTGCCTTCAATAATATTATTAATAAAAGCTCTGGCTATTCCCACCAGGTCGACTCCATGGTGGTCGTAAAAATTGTGATCTTCAATTGCAATTACTGCCTGGCGCAACTCTTCCGGGATATCCTCTATATCCACATAAATTCTATTTTCAACAAACAGACTGTTTAAAAGTTCTCCCTCACTGCTGTAGATTCTGGTAGTCTGAATACCGCCTCTATAATCAGAAATATTGGGGGTATCTTCGATAAGCCAGGCGAAAGCCCCCAGCATTATTCCCACAAACAAAGATGTGAATATTACGATGGCAGCAATAAAATATTTATATTTTTGTAAACCGGTATCACCATCTGACAAGACAGATACACCTCCTTCTCGACCCCTATTATAACACAAATTGATTTTTACTGCTAATGATATATGTCTTGTTAGCAGGATTTTATTCTGTTATAATTATATTATATGTAAAGGCTTTAAATCCTCTTTAATTGCGCTGATTTTCATTACATAAAAAATAAAGTTTTACATTGGTAGTTTTTGTTTTGAATAAAGATTTATATATAATAAACTATCTATCGGAAAATACAGGAGGTGAAGTCCGGGTAACCGGATGTTTAACATTGAGCAGAGAAATTAACCAAGAGATTGATGAACAGATGCAGGTACTGACAAGAGGAGTGGAAGAGTTGATCGATGAAGAGGAGTTAAGGGAAAGGTTGATTACAGCCAGGGAAGAAGATAGACCTCTTAAAGTTAAATTAGGTCTTGATCCTTCTGCCCCTGATCTTCACATCGGACACACTGTGGTTTTAAACAAATTAAAACAATTTCAGGATTATGGGCATGAAGTGCATCTCATAATTGGTGATTTTACGGGTATGATAGGGGATCCCAGCGGAAAATCTAAAACCAGAAAGCAGTTAACTGAAAAAGAAGTAAAAGAAAATGCTCGCACTTATGAAGAACAATTTTCTCGTATCCTCGATCCTGATAGAACCCATCTGCATTTTAATAGTAGCTGGCTGGGAGATTTAGATGCCAGGGATATGATAAATATTTCTTCGCGCTATACTGTGGCAAGAATGCTGGAAAGAGAGGATTTTGCCAACCGCATGGAAAATAATAAGCCAATTTCCATCCATGAATTTCTTTATCCTCTTCTTCAGGGATATGATTCTGTGGCTTTAGATGCGGATATTGAATTGGGAGGAACTGATCAAAAATTTAATCTGCTGGTAGGCAGGAAGCTGCAGAAGGAGTTTGAGCAGGAGCCTCAGGTATTAATTATGCTGCCGCTGCTGGAAGGTTTGGATGGACAGGATAAAATGAGCAAGAGTCTGGATAATTATATTGGTATTGAAGAGGATGCTGATTCTATGTTTGGCAAAGTCATGTCAATACCTGATGAATTAATAGTAAGATATTTTGAGCTGTTGACTGAAATTGAAACTGATAAGTTGGCAGAGATTAAAGATAAACTCTCCAGCAATGATGTCAACCCGATGAAGATCAAGAAGAAATTGGCAATGCGGCTGGTGGAAAAATTTCATGATGAAGAGAGAGCTAAATCAGCTGCTTCTGAATTTGAAAATGTTTTTTCCCGCGGGGGTCTGCCGGAAGATATGCCGGAGGTTGCATTATCAGAGGAAGATATTGAGGATGGCGAAATATGGATTGTTAGGTTAGTTGCGGCCACTGGTATGGTAGATAGCAATAGTGAAGCTCGGCGCCTCATTAAACAGGGGGCTGTTACCCTGGAAGGTGAAAAGATTGATACGATTGATTATGATGTGGAAGTTGAGGATGATATGATTTTACAAATAGGAAAAAGAAGATTTGCTAGAATTAGAAGGGGAGATGGATATGAAGACTGATGAGTTAAGAGAGTCCTTTTTAGACTTTTTCGCTGATAAAGGCCATTTAATTCGAGATAGTGCTCCACTGGTTCCTAAAAACGATCCTTCGTTATTGTGGATAAATGCTGGAATGACGCCTTTTAAGCCTTATTTTAGCGGCAGTGAAGAGCCGCCTTCTTTGCGCATGGTTTCCTCGCAAAAATGTATCAGGACTAATGATATCGAGAATGTGGGGAAAACAGCCCGGCATCACACTTTTTTCGAGATGTTAGGTAATTTTTCTTTTGGAGATTATTTTAAGGATAAAGCTATAGAGTGGTCCTGGGAGTATGTGACGGAAGTTTTGGAATTTGATCCTGATAAATTAATTATCACCATTTATCATGAAGATGATGAGTCTTTTAAAATCTGGAATGAAAAAATTGGTGTGCCTGCGGATAGAATTGTCAGGCGAGGTATGGATGAGAATTTTTGGCAGATTGGAACTGGCCCCTGTGGTCCCTGTTCTGAAATTCATCTGGACAGAGGTGAAGAATATGGTGATGCTCCTGTAAACGAATTGACTGACGAGACTTTAGAGCGCGAGGGAGACAGGTTTATGGAGCTCTGGAACCTCGTCTTCACTCAGTATGATTATACTGAAGATGGCGAATATATAGAACTGCCGCAAAAAAATATTGATACGGGAATGGGGCTGGAAAGAACTGCTGCAATTTTGCAGGGTGTGGATTCCAATTTTGAGATTGATATTATTTTCCCTATCATCCAGGAAATCAGCAAACAGACAGGCCACGATTATGACGAAAGTGAAGAGATAAAAGTTGCCTGTAGAGTGATAGCTGATCATATTCGCGGTGTAACCATGGCAGTATTTGATGGTGTTATACCTTCAAATGAAGGGAGAGGTTATGTTCTCAGGCGTTTATTAAGACGAGCATCACGTTATGGCCGCGAACTGGGATATGAAGAACCTTTTCTCCATACCCTGGTTGGTAAAGTAATTGAAGTTATGTCCGGTGGTTATCCAGAGCTTTCTGAGAGAAGAGGTTTTATAGAAAAAGTTGTTAAATCAGAGGAAAATAGTTTTCTGCGGACTCTGGAAGAGGGGATGGAGATAATCGATGGACTTATTTCTCAGATGAAAAAAGAGGATAAAGAAATACTTGCAGGAGAAAAAGCTTTTGAACTATACGATACTTACGGATTTCCCCTTGATTTAACCAGAGATAGGCTGGCGGAAGAAGGTTTGCAGATCGATGAAGAAGGTTTTACTGCTGCTATGAAAGAGCAGAGAAAGCGGGCCCGGCAGGCCAGAACTGAGGGCGGCTTTGCCGGAGGAGAGGTGGAAGTATACGAGAAAATTCTGGAAAATATGGAGGAAAAACCGGAGTTTGTTGGCTATGAAAAACTACAGGAATCGGCGGAAGTGAAAGCGGTTATAAAAAATGGGGAGATTGTTGAAACTTTATCTGCAGGAGATGAAGGGGAATTAATCTTAGGCTCTACACCTTTTTACGCTGAAGCTGGTGGACAGGTAGGTGATAAAGGTTTAATAACTAACTCTGACAATCTCAATGCTGAGGTTGAAGATGTCAAGGATTTTTTGGGTATGCCTATTCACCAGATAAAGATAAAAAATGGGGGTATTAAAGCAGGTAAAAAGGTTAAAGCTAAAGTAAATAAAAATTTGCGGGAGGCTACTGCCCGCAATCATACTTCTACTCATCTGCTACATCAGGTGTTGATGGATGTTCTGGGTAATCATGTAAATCAGTCCGGGTCTCTGGTAAGTCCGGAACGAATGCGTTTTGATTTTACTCATTTTGACAGATTAAGTGAGGAAGAAATTGCTGAGATAGAAAATAGAGTTAATCTTCAGATCCTCAAGAATAAAGAGGTGAGGGCGAAAATCACAACCATAGAACAAGCCAAAAAAATGGGTGCTCAGGCTTTATTTGAAGATGAATATGAGGAAGAAGTCAGGGTTATAGAGGTTGATGATTTTAGTCTGGAATTATGTGGGGGAACACATGTTAATTCTACAGGAGATATCGGGTTATTTAAGATCATAGATGAAAGCAGTATTGCTGCTGGAGTGAGGAGAATTGAGGCTGTGACGGGAATGAATGCTCTTGATTATGTGAGAAAGCAGGAAAAGAGAGTAAATGCTGCCGCCAATAAGTTAAATACAGAAGCCGACAATATAAGCGATAGAATCGGCCAGCTTCTCAAAGAGAACAAAGAGCTGGAAAAAGAGATAGATTCGCTACAGGATAGACTTGCAGTTAAGAAAGCTGAGGAGCTTATTAGCAAAAAAGATGAGGTGGCAGGTATACCGGTTATTATTTCTAATGTAAAAGGGGCATCTCAGGAAACTATTCGCGCCCTGAGTGACGAATTGATGGAAAAGATTGAGAGTGGAATTATAATTTTGGCCAGCTCGAGCGAAGAAAAAATTTACCTTGTGAATAGGGTTAGTTCTGATTTAATTGAAAAGGGATTTGATGCTGGAGATATGATAGGTGAAATAGCCGCCGAAGTCGGAGGCGGTGGTGGTGGCAGACCGGATATGGCTCAGGCAGGTGGTAGTCAGCCAGAGAAGCTTGATAAAGCATTTAAAAAAGCTAAAGAGCTAATTAAAAGCAGGGCCCAATAAAATGTGGCTGTGAGAAAAAGAGGGTGTGAGTTATGAAAAATAACAGTGATAATTTTGGTGATGAAACTGTAAAATTTGATTTTGAAATAAGTGAAGAGATAACTGAGGCGAGTTATATTTTAAGAAAGGTGTATGACGCACTTGAAGATAAAGGTTATAATCCGGTTAAACAAATAGTTGGTTATTTAATTTCGGGTGATCCTGCTTATATAACCAGTCATCAAAATGCCCGGACCCTAATTCGTTCTATTGATAGGGATGAAATTTTAGAGGAATTGATTAGTGAATATCTTGCAGATAAAGTAGATAAGCAGTAATAGCTTAGTTATACCCGGCTGAAAAGCCGGGGTTTGTTTTTGAATCGGCAATAATTTTGTTGAGGCTTGCAAAGACACCTCCGGGAAGGTATAATAAATTACTAGAATAAAAAAATATCATTAGCGGTTAAATTTTATTGAGGGGTTTAAAATTGCGCATATTAGCTCTTGATTATGGGGATAGCAGAATAGGAGTGGCGGTTAGTGATGAATTGGCGATAACCTCTCTGCCACTCACTACTATAGAGAATAGCGGTTTTGCAGAAGTTTTAGAGCAAATAAAAGAACTGCTCACCAAATATAATGTGAAAGAAATAGTTGTTGGTCTGCCCCTGCACATGGATGGCAGCTCGGGGGAAAGAGTTGAAATCACCAGAGAGTTTGTAGATAGGCTGGAAGAAAATGTTTCGGTGCCGATTTATTTATTTGATGAGAGGTTAAGCAGTGCTGAAGTGGAAAAGGTCTTGCTGGAAGCAGATTTAAGCCGGGAAAAAAGGCGAGAAAAAAAAGATAAACTGGCAGCGTCGTTAATTTTAAGAAGATATTTGGAATCTAATAAGGGAGGCAAATAAATTCCATGACTGAAACTGATGAAGGTCAGTACTGGTATGATCCGGATAATCGAGAACTGGTTATAGAAGTTGATGAGCAGGAAAACAGATTTTATTTTCAGGATCAATTTGAAATTGAAGGGGAAAAGTACTGTCTTTTATCTCCTTCTGAGGATATCGAGCTGGAAGCAGAAGAAGAGGATGAAGTGCTTATAATGAAAATCATTGAGGAACAGGAGGAAGAGCTGTTAAAAATCATTGAGGATGATGAAGAATTTGAAAAGGTATGTAAATATTATTACGAAGAGGAGAAATAAATTTTACTCTGCAAGGGGCTGTAAATTTTGAAAAAAACTGCTATAATTTTTCTGCTTTCCATATTAATATTTACAGCTTATTTGTGGTTTGATCACCATAACCAACCAGCACCAGGCTGGCGGCAGGCTCCTCCGGAAGAAAGATTGGTAACGATAAAGCCAGGCTCTTCTTTGCAGGATATAGCTCACCTGCTGGAAAAAGAAGGGGTGACCAGATCCGGCTATATTTTTATGGCCTATGCTTTTTTGCAGAATAAACAGGGAGCATTGCAAGCAGGAACTTATCGTTTTGATAGAGAACCAGAAATTGATGAAATATTATATAAGATTAATAATGGTATTGTTGCAAATGAGCGGGTTACTGTTCCTGAAGGGTTCACAGTTGAGGAGATTGCTGAAAGAGTTTCGGAAAATTTACCGATAGAATCCGAAGAATTTCTTCAGGCTCTGGAAAATAGCGATTGGGAGCTGGATTATCTTCCGGATGCAGACAAAGTGGAATGGAAATTAGAAGGTTATCTTTATCCTACAACTTATAATGTCAATTATGATATCGAGCCAGAAAAGTTAATAGAATTAATGCTGAATAGATTTGAACAGCAATGGCTGGAAGAGTTGAAAAACAATTTTCAGGCGGATAATGAGAATTTTTCTATAAATGAGCTTGTTACCATTGCTTCGATGGTGGAAAAGGAAGGAAGACTTAAGGAAGAAAAACCTGTAATTGCCGGAGTTATTTTTAATCGACTGCGTGCGGGGATGAAACTGCAGATAGATGCTAGTGTGCAATATGCCCTGCCGGAAAGACAAGAACGGCTATTTTACCGGGATTTAGAGATAGAATCAAATTATAATACTTATCTGCATCATGGTTTGCCTCCTGGGCCTATTGCTAACCCGGGAGATGATTCGTTACAGGCGGTGCTGGAACCCGAAGATACTGATTATCTATTTTATTTTGCTTTAGAAGATGGCAGTCACGTATTTACAGAGACCTATCAGGAACATTTGCAAAAACAAAGAAATCTGCTTGATTAAAGTTACTAATTATGCTGGATTTTTCATTCAGTTAGGAGGATGGAATTATGGACTTGCCAGAATTGCTTGCCCCGGCCGGAAATTTAAAAAAGTTAAAGGTAGCGCTGGATTATGGAGCAGATGCTGTTTACTGTGGAGGCAAAGAATTCGGGCTGAGGGCAAAAGCTGAAAATTTAAGCAGGGAAGAAATGGCAAAAGCAATAGATTATGCTCATCAAAGAAGTAAAAGCGTATATGTGACGGTTAACATTATACCACATAATTCTGAACTTGAGCAGATTATTGATTATCTAAAATTTTTACAGGATATTGAGGTGGATGGAGCAATAATTTCGGACCCCGGGGTGCTGTATTTGTTATCACAGGAAAATATAGAACTTCCTTTGCATCTAAGCACACAGGCAAATACAGTAAATTGGGCCTCGGCTAACTTTTGGCATTCACAGGGGTTGAAGAGATTAATTTTGGCCCGGGAACTTTCCCGGGGAGAAATCAGCGATATTGTAGAGAAAACTGGAGATATAGAACTGGAGATTTTTGTTCATGGAGCTATGTGCATATCTTACTCGGGGCGATGTTTATTAAGCAATTATTTGACCGGCAGAGATGCCAATAGAGGCGAGTGTGCTCAGCCCTGTCGCTGGCAGTATAATTTGGTGGAACGAGAAAGGCCTGATCAATATTTTCCTGTAACTGAAGATGAGAATGGGACTTATATTATGAACTCTCGCGATCTAAATTTACTGGCCAAAATTCCAGAAGTAGTTGAAACCGGGGTTGATTCACTTAAAATTGAAGGGCGAATGAAAAGCTGCAACTATGTAGCTACGGTAACCTCAGTATACAGAGAGGCTTTAGATCATTATAAAAATTCTCCGACTGATTATGTCATGAAAGAAGAGTGGCAAAAACAATTGAAAAAGATCAGTCACCGTCCTTATACTATTGGTTTTTTCGAAGGACCACCTGGTGAAAAGGGACAAAATTATAAAAGCTCAAGTTATATCAGAAAGTATAGGTTTATTGGTATTGTTAAAGGTTATCAGCCGGAATCCAGGCTGGCGATTGTCAGGGTAAAAAATAAATTTTCCCTGGGAGAAGAGATTGAAATTTTTGGTCCCGGGTGTAAAGTTATAGAGCAAGAAGTGGAGGAACTTTACGATAGTGAAGGAGAAAGCATCGAAGAAGCACTTCATCCTGAAAGTATAGTTAAATTGAAGGTGAAAGAGGATGTTGGCGAGAACTTTATTATAAGGCGGGAAATTGATGAAAAATAATAAAAGTTTTAGGCCGCCTGAAGATACTATTAAAATTATTGCTAGAGTGCCGCAGGAACAGCTGGTTTTTGTGGACATGATATTCAAATCTTATGAAGGTATTGCTATGTTGACTCTGGATGAGGGCGGTGAAGGGATTATTAAACTTGATGTTACTCCAGGGACTTATGAGCTAGTTATTGATGTACTGGAAGATCTTGGGGAGAAGTTTTCAGTAGAAATTTTACAGGATGAAATGCAGGAGTAATTACTCAATGAGTAAGGCAGGACATAATTCATGATAAATTTATTGCAGCCCGACAAAAAAATTTCCTGTATAACTAATATAAGTCTGGAAGAGTTACAGATTGGAGATTATGCTGGTTTAGTTATAGATATTGATAATACTATAATGCCTTATGGAGAACGAACTATTCCCGATAATATCAGAAATTGGCTGGCGCTGGCGGAATCTATGAATTTCGGTATACATTTTATCTCTAACACGCTGAAAAATAGAGCAGATTATGTGGAAAAGACTCTGGGTTATCCTGCTTGTCATCAGTCAATGAAACCTATAAAAAGGGGGTTTTTGCAGGCCCAAAATTATTTACAGCTCCCGCCAGATAGGATAGTGATGATAGGCGATCAGGTATTTACTGATATTTTAGGGGGCAACCGTGCAGGGTTTTATACAATTTTAGTTGAACCATTAAATGAGAAGGATTTTTTGTTGACTAAATTTTTTCGCTGGCTGGAAAATTATTTGAGATGAAATTGATTGTTGAGATGTGAGGTGAATAAATGATTATGAGAAAAATTACGAGAGTAAAGTTTATTGTAATAATTTTAACTGTGCTTTTAGCTTTTAGTTTTAGCAGTGAAATAGAAGCTAATGATACCCTGCGCCTGGGAGAAAGAGAACTTTTTCAGGGGCAGGAAGGTGCAGATGTGGCAATTTTACAGAGGCATCTGGCTCACCGGGAAATCTATCAGGGGGAGATTGATGGTTTATTTGGTCCGAGGACAAAAGAAGCTGTAAAGGAATTTCAGGCGGCAAATGGCCTAACCGTAACAGGTAAGGTTGATGAAAAAACTCTAGCTTATTTTCCCAATCATAATCTGGTAAGCAAACTTGATATTTCTCGCAGTGAATTATTGTCGCTGGCAAGAGTTATATATGGAGAAGCAAGAGGTGAGTCTTTTCAGGGAATGGTAGGTGTAGGAGCAGTCATCTTGAATAGAATTGAGGACGGAAACTTCCCTGATTCTATTAGAGAAGTTATAATTGAAGATGGACAGTTTAGTTCATTAATGGACGGTCAGGCTAATCTGTATCCAGATAAGAGGGCTATGGATGCTGCTAAGGCAGCTTTGCTGGGCTATGATCCCTCCAGGGGGTCTCTGTTCTTTTATAATCCCAGAATAGCGACTAATCTGGCCTGGATTTCTCAGAGACCGGTTGTTAAAATCATTGGTAATCATGTTTTTGCTAAATAGAACCAAAATAATTAAGTGAAATTACCTGAGGGGCAATAACCATGGAGGAAGATAAGCTTTTAAACAAATTTATCAATAAGCTGAGAAGCAACAATTATAAATTAACTGAACAGAGAAAAGATATTTTAAAGGTTTTGATTAACAATAAAAAGCGACACTTTACTGCAGAGAATTTGCATGAGCAGGTTTTAGAAATTAATCCTGATTTAGGGCTGGCTACTATCTATAGAAACTTAGAATTATTCTGCGATCTAAATTTTATTCATGAACTTGATTTTGCCAGTGATAGGAAGTTTTATGAGTTATTGGAATCGAGACAACACCATCATCATATGATTTGTATAGATTGTGATAAGATAATTGAATTTAATGATGAAGACTTAGAGGACTTTGAAAAAAAGCTGGAGAGAGAATATAATTTCGTCCCGGTTAATCATTTTATTAAATTTTATGGTTACTGCCAGGAATGTGAAAGTCAAGGGGGTTAAGTATGAAAGCTACACAGGATTGTTTAAAAGACATGGCTGTATTTTCCAGGCTGGAAAAAGGGGAAATAAAGTTAATATGTGAAAATAGCAATGTCAGGGTTTATGAAAAAGGGGAAATCATTTTTTTTGAAGAGGATAATAGTAAAAATCTTTATTTATTGGTTAATGGCCAGGTCAAACTGACCATGCTGTCTCCTGATGGTAAAGAAAAGGTGTTGACTATACTACAGGAAGGTGATCTTTTTGGAGAAATTTCACTTTTTGATCACAATCCCCATCCTGTTACTGCTGAAGTTCAAAAAAAAGCCCGGCTGCTAACTTTGCCTTTTGATAAACTTGAAAATATGATTATAGACAAACCGCGATTAGCCCTAAAAATTATTGAAGCTTTGTCCAAGAAAACTCGATTGTTAACCAGTCAGGTTAGAGATCTGGTTTTTCATGATGCAGTAGAAAGAATGGCCAGTTTACTGATTAGATTTGGCAAAGATTTTGGCCGGGAAGAAAATGGGGGTATAAAAATTGATTTGATTCTGACCCACCAGGAGATTGCAAATTTATTAGGGGTAAGTAGAGTTACGGTTACAAAAACTATAAATAAGTTGATAGACGAAAATTTAATCACAATTGAAGATAAACATATTGTCATTAAAGATCAGGATGAACTAAGGAAGATTGTTCATGGTTTGTAATGATGATTTCCAGAATGATTTATCCGGAAAAACAAGATGTGACAATTATTTATCAACTTACTCCCCTGAATATTTAACCGGGCTAATAGGGTCTGATACTGAGAAAAGTTTATCACCGAGAATACACAACAAAATGTATGAAAAATTAGATATTTCTGCTATTTATAAAGCTTTTTCTATTTCTGCTGATAAATTTTCTAAAGCCTTTGAAGCAGTAGCTAATCTTGCTTTTAGAGGAATTAATATTACTTATCCTTTTAAAAGAGAAGCTGTTAACCTCGTTAATAATGTAGAAGACAGAGCTGAAAAAATAGGTGCAATAAATACAGTAAAATTTGAAAATGATGTGGCCAGAGGATATAATACAGATTATTTAGCAATAAGACAACTTATGCAAAAATGGTTTGCTAAAGTTAATTTTCGGCTGGAATTTTTGCTTGTTGGTGGAGGAGGAGCTGCCAGAGCTACAGCAGCTGCTATAGATTCTCTGGAATCATTTCCTGTCAGAAAAGTCTTTATTGCTAATAGAACCCGAGAAAAAGCAGAAAGCATTTCTGATGAGCTGCTAAATTCTGATAAGGTTACCGGTAAAGTGGTCCAATGGCGGGAAAATGAAGTTGGAGAGGTTGTCCAGCAGGTGGATATGATTATTGATGCTACTACTCTGGGATGGAAACGCAAACTTTTTCCAGGAGCAGATAAAATAACCTCCAGAAATAAAGTGTTCGATTTGTCTTATTCTGAAAAACCGTCTCCTTTGTTGAATTTGGCAGATAGAAGGGGCTGCCAGACAGAAAATGGCTTGAGAATGCTTCTTCTGCAGGCACAGGAGGCACATAATATTTGGTTTGGGAAAACAAAGTTTTCGGAGAATATATTGCCTGCAGATAGATATATAACTATTAATTAAACTACTTTTAAAAACAAAATATAAGTTTAACTGGCCGGCCTTTAAGGGGCCGGTTTTTTTATTTGCAATAAATTTAAAAAAATGTTAAATTTATGCAGGAAAAATATGGTTTTTGTAGAAATAGATAGAAGTTAATCATTTTGCATAAAAGGAGGGGATTAAATTTGAGCGCTTTGAAGATTAATAATTCTGGAGAAAGATCAGTGGAAAATTTACTGTCAAGTTTAATCAATGAGGGTTTAAAGCATGAAGTAAGTGATATACATTTTGAACCAGGTAGATTACAGGGTAGAGTTCGTTATCGAATTGATGGTCTTCTGGAAACCTTTTATCAGTATCCGCGAGATAAAATAAAAAGTTTAGTAGCTCGCATAAAACTTTTGACCGAAATGGATATCACCAAGCACAAAAGCAGACAGGAAGGACTTATGCAGTGGGAGTTAAAAACAGGAAAAATTGAATTTAGAGTTTCTCTGATGCCAACTGTTCGGGGCGAAAAAGTAGTTTTGCGAAGATTAATAGGGGAAAATAAATTGCTAACCCTGGATCAGGTGGGGTTTAGAGAAACAAATCTCAACAGGGTTAATAGCTTAATTCGCAAAAATCAGGGTTTGATATTTTTATGTGGTCCCACGGGGAGCGGCAAAACCACTACTTTATTTGCCTGTTTAAAAGAAATAGAAAATGAAAATATCAATATTGTTACTTTAGAAGATCCGGTTGAAATCTATTTGCAAAAAATCAATCAGATACAGGTTGATACAAAAGGGGGAGACACTTTTGCCGAAAATCTTCGTTCAGTGTTAAGACAGGACCCTGATGTAATAATGGTTGGAGAAATTCGTGATTTAGAAACTGCCCGGATGGTTGTTAGAGCTGCTCTTACAGGACATTTAGTTTTAACCACTATTCATACTTTGGATGGACTCGGGGTTATAACCAGATTGCGTGAAATGGGAATACCGGGTTATTTAATATCAGAAACTTTACTGGGAGTGATAGCGCAGCGGCTGCTCCGTAAAATATGCCATGAATGTAAAGGTGAGGGATGCAATACATGTCGAAATAGCGGCTATAAAGGAAGAACGGCTTTACATGAGACAATTCATCTGGATAGAGAATTCAAAAAACATATATTGAAAGGTGCTGACAGAGAAAAATTGAAAGAGATTGCTCTAAAGAAGAAAACCAAAAATCTTTATGATGATGGAATGGAAAAAGTGGAAATGGGTTTAACGGATGAAAAAGAGGTAAGGAGAGTTCTTACATGAAGAGAAAACAGCTGGAAGAAATTATATTTATTACTGAGAGATGGAAAATGTATCTGGAAGGTGGGTATACCCTCTCCCGGGCTATTGATTATTGTTTAGACGACATGAAATTTAGCAGCAATCAAAATTGTCTGGAATATATGTTATTGGATTTAGAGAATGGTATCGGAGCTGAATTTGCAATTGATAGATGTAAAAATTTCTTTCCAGATTTTTATATTCACATGTTTAAATTAGCCGTAAAAACTGGAAAACTTGTCGAAGTATTGTACTTACTGCAGGAATATTATCAGAAACGCGAAGACTATTATAAAGAAATAGAACATAAATTATATTATCCAATCATTACATTTACAGTTTTTCTGGGAATTTGTTTTACGACTACAGTGGTATTTTTGCCCAGAATGATGGCTATTTATAATCAAATGGAACTTGAACTGCCATGGTTAACCCGTCAATTTATTGTAATTACTAATATACTGTTTCAACCGCTGACCTTAGCGATCATTCTTCTGGGAGGGATAGGACTGGGGCTATATTTAAAAAGTTTATCCTCCAGGCCTGAAATCGATAAAATTTTGCTCGAAAAAATACCAGTTGTGCGAAAGTTGTTTCTTTATAAAACCTTAAGAAATTTTCTGCTGGCTCTCAAAATATCTCTTTCAGCGGGAGGTGAGATAACTGAGTCATTAAAATATTCAGCTGAAATTTGTGGAAGCAGTTATTTTAAGTCAAGGATCAAAGAAGTAATCGTGGATATAAACATAGGGAAACCTTTATCTAAATCATTGATTAGATGGCTTATAATCCCTCAAAACTTACAGCCAGTTATAAAAAGTGGTGAAGATACAGGGAATATTATAGAGTCCCTGGATTTTTGTTCGGAATTTTGTCATAACAGGGAAGAAGAGTTTCTGCAAAAATTCAGCATAAATCTGGAACCAGTGATAATTCTGGTTTTAACAGTTTTGGTCACAATTTTAGCTTTAGCTCTTTTAATGCCTTTATGGGATTTATATGGCAGTATAATACAATTTTAGAAAGGAAGAAAAAAATGAAAATTAAAAATCAAAATGGTTTTACTTTGCTGGAATTGGTAGTGGTGATTTCTATATTAGGAATTTTGATGGTTATAAGCCTGCCGCAATTTACTGATGTCATAGAATCAGCAGAGGCAATGCAGGTCAGAGTAGAAATAATGCAGGCCCGGGTTCAGGCAGAATCTTATTTAACGAATAGACTGCACTGGGGTTTAGATGATAATAATATTGCTGATGATATAAACTCGAATTTAGCAGATGATATCACTTTCAAGTTAAATGCTGATAATGATGATGATGAGTATGAGTATAAAATTATTCACGAACGTGAATTTGGTGATAAAAAATATTATTTTGATAGTAAAGGAAATGAGATTATATTTGAGGAAATCTCATGATTAAAATATGAAATTACTTGAAATAATTCTATGTTTATCTATTGCCTTTTTGTTAATCCTGAGTATTCGTTTTAATCTGGACTTTGAAATTGAGCTGATAAGAATAGAAACCAGGAATGAGTTTATTTACTCATTGGTTTATGCTCGAAGCAGAGCTATTTTATTGCGTGAAAGAGTGTTTTATGTTTTCGCCAGAAAAGATACAGATAATACAGAAACAGAAAATAATAGATATTTAAAAATAGTCAGTGATACGGGGGGTAAAACTTCTGTCGTAAATTTTACTCCAGTCAATCCGCGGGTCCAAATCGATGGATTTGAGACGGAAGAAGATTATTCCCCTTTCCATTTTACTGGAAACGGAAATGCAAGAAGTGGTACTTTAAGATGGGAAGTAGGTGAGGAAAATGAAAGAATTGTGGTTAATAATAGAGGACGTTTTAGGTGGGGGAAATGAAAAGGGGTTTACTCTGCTGGAAACTTTGACCTCATTATTAATAATTACAATGGTTGGAGGGAGTTTTCTCTCTTTTTATGCAATCAATAATTACAAAGAAAGAAAAATTGAAAATGAAAACAAATTTTATATTAAAGCATATGGTTTAGGGCAGGAGATATTAGTGCATTTATACAGTGAAGAAGATGATGATTTAATAGATCTGCTAACCGAAACTAAAAGTTTACAGGATTTGGATGATATGGGATATAGTTTTAACCTGCCGGAATATGATTATATCTCTGATTGGAAAATCACATCTCAGAGCTCAGCTGGAGGTGTGTTTAGACCTTATAGAATTTTAATTGAAGATGGAAATGAAAATATGCTTGTTTTTCGCTATTTGCAAAAAGGAATATGGTTTTAACAAGAAAGGAGGAATAATGCTTAAATTTGCAAAAAATGAACAGGGATTTTCTTTGCTTGAGATTATTTTATCAATCACAATTTGTGCAGTTTTCTTGTCAACAGGTTTTATTATTCTGGATAAAGGCTTTTCCTTTTTAGAAATAGAATCTTTTGATCCTGGCCTGGAACAGGAATTGGAAATGACAGGACTCAGGATTGCCCATGATATAGTAAGAAGTATAGAAATCAAGTTGCCTGCAGATGACGAAATACCTGACAGTATAGAATTAAAAGTTGTAGATGAAGAGAACAGTAAATGGTTTAAGTATTCAAAGTATTTATCCAGTTTTGGGCACGAGTTAGCACTTCAAAGAGAAAAAGATAGACAAAATGATGAGATTAATTATACCAGAAGGGATTCTATTTTAAATCAGATTGAGGAAGTTGAATTCCAACTAATTTCTGATGAGCATAATTATGAGATATTAAATATCAAAATAAGCCGTCGAGGTAAAAAAGGAGAGATTTATAAATGGCAGAAAAGTATCGTGCTTCCCCCCAAAATAAAAACTTCTTAAACAGTGAAGATGGTTTTTTGTCTATTTTCACTCTGATTTTTATCGTATTTTTAGTAGGAATTATAGGTATTAATGCCAGCGGACAAATATGGCGGCAAAGACAGGCTCAGATGTTGAGAAACAAAATACAGCTTGAAGCTTATTTATATTCAGGAATTATGATGGAAGATATTTTTGTTGAGCATCTTTCCAATAATCAACCTTTTTTGCCTATGGTATCTTTTACCGGGGAAAACAGAGGATTAGGTTATACTTTCGATTATGAACTTTCATACTCAGGAAATGATAATTATAAAATGAATATAGAGGTGGAAGATATAATAAACGAAAAAAAAGAACTATTTAGTTACTATACTGATAACAACACTTATGAATAACGGAGTCCAACATATAAGGAGGAAAAAATGTTTTTAAATAAACCCAAAAATTATATTTTTATTGAAGATGACGAATTGATGCTTATAAACTTGCATAAAAACAGGAAAAATCAGCATGTCATAAATAAAATCTTACAGAAGAGAATTCCAGATGGAATTATTGACGATGGTAAAGTGATTAGAAAACATCAACTTATGGAAATATTCAAATCAATCAGTAAAAATTTTAGGCTAAAAAAAGGAAAAGTATATCTGATTTTACCCGATGAAGCGGTAGGGAGTAAATTTTTTCATATTCCTTCAGTTTCAGATAAAGAAGTTGAAGATTTTATGGAAATAGAAGCAGAAAGAATTTCTGATTTCACATTAAACGAAACCTTAATCGACTATTCAATCCTGGAGAAAAAGGAAAAAAGAATAAATTTACATCTTGCTACTATAAACAAAAATATAATTCATGATTACCAGGAAATAATATGGAAAACTTTAAAAAACTGCCATGCAATTACCTTTAGAGGTGACACAATTTGGCCCTGTCTTACAAGATTTTGTGGGAGAGATAGGGGAATATTACTGGAATTATATGATGATGTTACCTTCGTTTCTGCAGGAAAGAATAATCAGACATATCTGTACTGGCAGAAATTTCATGCGATCGATAGTTTAGCAGAGATGCAAACTTTAATTAAAGAGGTGGATACTTATCTGGAGCAGGAAGTAAATATTGAAAAGGTTAAGCGCATATATATCTGGGATGCCAGAAAGGGAAAATTTGAATATCCGCAAATTAATAATGGCCACAGCTGGACATCTTTGACAATAGATGATCTGAGCATAAATGTAAATGATCAGTTTAAACAATTCTACCAGAATAATTCCGTCCATTTTCTGCCTTTGATTGGAATGATTTTTAATGAAATTTAAAGGGAATAGGCCAATAAACTTTCTTAACTTCGTTGATATAATTCTAATTAATTCCAGCAGAAAAATTATTATTTCTTTAATCTTATTCTTAATAATTGTTTCATTATTTAGGTTTAATCTAGGCAGTAGGGCAACTTATTTGAATGATCAAATTGTTCAACTAACAGGCGATTATTATAATTTTGAGTCCAGAATAGCTGAGCTTGATAATATTATTTCGCCCCGGAAAAACCCCAAAAACATTTACACATTATTTGAAAAAGCGGTTGGCATCATCTCAGAAACAGCTGTGGTAAATGAAATTGATTACACTCATCCAGATTTAATATTATATGGTCGAGCACATGATGAAGATAATCTGAATAAGCTAGGATTAAATTCAGAACAGTTAAATACTAATGAACTGGATATTTCTTTATTGCGCACTGACTACAGAGAAAATCCGGCATTTATCTTGAAAATAAAGCCCAGAGAAAAAGGTGGGTGAATAATATGCGAAACAAAAGAAATGTGTTGATTATAATTGGGGCGTTAAGTTTTTTGCTAGCAATTGTATTATTTAGTTCTTTTAAATTATATTTTGAAGTAAGTAGATTGAATAATGAATATCAGAAGTTGCAGGGAAAAATTGAAACCCAAAAGGTTAAATTAAAAGAAGCACAAGCAATATTTAATGATTTAATTAATGATAATTGGGAGTTAGTTTCACGGGAGAAAGTTGAGGATAAATTTAATAACTGGTTACTTGATAACAAAATTATTTTGACTCAGGATAAAACCTCCTCTGCTGGAAAGAAGCAAATTAAATTTACAAATAATTTGGAAGTGATCTGGCAGGAATTTATACCTATGTTTAGTTATTTAATAAATTATTTTCAGGAGACTGAATTGCAAATAAAAAGTGAGGCTGATGGTGAAAAAGTTATAATAAATTATATACCCATAAACAGCAGTGAAATATTTCTGAATAGAAAGTTGCTTGGAGAATTTAAAAATAGATCTGCTAATATAACTATACCAAAATCTGGAATTACTCCAGAAGCTAAAAAGATAGAAATAAATGATATCTCAGAGAAAGCTAAAGTAAATCATGGAAAGAATTTGATTTCAAAGGACAGAACCATTTATCCCCTCCCGGACTATATAAAAGTTTTGGGATATATAAATAAAGATCAAAATGCCCATTTCCTTTTGAGCATATCGGGAAAAAAAGTGTTGTTAGATACTTTCAGTGAAAAAAATGAAGGTAGAATTATAAAAGACGAAAAAAATTATAATTTGGAATATAAAAATAATTTATATTTTCTGCGAAGGAGAGATTAAATTGAAAAAAACATTAAGAATCATGCTGATTATTTTAATTATGGCCATTATACTTGTTTTAAGCACGGGACGAGTGAGAGCAAACTTAAAAAATAACGATTTAAACTCTTCGATGAAAATAGATTTTGTAGAGGCGAATTTGCGGGATATTATATATACTTTTGCGGCTGTCTATGATATTGATGTTTATGTTTATGAAAATGTCACCGGACAGGCCAGCATAAAAATGAGCGGTGAGGGAAGTGTAGATGTTCTAAAAGATTTAGTAATAAATAGTGGTTATAGCTGGGAAAAAAAGAACGATATTCTTTATATTGGTGGCGAAAAAGATATTGCTCACAACAAACCGGAGCCTTTTTCAGCCAGAGAAAATTGGACTGTCAAAACTTTAAATTTTCAGGGGGCCTGGGAAGAAAAATGGAGTAATATGCTGGACAGATTTTATCCTGATGTGATGAGAATAATCAATTCTCAAAATAATATTATAGTACTGGCCGGAGAGAAACAAGTCCTCACAAGAAAAAAGAATTTTATTGAATCTATATTCCCCGCGGAAGAAGATATGGATAACAGAGACCAAAAATTAAAAACTGAAATAGTAAATATCCCGGCTTCTGGCACCTGGAATCTTGATTTTCTGGAGATTTTTCCCGGGTTAAAGTTTCGTGATTTTAGCGAATCAGGGTATATTTATATTTCTGGTCCTGCAGACAAAGTAGATGCTGGTATAGATGTTATTGAAGATTATATTAACAAATTTGAACAAAAGGAAAAGATCGTCACATTAAATTATATATCTACCGACAAACTGCAGGAGAATTTAGTTATTTTTGAAGACAGAGTAAAAATAAATTATCTTGATCAATCCAGACTAATTCTTGGTGGTAATAAAAATGAATTAAATAATGTAATAAAAAAAATAAATAACCTGGACATCCCGCAAAAGCAGGTTATGATTGAATTTGAAGTTTGGGAATTTTCTCAGGATAAAATTGAAAATGAATTGAATCTTAATCCTCCCGCACTATCTTTAGAACAGGAAACATCAAAGTCAATTAAATATAAATTAACCTGGGAAGACTTTTTTGATGCAGCCCTTGAGACTGGAGAAGTAGAACTTCTTTCATCAGCAAGATTATCGGCTATCGCCGGTCAACCTGCCAGAATACATTTTGGTGAAAAATTTCCACTTGTGATAGAACGAGATGGTGAAGAAGATATTGAATATCTGGATTCCGGAATTATTCTGCAGGTTGTATCTGAAATAAATGAAAATGAGGAAATCGAATTATCGATTGAACCTGAAGTAAGTACTGCAGAAATGACCGCAACAGGTTATCCTTCCTTTAATACCAGGAAATTGGTCAGCAGTATAAGATTGAATAATGGGGAAACTTTCTATCTGGGGGGAATAACCCGGGATCAACTGCAGATGACCAGTGAAATAACTCCCGTTTTGTCCAGCATTCCTATTTTGGGAAACCTGTTTAGCAAAGAATATATGAGCGAAGAAAGCACAGAGTTAATAATTTCGGTGACTCCACATTTGATAGAAGATAATAACAGTGAATTGCAGGAAATTGTTAGGTAAAAAAGAATATATTAATATAGAAAAGTATTTTGGAGGCTGACTATGATAATAACTCTAATTGGTATGATGGGAGTCGGAAAAACTACGGTGGGAAAAGCATTGTCGCGGGAGATTAATTGGTATTATTATGATATAGATAAAATAATAAGTAAAAGAACTGGCAGGTGTATTCCTGAGATTTTTTCTCGTGGTGGAAATATTGTATTTAGAAACTGGGAAAGAAAAGTTATATCAGAACTATATTCTAAAATATCAAGTGGGGTTGTGGCTGCTGGAGGAGGAGCTGTTTTGTCTCCACAAAATAGAAAATTTTTTATGAACTCAGGTCCGGTTTTTTATCTGGCTGCTGAAATAGAAGAAATTATGGCCAGGATTGATGTTAAAAACAGACCTCTTCTATATCAGGCAGAAAACCCTGAATCTAAAATTATAGAGCTATTATCAGCAAGAGAAAAATTGTATAATATGGGCTATAAAATCGACACTACTGATTTAACAATTAAGGAAACTGTAAATAAAATTTACAATAAAATATAAAAAAATCTGACTAATGAACAGATTAAATTGTTCTACGTCGGGTTTTGAGGGGGGATGATGATTTTAATTCTGGTTGTAAACGGACCAAACATTAATATGCTTAAATATAGAAACAAAAAATATTATGGTGATATATCCGAAGAAGATATCAGGGAAAAACTGGAAGATAAAGCTAAAAAAGACAATAATAAAATTAACTGGTGGCAGGGTAATAGCCAGGGACAGCTTATAGATTTTATGCATAATAACCACGATGTAGCAGCAGGTTTAATAATCAATCCTGCCGGTTATAGTCACACAAGTATAGCTATTAAAGACTGTTTGGATATGCTGAGATTTCCTATTATTGAAGTTCACATAAGCAACCCTGTAGCCAGAAATAGAGAGTTTCTTACAGCTTCTGCAGCAGATGCAGTTATCATGGGTATGGGCATAGATAGCTATTTATTTGCTTATAATCATTTAATAAAATTAAACAAATAAGGAGTTAATTTTTATGGAAAATCGAATCAAAAAATGCCAGAAAGTAATACATGAAAAACAGCTGGATGCTATTTTGGTTACTTCTGCAGCAAATAGATTTTATTTATCAGAGTTTTCTGGTTCAGCAGGCAAATTGTTGATCACAAAAAATGATCAAAATTTCTTGCTTACAGATTTTCGCTATAAAGAACAAGCGGCGAATGAAACTGAGAATTTTGAGATAGTTGAAATAAATAAAAATCCCCAGGAAAAATTAGCTGAGTTTATTAAGGAAAGAAATATTAATTCTTTAGGCTTTGAAGACGAAGATATGAGCTATAAAGATTATAATAAATTAAACAATTTGTGTCAGGACATTGCTTTTATTCCGCTGGAAGAGTCTATCACAGAATTAAGGCTAATAAAAGAACAGAAGGAAATCGAAAAAATTAGGGAAGCTATCAGAATTGCAGAATCTGCTTATGAAGAGATATTGAATTTTATCAAACCAGGTATAAAGGAAATAGAAATTGCAGCAGAATTGGAATATATTCTTAGAAAAAAAGGGGGAGAAGGGCCTTCTTTTGATTTTATCGTTGCCTCGGGAAAGCGTTCTTCTTTACCCCACGGAGTTGCTTCCGACAAAAAAGTGAAAGAAGGTGAATTTATAACTATAGATTTTGGCACTTATTACAGGGGTTATTGTTCTGATATGACCAGAACTTTAGTCCTTGGCGATCCAGAACCAAAACAGGAAAAAATTTATAACCTGGTTTTAAAAGCTCATAAAAAAGTTATCGAAGAGGTAAAACCAGGCATGTCCGGGAAGGAAGCTGACCAAATTGCCAGGGATATAATAAAAGAGGCTGGTTATGGTGAATATTTCGGCCATGGATTGGGGCATGGTCTGGGGATAGAAGTTCACGAAGGCCCGAAAGTATCATATCAATCTGATGTGGAATTAAAAGCTGGCATGGTTTTTACTGATGAACCCGGTATTTATATACCGGATTATGGAGGAGTTCGCATAGAAGATGACATATTGCTACAGGAGAGTGGATGTCAGGTGTTAAATGGGCTGTCAAAAGAGCTAATTACACTTTGAAGATTTAATTTTGTCTTTATCCATATAAATATGATATACTTATTAAAACACTGAATATGGTTTTTTGCTGGCAAAGAAGAAATTCAAGTCAGATAAACATTTAATTAACAGAATTAATTGTCTATTTATTGGGGGGTTACTATGATTTCAACTAATGATTTTAATACGGGTTTGACAATTGAACTGGAAGATGACATATACACCGTAGAGAATTTTGAACACTCTAAGTCTGCCCGAGGGAGTGCTTTTGTCAGAACAAAATTAAAAAGCCTCACAGATGGACATGTGATCAATAAAACTTTTCGAGCCGGGGAAAAGGTTAAACAAGCCCATATTGACAAAAGAATAATGAAATATTTGTATCAGGATGACGATAGACACGTATTTATGGATATTGACAATTATGAACAAACATATTTTATGACTGAGGATATTGAAGATAAATTAAAATTTTTAAAAGAAAATTTGGAAGTTGAAGTTTTATTTCATGAGGATAAACCTATTAAAATAAACCTGCCAACAACTGTGGCCCTGGAAGTTACCCAGGCTCCTCCGGCTGTTAAGGGTGATACAGTTTCCGGGGGCACAAAAGAAGTGACTGTCGAGACCGGTTACACATTAAAAGTTCCTTTATTTATTGAACCAGGTACAAAAATAAAAATAGATACCCGAACTGGTGAATATCAGGAACGGGTTTAATTGCTTTTATCATAACCTTAAACCGGGAGGGTTAACATGAAATATGTTATAATCGGCACAGGTGTTGCAGGAGTTTCAGCTATAAAGGAAATTATCAAAATGAGAGATGATAATGATGAAGTTGTTGTCTTAACGGATGAAACCCGGGGTTTTTATTATCGACCCAGATTGATTCAATGTCTTTCAGGGCAGATTGATGTAGATGATATAATAATTAACGATTTGGATTGGTTTAAAAAAAACGATATAAATTTGCATCTAAACGAGCCCGCTATTTCAGTAGATTTTGCAAACAGTTTAGTTCATACTGAAGAAGGCAAATATAACTATGATAAACTTTTGCTGGCCAATGGCTCACACCCTTTTGTACCACCTGTTCCTGGCTCAAATTTCGAGAATGTTTTCACCCTAAGAATAGCAGAAGATGCTGAAAAAATTCATAATTACGCTCAGGAAAGTGAAAAAGCTGTTGTGGTTGGTGGTGGTCTTTTGGGCCTGGAGAGTGCTTATAATCTGAGTAAAACAGGTCTGGATGTAAAAGTACTGGAAATGGCTGATCATCTGATGAATAGGCAGCTGGACAAAAAGGGTGGAGAAATTCTGAAGAAAAAATTAAAAGATATGGGTATAATGTGTCAGTTAGGATGCATGGCTTCGGAAATTATCGGAGAAGGAAAAGCTGAAAAAGTTAAATTAAAAAGCGGCCATAAAATACCGACAGATTTTGTACTATTTTCTGCAGGAATTCGTTCAAATACAGAATTAGTAGAAGACACAGATATAGAAGTCAATAAAGGTATCGTTGTTAATAATAAAATGGAAACAAGTATAGAAAATGTATATGCTGCTGGTGATGTTGCTGAGTTTAATGAAAGGGTTTATGGCATCTGGGGTCCATCTATGGAGATGGGCAAAATTGCTGGTAAAAATATGGTTAATAAAGATGCTGATTTCGACGGATATGTTTCTTCACATGAGTTAAAGGTTGCTGAAGTAAATGTGATATCTGTAGGTGTCCTGGAAGAAAGGGATAATATTACTTCAGAAATTAAAGAAGAAAATGATACTTACTGCAGGGTTTTCAAGAAGCAAGGTGAGTTAGTAGGGGCTATCATAGTGGGAGACTATGAAGAACAGGAGGAAATAGTTAAAAAAATTAAGTCATAAAAACTGTCAGTCTTTCTGGAGTAATATACTTTTAAGTTAATTAGTTGACATATGATCGGTTAAATACTGTGAGGTGAATTTTGATGGTAAAAGAGCAACTGAAAAATGAAGATATAATTGGCGAACTAAATATTGCAGACGAGGTAATTGCTATAATTGCTGGTATGTCGGCAGTTAAAGTTGAAGGGATTTATTCTATGAGTGGAGGGTTTGCCGGAAGTTTGAGAAACATGCTGGGCAGAAAGGATTTATCCAGAGGTGTGAAAGTTAGTGTAAATGAAAACATGGTAGATATTGACCTTTATATTGTAGTTGAATATGGTTCTTCAATACCAGATATAGCCTGGCAAATCCAGGACAATGTTAAAGAGACAGTAGAAGGTATGACCGGTCTGGAGGTTCTCAATGTTGATATTCACGTCCAGGGTGTAGAATTTCCTGCTCAAAAGCCAGAGGAGGAAGAGGGGGAAGAGGAATGAAATATTTAAACAGGATAGTTTTGATTTTGCTTCTGGCTATGTTAATGGTTGTTTCTTTAGTGCTGGCTGTCTATAGTTTTGGGATTATTGGACTGGAATTTCTAGGGGAAATTCAAAATAATCTTCATGGAAACTTCAGTGCAGCTATCTCTTTTATTGTTATATTTGTTTTATCGGCCTGGTCGTTATATCCACTATTTCAGCGCCAAACGGGAACTGCAACTATAAGTACAACAGAAGATGGGCAGGTTAATATTTCTCTGAAGGCCATGAACAAGATCATTAGAGAAGTTGCCTACCAGGAAGAATTTATTGAGGTCAGGGGAACGAAAGTTGATGCCAAAGAAGATGGTTTATATGCAAGATTATCGATTTCCGTTCAGGAAGAAGAGAATATTCCTAATTTGACCGGGCGACTTCAGCATAAAATCAAATCTCGCCTTAGAGATATAACGGGTGCTAACGTAGCTTCAGTTGAAATTCTTATAGAAAATGTGGAAGGTAAAAAAGATAAAAAACTGAAATCTTATTCTCGCAAAGAAGAGAAGCAGGAAGAAGAAATAGATGAAAAAATTGTTTCAGAAAGCGATTCCGAAGACGATCCGGAAATAGAAAAACCCAAAGATGAAGAGATTGAAGAGGAAAAAATATCAGAAGAAGAGGAAATAATAAACGGAAATGAAGAATTGGGTCAAAGTGAAGAAGAGTCTGTATCCCAAAAAGTTGCCGAAGATAATGAAGGAGATAATAAAGTCGAACAGGAAGAGGATAGGGAAGATATTGAAGAAACAGATGAACAAGAAAAAGAAGAAGGACATGGTTTCTTTAGTTGAATGCAGGGGGCGATAGGTTATGGATCAAGATGATTTCTATGAAAATTTTTGGGATTTCTTTAGGAAAAATAAAAAAGAGATCATTGGAGCTTTGATAGGATTATTGATTAGCATTTTACTATTATATATCGGAGTTTTACGAACTGTTATAATTGTAATATTCACTTTAGCGGGATTCTTAATAGGAAGCAGAGATGATCTGGAGGAAGATTTCAAGAATCTAATTGAAAAACTTTTGCCCCTCTAATAAGATTTAGGGAAAGGTGAATTGGTTTTATTATGAAGAAATTATCCAGACGCCAGGAGAGAGAATTAGCTTTAAAATATCTGTATTCACTGGAAATACAGCAAAAATTATTTACAGATCTAAGACCGAGGCAATTTGAAAGCATGAGTGAATTACCTGAAGGTTTTACGGGAGAAACTAAAGAAGCCTATCACCTGGATTTAGTCCTTGATATAAGTCATAATTTAGACTTTATCGATGATGTGATCAAGGAACATTTGGTCGACTGGCGCCTAGAAAGATTATCAGTGGTAGATAAAAACATTTTGAGAATAGCTATATATGAGATTATTTTCAATCCTGAAGTTCCCAAAGCTGTGGCTATTAACGAAGCTGTAGAAATAGCCAAAAAATATGGAAGTGAAGACTCTCCCGGATTTATTAATGGTATTCTTGCCCAGATTGAAGAAATAGAATAACAGGTATGTATCAGGCATGTAAAACGCTGTTAAACAATTTTAAATTTAATGCTGCAAACAATTTTATTGAATGAAAATAAGAGAATGTCATTGAGTAAATTAAGACCGGAGGAATATTATGGATTTTGAACCCATAAAAACCAGTAAAGTTTACGAAGAAGTTATCAATCAAATTAAAAAAATGATTTATGAAGGTAATTTGAGAAGGGGAGATAAGCTGCCCTCGGAGAGAGAATTAAAAGCTAATCTAAATGTCAGTAGAGCCTCCATAAGAGAAGCTTTTAGTGCTTTAGAGATGATAGGTTTAATTGAAAGTAGACCTGGTGAAGGAACATTTATTAAATCAAATCCAGATAAAAATTTACTGGAACCTCTTTCTCTTGCTTTACTATTAGAAGAAGATGTGGAACAGGAATTACTGGAATTGAGACGAGTTCTGGAAATAGATTGTGTTAAGCTAGCAGCCGAAAGAATTAATGAGAAAGAACTGGAAAGATTATTAGAAATCTTAGAAAAGATGGAAACAAGAACAGGTTTTGAAGAAGAAAGCATTGAACTTGATAGAGACTTTCATCATACAATAGCTAAAGCGGGAAAAAATAACGTGCTTTTTTATGTAATGACTTCAATCATGGAAGCGATGGATTTTCATATCAAACACACCCGGACAAAATTGGTTTCCCGCCCTGAAACTATGAATCAATTTACAATTCAGCATAGAAAAATATTTGAAGCAATAAAAAATAATGATTCAGAAGCGGCCATGACCAATATGCGAGAACATCTTGATTACGTAGAAAAATTGATTAACAGAGAGATTGAAGGCTGAACTTATTGTATCAAGCTGCACAGAATATACTGAAAAATATGCTGAATAATAAATTTATACTTATCCAACCGGTTTTTAACCGGTTTTTTTATTTTCTCTATATTTATAAATTTCTGAATTTAAATAAGTATAATGACAGCATAAAACATTTTAATTTTGTGAATTAAATAATTTGTTGAAGAGAGAAAATTTTTGCAAAATTAAGGAGGACATTTTTCAAGTTTATAGAAAACAATATATGAGGAATGGTCTGACCATCATATATTTATTTACTATATTTTCAGGGTATAATTAATATTGGCTCTTCTCCAGAACAGTTGGTGAATTTGCCATATATGATAGGTTGACAGATCTGCTTACTCCTCTAATTGCTGGTTTTTATAAGGGGTTGAAAGTTTGGGGGTTTACTTTTTCTATGTTCTGCAATTAGAGATGCAGATAATATGCCTTAGTATGAGGACTTATAAGCAGTTTCTACCAACGGATGTGGAGAAGAACCTTAATATTTTAGTTTCTACCCCTATTGAGTATTTATTATTAATTGCTTTAAAGCTTTAATATTTTTATTATAAATAGCATCAAAATTACAAGGAGGGAAATTATTTAAAATGGATACCAAAGTTATCGAGGCCCTGGAAGAGATAGTAGGAGAAAAGTGGGTTGACACAGATGCAGATAGAGTATTAAGTTATGCTACTGAGTGGACCAATGAAAGTTACGGTCTGGTGGCTCCTAAACCAGTTGAAGATTGTGTGGTGGTAAAACCCCGCACTGAATCTGAGATATCTGAAATTATGAAATATGCCAATGAAAATTCTGTTTCGGTTATTCCTAAAGGTGGAAACACTGCTTTAGCCGCAAACGCTATTCCTGATGAGCCCAGCGTGATTTTGGTTTTAGAAAGAATGAATGAAAAAATTGAAATTGATGATGTAAATATGACTTTGACCTGTGAAACCGGAGTTACTCTGGAAGACCTGGTAGAAAAAATGAACGATCATCCCAATCTTTATTTTCCTTTACATCCGGGAGATGAAGGTGCACAAATAGGCGGTATGGCAGCAATGAATGCCGGGGGGGTAAGGGCCGTAAGAGATGGAATTATGAGAGATCAAATTAGAGGTTTAAAAGCAGTATTACCGACAGGTGAATATGTAAACTTTGGTAACCGGGATGGCACACTAGTAAAAAACAATACCGGTTATGATTTGATGCAGATGATGATAGGTAGTGAGGGTACATTAGGCATTATTACAGAAGTGACGCTGGATTTAAAACCCGAGCCTGATCACAGTGCCACTCTGATAATTCCTTTTGAGAATAGAAGTGATGCTTTTAGTGCGGTACCGAAAATGCTACAGGAGGGATTAATTCCTCTGGCTGTAGAGTTTGTAGAAAGAGAACAGATACTGGAAACTGCTGAAGATCTGGGTAAAGAATGGCCGGCCAAAGAAGGAGCAGGAGATTTAATGATTATACTGGCCGAGGATAGTGAAGATGATATTTTTGCCACTGCTGCTGCAATTGAAGAAATATGCGAAGAATATGGTTCTCTTAATACCCTAGTAGCTGATACTACACAAGAAGAGAGAGAATTACTGGAAATTCGCAGTCACTTTTTGCCGGCAATAGAAGACAGAATACTGGATTGTCCAGATATAACAGTTCCTCGCAGTGAACTTGATGATTTGATGGATAGACTTGATGAACTTTCGGAAAAATATGGTGTTGAAATGCCTCTTTTAGCTCATGCTGCTGACGGCAACTTACATGCATTTATTATGCTGGAAGATGAAGAAGTGCAGGAAATACCTGATTATTATGAAGACCTCAAGCGTGAAATGTACGAAGCAACTATTGAACTGGGTGGAACAATTACAGGAGAACATGGAGTAGGTGCTCTCAGAATGAAAGAAATGGCTCTCCAATATACTGATAGAGAGTTAGAGCTTATGAAGCAGATAAAAAGAGCTTTTGACCCCAATAATGTTCTAAATCCCAGAAAAATTGTAAATCTGGATGAGTAGTTAAATATAAAAAGCCCTTCTAAAGTATAGCAAAACAGAAGGGCTTTTACTTAATTAAAGGTTCTTTGAACTACTAACAAGAGTTGTTAGCTTAGCATAAAATTGGAGGTAAAAAATATGAATATTGTAGTATTTGTCAAGGAAGTACCGGATATGGAAAAGGTTAAATTTGACCGAGAAAGGGGAGTTATTGATAGAAGTTCAGCTTCGGCCCAAATAAACCCTTTTGATCTTAATGCACTGCAGGCTGCAGTCGATATCAAAGAAGAAGTTGGCGGAAAAATAACAGCTATAAGTATGGGGCCTCCCAGCGCGGAAGATTCTTTGAAAGAAGCAATAGCAAGGGGAGCGGATGAAGGAATTCTTTTGACGGATAGAAATTTTGCTGGCGCAGATACCTGGGCTACGTCTTTTATACTGGCGAATGCTGCCAAAAAATTTGGGAATTATGATTTAATATTATGTGGTGAAATGAGCGTTGATGGGGATACAGCACAGGTTGGGCCTCAGGCAGCAGAATTTTTAGGGATACCTCATGTAGCATTTGTTTGGGAAATAGATGAAGTAACCGAAGATTCTTTAAAGGTTAAATCTGATCTTTGGAACAGCGCCTACCTTCAGCAAATAAAACTGCCAGGGCTGTTAACAGTAACAAAAGACATAAATTCTCCGGAATTACCATCTTTGAAAGATAAAATGAAATCCAAAAAGGCAGAAATTGAAAAATGGGGTCTGGATGATTTTGCCGATTACAATATTGATGAAGATGACGTGGGCCTTTCAGGTTCTTTAACCAAAGTTAAAAATATTGAAGTTCCTCCAGAAGAAGGCAGAGAAAGCAAAGTATGGGAAGATGGTTACGAAGTAGCCCTGGATGAATTGACCGAACTACTCAGAGAAAAGAGGAGGATATAATTATGACAGAACCTGGAAATGGAGTTTTAGTTTATGCCGAACAAAACGAGGGAGAAATTCATCCTGTTTCTTATGAATTGCTTAATAAGGGAAGAATTTTGGCTGACGAATTAAATACAAATCTGGCCAGTATAATTTTAGGTCCAAAAGATATGGAGGTTGAAGAGTTAATTTATCGCGGCTCCGATCAGGTATTTTTTATAACCCATGAAAAATTTTCCCGGCCTGATCTGGTTTTATATAAGGACAATTTAAAACATTATATTCAAAACAAAATAAATCCAGAGATAGTTTTGCTGGGAGCTACTCCTTTTGGTCGTTCTTTAGCACCCAGGCTGGCAATCTCACTTAATGCAGGTTTAACTGCTGATTGTACTGACCTACAGATTGACCCTTCTGATAATAGATTAGTGCAAATTAGGCCGGCTTTCAGCGAAAATATACTGGCTCATATTAAAACCACTTCCGATTTACAGATGGCAACAGTAAGATACAAAGAGTTTCCTGAAGCGGAATGCGATGAAGAAAGAACAGGTGAAATAATAGAAGAAACTTCTGAAATTATGGAGGACACAGGACTTAATATACTGGAGAAGCTGGGCGGCAAAGATGTAAATATTACTGAAGAAGAAGTCATAGTTGCAGGTGGTAAGGGGCTTAACAATCCCGAAGACTTTTCATTGCTGCAGGAATTAGCTGATATGCTGGGAGGGGAACTGGGAGCCTCTCGTGACGTAGTAGATGAAGATTATATAGGAAAAGAGCACCAGGTAGGATACAGTGGTCATCGGGTTAAGCCGGTCATATATCTTGCTTTTGGTATATCCGGAGCTCCCCAGCATCTGGCAGGAATGAAGGAATCAGATACCATTATAGCTATAAACAACGACCCCTCTGCTCCTATTTTTGAACATTGTGATTATGGCATAGTAGCCGATCTTTACGATGTCATTCCTGCCTGGCTGGATAAACTAAAAGAGGTACAATAACAATAACAATCAGACATAAATAAGGAGGTGGTTACACACAAATTCAAAATACTATTAATATTATATCCACCTAAATTTAACTGAATCTGGACTTTTAAACAAAGCGGGTAAATTCTATCATATTCTCTTATCAGCTGGTTAGAACATATCAGAAATCTGGACTTACAGAAGCTGATTATAAAAGCATCAAAAAAGCAGAAGAGGAGTCGATAATATGTATGCCTTATTAGCCGCTATTCCTATAATTATCGTTGGGGTTTTAATGATTGGTTTTATGTGGCCTGCTATGAAAGCAATGCCTATCGGCTGGATTGCTGCTGTGATTATCGGGGCAGTTTGGTGGGATATGCCTTTTAATTGGCTGGTCGGTGCTTCTATTGGAGGAGTAATCGACGCTTTTGGAATTTTATTGATAGTATTTGGCGCTTTACTGATATTGCAGCTTCTTAAGGATAGTGGAGGCGTTGACAGCATTTCCTATTCAATGGCTACAGTTTCCACAGACAGAAGAGTACAGGCTCTTTTGCTGGCCTTTCTGATGGGGGCTTTCTTCGAAGGTGCTGCCGGTTTTGGCACCCCTGCGGCTGTAGCAGCCCCCTTGCTGGTAGCATTGGGCCATCCCCCTCTAATTGCTGCCACTGTAGCACTGATAGGTAATAGTGTTCCTGTTTCTTTCGGAGCAGTAGGAGTGCCTATCTGGGGTGGTTTTGACGTTCTAGACGGTTTGGTCGAGCTACCTATTGAAAGTATGGGGGCGCAAATTGATAACTTCAGGGTATTTTTAGAATCAATAGGAGCTTATGCCGGGGTTTTAAATGGCTTAATGGCTTTATTTATTCCTCTGGCTATAGTGGCAGTAATGACTAAAATTGCCGAAGGTTCCTTGCTCAAAGGACTGAAAGTTTGGCCGCTGGCTATTTTCTCCGGTTTAATCTTTGGTATCCCCATGGTGTTAATCTCTAACTTCATCGGTCCCGAATTACCTTCTTTGCTGGGCTCTTTAATAGCTCTACCTATTTTCGTCTTTGCTGTAAGACGGAATTTTCTGGTCCCTAAAGATGAGTGGGATTATCCAGCGCGCGAAAACTGGGATGATGAATGGGAGGATGAAGTCGAGGCTGAAGTCGAAATACCTGACCCTGATGAGCTAACTGTAACTCCTTTTAAAGCCTGGCTTCCCTATTTACTGATTGCAGCTATCCTGGTAATTACTAGAATTGAAGCTTTCGGTTTAGTAGGTACACTGCAGGGAATAGAAATAGGCTGGGAAAATATACTGGGAACTGATGTTTCTGAAGCTATCGCTCCTCTTTATAATCCTGGTATAATCCCCTTTCTGCTTGTTGCTTTAATTGTCCCTTATATTATGAATATGGAAAAAGGTCAGGCGGCTGATTGCTGGAAAGAGACTTTAAGCACAGTTAAACCTGCTGCTATTGCTCTGTTTTTTGCAGTGGCAATGGTCTACATCATGATGAACTCTGATCCCGTTGCTGAATATACAATGTTAGAGGAAATGGCTTTTGCCGCAGCGAATGTTTTCGGGGGTGCCTGGCATTTCGGAGCTCCTTTTGTAGGTACACTGGGTGCTTTTATAGCCGGCTCCAATACAGTTTCAAATATAATGTTCGGTGCTTTTCAGTTTGAGACAGCGCTGGCTGCCGATGTAGAAGTCATTCCTACCCTCGGACTTCAGACTGCTGGTGCTGCCGGTGGTAATATGCTCTGTGTTCACAATGTTGTAGCAGCAATTACCACAGTTGGTCTGGTCGGTAAAGAAGGCCTGGTAATGAGAAAAACAATAGTTGTAACTATAATATATGCTCTATTAATTGCGCTTATAACTACAGTGCTGGTAGGAACATTATACGCAGGAATTTTCTAAAATAGAAATTTCAGGTCTGGGCCAGGAACAGTTAGCACAATATTATGTTCCTGGCCTTTTACTGAAAAATATTAAAATCGAGGAGGTTATCCTTTGAAATTTGATATTCCTTACGGGAGAGAAGGGATTTCTTTTACAGTAGAGGAGGAGAGAATTGCAGGAGTCCTGGAGTCGGAAGCAAATGAATATGAGCCGGAAGCTGACCAACGGACTTTGGTTGATAGTGCTCTGGCAGAGCCAATATCTTCTCCTCAATTAAAAGAGTTAGCCCGGGGGAGACAGGAAATAGTAATAATATGCAGTGACCATACCCGACCTGTGCCCAGTAGATTTATAATTCCGCCTATGTTAACAGAAATAAGAAAAGGCAATCCAGAAGCTAATATAAAACTTCTGATTGCCACCGGTTTTCACCGACCTACTACAGAAACAGAATTAAAAGATAAATTTGGTACTGAAATTGTAGAAAATGAAGAGATAATCATCCATCACAGTGAAAAAACTGAGGATATGTTAGAATTAGGCACTCTACCCTCCGGTGGCAAACTGGAGCTTAACAAATATGCTGTAGAAGCTGATTTGCTGCTGGCGGAAGGTTTTATAGAGCCCCACTTTTTTGCTGGTTTTTCCGGGGGGAGAAAAAGTGTACTTCCTGGAGTTGCCAGTAGAGAAACTGTTCTGGGAAATCATTGTGGTGAGTTTATTGCTCATGAAAATGCCAGAACAGGTATTTTAGAAGGAAACCCCATGCATAAAGATATGCTTTATGCGGCTGAAAAGGCGGAGCTAAAATTCATCGTTAATGTAGCTATAAATGAGGAAAAGGAGATCATCAACGCCTTTGCCGGTGATTTCCGAGAAGCCCACAATCAAGGCTGTGAATTTGTTGCTGAGCTGGCAGGAGTGGAGGCGGCTCCAGCCGACATAGTTATAACCACCAATGGTGGATATCCTTTAGATCAGAATATCTATCAATCCGTCAAAGGCATGACTGCTGCGGAAGCAACCTGTAAAGATGGAGGAGTAATTATAATTGCAGCAGAATGTTCAGATGGTCATGGAGGCGAAGGTTTTTATAACACATTTTTAGAAGCTGATAGTGTGCAGCAAATACGCGAAGATATAAAAAGCCGGGATATGACCGAAACAGTTCCCGATCAGTGGGAATCACAGATTTTAGCCCGGATACTGGATAAATTTGAGGTTATTATGATCACCGAGGCCTCCCGAGAAATGGTGGAAAATATGTACATGCATAAAGCAGCAAACATGGAGGAAGCAATTTCTTTAGCAGAGAATATGGTTGAAGGTGAAGATAGTTCCATTACGGTAATACCAGATGGAGTAGCTGTAGTGGTGGAAAACTGATTAAAAAATAATGCTTAATAATAAAGCAGCCAGCTACAGCAGCTGCTAAAGACCATTGTATGTAGGATATTAAAAGCCATACAGGTTTTCAGATAGTGTTAAACAGGGCAGTATTTTAAGGTTACTGCCCTGTTATTTAATATTATTTTATTTTTTATTTTTATTGACGTTTAGGGCTGTCGACGTTCTCAACAGGCTTAATTAATTTGGGAGTTTTCAATTTTTTCGATAGCAGACCGGGTAAATTTGCCTGAATTTTCTCCTGCTTCCAGCAAAATCCCTGCAAACTCTTCCAGGCTCAGGTCATAATATTCCCATTTTACCAGAGCTTCATAAACTTCTCTAATTTGTTCTCTTTCCTGTTCATCTTCAATTATTCCGGCGTAGTCAAAAATTATCTCCTTAATTTTTTTATAATCTTCATCATTGTTGATCCAGAATTTTTCGGAGAGCAATTCTATTTCCGGAGCCTGCAGAACATCCTTTATTTCTTCGCTTTTTTCCCAAAGACCTCTGTCAACTTTCATCAGATAAACGAGCAGTTCATTTTTTTGCATTTTAATTTCCCCTTTTCATTTAATTGAGATTTTTAATTTTTTAAGTCTAATTTGATCCGAGTGCCCAAATTTGCCCGACAGTACCCGACAGTAATATTATTTTTATGTTTTTCTCCTTTCTCTTAAATTTGCTTAAAATCTTAATATAAATATTGCAGGTCTGCTATATTTATTCTTCATAATAACCCGGCTCCCTGCAAAAAATACAAAATATGTCAAAATTGACATATATAATAACAAATCAGTTTACATATTCTTAAAGGACACAGAAGGATAAAGGTAAATTTTATAGAAATTAACAGTAAGTAGCTTTATTTAAAATCCTCAAAATCGGATAAATAAAGGAGAAATGCCAGTGTTAATTAAAAGTAATTTATCTATTATACTGATGACACGTAATAAAAGCAAAAAGAAAAAATCGTTTATGAAGCTTTTTGTCCTGTTTACAATAATTATAAGTTTATCTCTATTAAATATAACCACTTTACAGGCGGAAGATCATTCAGATGATAATTTTACGGGTGAATTGCAGGTGCATTATATTGATGTAGGTCAGGGTGATTCTATTTTAATCAAAGCAATAGATAATGATTTTCGCCGCAAAATGCTTATAGATGCAGGGCAAAAATGGAAGGGACGAGATGAAGTCGTCCCTTATCTAGAAGATTTAGATATTGAAATTATACATAAAGCTATTGCCACCCATCCACACGCCGACCACATAGGAGGATTTATTGAAGTATTTGCCAATTTTTCCGTTAAAAAGGTTATAGATTCGGGATATGAGCATGATACCCTTACTTATGATAACTATATAACAGCCATAAAAGAAAATGATATTGAACGGATACAGGGTAAAGCAGGTATGACAAAAAAACTGGCAGAAGGATTAGAATTTGAAATAATTCACCCTACTTCTACCGTTACAGATGATATACATTACGAAAACATAGTAGGACAGATTGAATACAAAAATATGGGTTTTTTGTTTACCGGTGATTTAGAAGTTAAAGGAGAAAGGTCAATTTTAGCAAGAGGACATAATATAGAAAATCAGGTGTTAAAGGTAGGCCATCACGGATCTTCTACTTCCAGCAGCAAAGAATTTTTGCAGGCGGTTAATCCCGAGATATCAGTTATACAGGTGGGAAAGGATAATCGCTATGGTCATCCTCATCAGGAGATTATTGAAAAGCTTACAGAAAAGAATATCGATATATACAGAACTGATTATCAAGGTAATATTATTGTAACTACTAACGGTGAAAACTATGAAATTTCTGAATCACCCTATGATCCTGAAAGATTGTCGGAGAAGGAAACAGAGGAAGGAGAGACCAGAATTAATATCAATACAGCTGACTTCGAAAAACTGCAGGAATTGACCGGGGTTGGCCCAGCAATAGCAGAAAATATAATAGAGTATAGAGAAAACCAGGGAGCATTTGAGGAGGTTTCAGAAATCAAAAAAGTAAGTGGAATTGGCGAGGCCAGGTTTGCAGATATGGAGGACAGCATAAAGGTGCAATAGCAGTTGCAAATTAAATATAAATCTATTGTTACAGATAATTTAATTAAGAAAGGGGCTAAAACTCGTGCCAGATAAAAAACTGGAGGATGATAATCTCAGTCAAATGTTCGGTGATATCGCTGGTAATTATGAACTGCTCAACCAGATTATATCTTTTGGTCAAATTCATAGATGGCGCAAAGAAATGGTTAAATCTATCAACTTTTCCCGGGCTGGCAGGGCTCTGGATATTTGCTGTGGCCCTGGCAATTTATCCCGATTAATTGCAAAAAATATGCCGGAAGGAGAAGTGGTTGGGGTTGATTTTTCCCGGGAAATGATCAGACAGGCCCGACAAAAAACTGGCGAAAAATCTCCTGACAATTTAAAATTTCAGGTCGGTGATGCTACAGAATTAGAATTTGCCGCCAATCAATTTGATTATGTTACTGTAGCTTTCGGCCTGCGCAATATAGAAGAGCTGGATAAAGCAGTGCGGGAAATGCTCCGGGTTTTAAAGCCAGGGGGAACAGCAGCTTCGCTTGATCTGGGCAAACCCAAAAATAGGTTTTTTCGAAAACTTTATGGATTTTATTTTCATCGCATAATGCCATCATTAGCTGGACTTATTATGAGAAATAAAAAACCCTACAAACATCTTTCGAATTCCCTGAAAAGATTTCCCGATCAAAAATCTTTACAGAACCTTTTTGTCCGCAAAGGATTTAAAGATGTATATTACAAAGAATTTATCAATGGGATTGCAGTTGTCCATGTCGGTCAAAAAGCAGGAGATTAAAAAAGGAGATTTACGGGATTATTAATTCAATTTGCTCGCTCCAGAAAATACAAATATAATGTCTTTTTAAAAATAATTAATAAGATGGGCTAAAGAGTAATTTCAATGGCATTAGCATGGCATTAATAATTTTTTATTCAGCCCAAATAAAAAAAGAGGGCAAAGCCCTCTATTTGTTGGTATATCATAAATAAAAAATGGTGCTGAAGGTGGGATTCGAACCCACACGGGCTGACGCCCACATGTCCCTGAAACATGCGCGTCTGCCAGTTCCGCCACTTCAGCACTCTCAATTCTGCATCTACAATTTTACCTTATGTTTATTTAAATGTCAAGTGTCAGAAAAATAAGTTTTAAAATTAATCGCAGATTACTGGCAGGAATAACCACATTTGCAAAGAATTATTATAAATGATATTTTAATAACGAATAAAATTATTCAGGGGGGATATTAATGTCAAAAGACAATCTCATTGATGGAAAAGGTATTGCAGCAAATATTAGAGAAGAATTAAAAGGAAAAGTACAGGAAATGAAGCAGGAAGGAAGAGTACCAGGTTTGTCAGTTGTTCTGGTAGGAGACAATCCTGCTTCTCAAACTTATGTTAATATGAAAGAAAAGGCAGCCCAGGAAATAGGTATTTATTCCGATAAGAGAGAAGTATCAGCAGATATTAGCGAAGAAGAGCTGCTGGATATGATAGATGAATTAAATAATGATAATGAAGTTGATGGCATCCTGGTACAATTACCTCTGCCCGATCATATTGATGAGTTAAAAGTCATAGAAGCTATTGATCCTGGCAAAGATGTTGATGGTTTCCATCCCGTCAATACCGGTCGTCTATTTAGTGGTCAGCAGGATCAGCTGCGTTTTGATCCCTGTACTCCCAAAGGAATTATAGAATTAATAGATAGACAGGGTATTGAAATAGAAGGTAAAGACGCAGTAATTTTAGGCAGAAGTAATATAGTCGGCAAACCGGTAGCACACCTGTTAATCGAGCGCAATGCAACCATTACTATCTGTCATTCCCGCACCCAAAATTTACCACAAAAGGCCAGTGAAGCTGATATTTTAGTAGCAGCAGTTGGCAGACCTGAATTTGTTACCGGAGATATGGTTAAAGAGGGAGCCTGTGTTATTGATGTTGGAATTAACCGGGTTGAAGGTGAGCTGGTTGGAGATGTAGATTTTGATGCTGCAAAAGAAAAAGCTGGTGCTATAACTCCTGTGCCCGGCGGAGTTGGACCTATGACAATTGCCATGCTGATGCACAATACGGTTAAAGCCAGGGAGCATCATGGAGTCTAAAAGTTACAGTGTATCAGAAGTTACAGCCAGAATTAAGCAGCTGCTCACCCTCGATGAAGAACTTGCCAATTTATCGGTCGAGGGTGAGATTTCCAATTTTCACCATCACAGTTCCGGGCATATGTATTTTACGCTCAAAGATGATCAGTCCAGACTGGACTCAGTTATGTTCAAAGGATATAATGATAAACTGGACTTTGAGCCCGAGGATGGCCAGCAGGTTAAGGCGAAAGGCTATATAGATGTTTATGAACCCCGGGGAGAATATCAGCTTTACGTGAAAGAGATGGAAAAAGTAGGAGCCGGGGAACTTTATCAGCAGTATCTGGAGTTGAAGGAAAAGCTCCAGGAAGAAGGACTTTTTGCAGAAGAGGAAAAACAGGACTTACCCTTTTTGCCGGCTAAAATAGGCCTGATAACATCTCCCACCGGGGCAGCTATCCGTGATATTTTGCGGGTTCTGCAGAGAAGGTTCGGTTCTGTTTCTGTTCTGCTGGTGCCAGCTCATGTCCAGGGAGAAAAGGCCGAGCAGGAGCTGACCCGGGGAGTAAAATATTTAAATAACCGGGAAGATATAGATATGATCATAATAAGTCGTGGGGGTGGCTCTCTGGAAGACCTCTGGAGTTTCAACAGCGAAAAACTGGCCCGCACAATCTATGAGTCTTCAACACCAGTAATTAGCGGGGTTGGCCATGAAAGCGATTTTACCATAACCGATTTTGTGGCCGACGTTAGAGCGGCCACACCTTCAGCAGCAGCAGAGCTGGCTGTCAAGGATTATCTGGAACTGTCAGATAATCTGCAAAATTTAGCTGAGAGAATCTCCAGCGCCTTCAGGCAAAATTTAAAATCCGCCAATCGAAACTTTAAACATTTAAGCAACAGATATATCTGGAGTGATCCTCAGCGTTTATTTGCGACTGCTCAACAGGAATTTGATAGATTGGCCGACAGGTTTGGCCGAAAGCTTACCGATTATTTTCAGCAGCAACAACAGCAGATATCGCAAATTTCTGGTCAGCTGGACAATCTCAGCCCCCTGAAAATATTAGCTCGCGGTTATAGTTTAACCAGGAAGGAAGACAAAAGTATTATAACTTCAGTTGCTGAAGTTAAAGAGGGAGATATGATAGAATCACGTTTGCAGGATGGCTCAATTTTTAGTAAAGTTAAATACAGCAGGGAGGAAGATGATAATATTGAATGAACAAAATAATAATTCCGGGGAAAAGTCCTCTGAAGATAATATGCAGCAGCTCTCATTAGATATTGATAATCAGGAAGATTTTTTCCAGGAAGAGCTGGATTTTGAAACTGCCCTGGATAAATTAGAAGAAATAGTTAATGAGCTGGAAGGAGATATGCTGTCGCTGGAAGAGTCAGTAGAAAAATTTACCCTGGGAATGAAACTGATAAAATACTGTCAGCAGGAACTCAACAGGGCAGAAGGTAAAATAGAACAGGTCATGGAAGAACATGGAGAGTTAAAAGAAATTATACCATTTGAGTGGCCCCGGAAAGAGGAATAAAAAATCTAGTTAAGGAGATGGTAATTTTGGCAGAAATATCTGAACTGGCCACCGATGATTCCAATCTTATTAAAGCTTTACAGATGGTGCAAGAAGAAGAAGGGTATATTTCTGATGAAGCTATTGAAAATATCAGCAGTGAGTTTGATATGGCTCCGGTCGAAGTAGAAGGTGTGGTTTCATTTTATACTCAGTTCAAGCGGGAAGAGCCCGGAAAATATAAAATTCAGGTCTGTGATGGTACGGCCTGTCATATTCAGGGTTCAACTCTGGTTCTCGGCTGGATCAGTGATGAACTGGGTATAGAAGAAGATGAAACAGATGAAGAAGGCATTTTTTCTCTGGAAGCAGTTGCCTGTTTGGGATGCTGTAGTTTAGCCCCGGTTGTCAGTATTAATGGCAAAGTATATGGCAATTTAACGCGAGAGAAGACACTGGATATACTGGAAGAATACAGGCAGAGGGAGGCCTCAGAAAATGATTGAGCGCATTAAAGTTGGTATGGCCAGCTGTGGTATAGCAGCTGGAGCCAGCGAAGTCAAAGAAAAGATTGCCGAAATTGCTCCGGAAGAAGAGATAGTTGAAGTTGGATGTATTGGTCACTGTTATGCTGAGCCTCTGGTAGAAATAGAAACAGAAGATGGTAGCTATATTTATGAAGATGTAGAGCCAGAAGAAGAATTTATTGAAAGAATGCTTAATCTCGATGATTTTTCTCAATTCAAAGTTCCGGAAGTACGAGAAAATTGGGAAGAGGAATATGTAACAGAACTTGCCGGGGATATAGTCCCCACAGCTATAGAGGAATATAAGGATAATAAGGGTTACCAGGCTTTAAAGCAGGCACTAAAAATGAGCCCGGAAGAAATAGTCGAAGAAGTAAAAACTTCCGGACTGCGCGGCCGGGGTGGAGGCGGCTTTCCCACCGGTATGAAGTGGAGCTTTTTGGCCGCTAAAGAAGAGGAAGATAAGGTTTTAATCTGTAACGCTGATGAGGGTGATCCCGGAGCTTTTATGGATAGAACTTTGATGGAATCACTGCCTCATCAACTTTTAGAAGGTATGCTGATAGGCGCCTATGCAACCGGCGCTAATGAGCTTTTTATATACTGTCGAGCCGAATATCCCCTGGCAGTAAAAAGATTAAATATTGCCATAGAACAGGTCAAAGAAGCTGGTTTGAATAACCTGAATGGAACCGAAGTTGATATTACTGTCAAAGAAGGTGCCGGGGCATTTGTCTGTGGAGAAGAAACAGCGATGATTCATTCCCTGGAAGGTAAAAGGGGTAACCCTCGTTATCGCCCACCCTATCCAACCGATGAGGGTTTTAAAGGCAGACCAACGCTGATAAATAATGTTGAAACTCTGTCCAATATACCTTTGATTATTAGAAAGGGTGGAGAGCAATTTTCTCAGGTGGGTACGGAAAATAGTACAGGCACCAAACTTTTTGCCCTGGCCGGTGACCTGGAATATACAGGCCTGGTAGAGGTTCCCATGGGAATTTCCATTCATGATGTTGTATATGGTATCGGGGGAGCAGAAGAAGGCAGTGTCAAAGCCGTGCAGATAGGTGGTCCCAGCGGTGGATGCATTCCCGAAGAGCACTTTGACACCCCTGTAGATTATGATTCTCTGACAGATCTGGGGGCAATTATGGGATCAGGTGGTTTAATAGTCATCAGTAAAGGTCGCTGTATGGTGGAGACCGCCAGATATTTTCTCGATTTCACCACCGAAGAAAGCTGCGGAAAATGTACATTTTGCCGTGTAGGAACCAAACGTATGCTGGAAAAACTAGAGAGAATTACCGGTGGTGAAGGCACCCAGAAAGATATTAATGATCTGGAAGATTTAAGTCATAAAATAATAAATGGTTCTTTGTGTGGGCTGGGGCAGACAGCGCCCAATCCCGTGCTGACAACTCTGGATTATTTCCGTGATGAATATGTCAATCATGTTGAGGAAGATTTCTGTCCGGCTCTGGAATGCAGTGCTTTAGTTGAAATTGAAATAGATTATGATGTATGTATAGAATGCGGTCAGTGTATCGATACCTGTCCGGTTGATGCAATAAGCGATGAGCTGGAGATAGATGATGAGGCCTGTACACGCTGTAACAGCTGTATTGAAGTTTGTCCCGTCGATGCAATATCAAGGGTAAAAAAGGGAGGTAAAGTTGATGTCCAAAGTTAGTCTTACGATTGACGGTGAAACCTATCAGGTGGAACCAGGCCAGACTATTCTGGAAGCTGCGCAAAAAAATGATGTAGAAATTCCAACTATGTGCTACCACGGTGAAATCAGTGAAAATACCTCCTGTTTTGTCTGTGTGGTAAAGGATGCAGAAACAGGAGAATGGCAGCCTTCCTGTACAAGCAAAATTCATGATGATATGGAAATTGAAGCTTTTACACCAGAAGTAAAAGATATGAGAAAAACCGCTCTGGACTTACTACTTTCCGAGCACTCAGGTGATTGTGAAGCGCCATGTACCATTGCCTGTCCTGCTCATGCCAATGTAGAAGAATATGTAAGAGCCGGAAGAGAAGGGGATTTTGAAAAAGCACTAGAAATTATAAAAAAGCGGATTCCCTTTCCCATGAGTATCGGTCGGGTCTGTCCTCGATTTTGTGAAAAGGACTGCCGACGCAATGTAAAAGAAGGTGAAGAAGCTGTTGCTATTAATGATTTCAAACGCCTGTCAGCTGAGCTTCATTATGACGAATACGTGGAAGAAAGAGAAGAATTAACTGATGACAAAATTGCCATTATTGGAGCCGGTCCCGCTGGTCTGGGTACAGCCTATTTTCTCAGGATGGCCGGGATAGGTTCTGACATTTTCGAAAAAAGGGAAGAACCCGGCGGTATGCTGCGTTACGGCATTCCCAATTATCGTCTGCCTAAAGATGTGCTGGAGAAAGAACTAAATCATTTTTATGAAATGGATGGTGTAGAAATTCATTGCAACCAGGAATTAGGTAAAGATATTGAGCTGGATGAGCTCCAGCAGGAATATGACGCCGTAGTTATAGCCGTTGGCAGCTGGGAGCCCAGCTCTATGAGAACGGAAGGAGAAGAACTGGCCTGGGGTGGTATTGACTATCTGGAAAAACTGGCCCAGCAGGATTTTGAAATGGAAGACCCGGGAGAAACAATCGTAGTCGGCGGCGGAAACACCGCCATGGACTGCGTTCGTTCCACCCTGCGCCTTACCGATGAGGAAGTACACTGTTATTATCGTCGGACCGAAGAACAGATGCCGGCCGAACAGATTGAAATAGATGAAGCCAGAGAAGAAGGCTGTAACTTTAAATTTCTCAGTCAACCTGTTAGTCTCCGCGAAGAAGATGGCCAGCTGGTTCTGGAATGTATTCAAATGGAACTGGGTGAGCCTGATGCTTCTGGACGGAGAAGGCCTATTCCCATTGAAGATAGTGAATTTGAGGTAACTGCTGATACTGTTATTGCGGCTATCGGTCAAAATACCATAGCTCCGGAAAGTGTCCCCACCAATGATTGGGGAGATGTTGATGTAAAAGAAGATAGTCATCAGGTGAAAGATAATATTTTCGCCGCTGGTGATTGTGTTACCGGACCTGCAACCGTAGTTGAGGCAGTGGCAGCAGCCCGCAAAGCTGCTGAGAATGTCAAATCCTATCTGGAAAATGAAGAACTTGGAGAATCCTATACCATTAATGTAACTCGTGGACACTGGCAGTCATTGAGTGAAGATGACCTGGTTTATTTAGAAGATCCTGAAGAACAGGAAAGAGTAGAGCTACCTCATACTGAGCCGGAAACCAGGGTTCAAAACTTTCAGGAAGTAACTGAGACTATTTCTCCGGAAGGTATGGAAAAAGAGGGGGAACGCTGCTTTGAGTGCAGCTGTACCGCCAAACTCGATTGTAATTTAAAAGAGCATTCCGAAGAATATGAAGCTGATCCTGAATACTTTGAAGGCAATGAAAAAATGGACTTTGATTATGATAACGATCATCCAGAGATCATTCTGGATAGAGGTAAATGTGTAAAGTGCGGTATCTGTGTTAAAATTTGTCGTGAAGTTGTCAACGAATATCTGCTGGATTTTCAAAATAGGGGTTATGAAACCAAAATAGATACAGCATTTTCGGCTACTCTTCCTACAGATTGTGCTGATTGTGGTGAATGTATCGAAGCCTGTCCGGTGGGAGCACTGGACTGGAAAGATAATAAAGAACTGGATTAAATTACAGCCTGGAGGGTATGGCCTGTGAAAGTTAATATTGCTCAAGAATTAAAGCAAAGAGCCGATGAATTTGACCACTATTTGCAGGATTTGCTGCAGGATTTACCGATGAATAATGATTTGCAGGAAGCTATTTCCTATTCTCTCCTGGCTGGCGGCAAGAGAATAAGACCTATTTTGACAGTAATGACCTGTAATCTACTGGAAGGAGATAAAAGGGCTGCTCGTAAATTTGGAGCAGCCCTTGAATTTATTCATACTTATTCTCTCATTCATGATGATTTACCCTGTATGGATGATGATGACCTGCGCCGGGGAAAAAAGGCCAGTCATCTGGTTTTTGGCGAAGGAATGGCAGTTTTAGCAGGAGATGCTCTGCAGTCTCTGGCTTTTAAAGTTACTGCCAGTATTGATATTTCTCCTGCAAGAAGATGTCAGCTAACCGAGCTGCTGGCTGATGCTGCCGGTCCTCAAGGTATGGTAGCTGGCCAGGTGATGGATTTAGCTGCCGAAAATAAACAGCTGAAATTAAAAGAGTTAAAAAAAATACATGCAGCCAAAACTGGCGCGCTTTTTCGGGCTTCTATTCTGGGGGGAGTTCTGTGCAGTGAATATACCGAAAAAGAATGGGAAGCCCTGGATAAATTTGCCCGTAAATTAGGTCTGACATTTCAAATTGTAGACGATATACTGGATGTTGTGGGAGATGAGGAAAATCTGGGAAAAAAAGTGGGGCAGGATCAGGCCCGGGAAAAATCCACTTATCCTGCTATTCTGGGGCTGGAAGAAGCTCGCGCTCAGGCCAAAAAGGCAGCTTCTGAAGCTAAAAAGTCTTTGCATATGTTCGGTGAAAATGCCGGTAAACTCTGTCAGCTTGTGAATTTTGTTCTGGACAGACAGTATTAAATGAGATAATTATGTGAGGTGAAAAGTATGCCTGAAGTTTTAACCAATGTTAACTCCCCTGATGATTTGAAAGAGCTGGAGGACTCTGAGCTTGAGCAGCTTGCTGAGGAAATGAGAAATTTTCTCATAGACACTATTTCCGAAACAGGCGGTCATCTGGCTTCCAATCTCGGAGTGGTGGAAATCACGATAGCTCTGCACCGGCACCTCAATAGCCCGGAAGATAAAATAATTTGGGATGTAGGTCATCAGAGTTATCCTCATAAAATATTAACTGGCCGTAAAGATAAGCTGCATACTATCAGACAGTACGGGGGATTGAGTGGTTTTCCTAAATATGAAGAGAGTGAACATGATATCATAAACACCGGCCACAGCAGCACCTCTATTTCATCAGCTCTGGGGCTGGCCAGGGCTCGGGACCATAAAGGAAGTGAAGAAAGTATATATTGTGTCATAGGTGATGGGGCAATTACCGGAGGTATGGCCTTTGAAGCTCTCAATCATGCCGGACACGAAGGGGCAGATGTAAAAGTTATCCTGAATGATAATGAAATGTCTATCTCCCAAAATGTGGGAGCTTTGTCTGGTTATCTTTCCAGGTTAAGGACTGATCCAGGTCTGCGTAAAATTACAGAAGAAATGAGCGGCCTGATCGATTCTATTCCCGGGATAGGTCAGGGTGTTTCTCGCACTATGGATAAAGCCAAAGATAGTTTCAAATATATGATGGTTCCCGGAATCTTATTCGAGGAGATGGGCTTTACTTATCTGGGGCCAGTATCCGGGCATGAAATTAACGAGCTAAGAGAAGTTTTTGCCCGGGCGGAAAAGATTGAGGGGCCGGTATTAATTCATGCGGCGACAACCAAAGGGAAAGGTTACTGTCCGGCAGAAGAGAGACCCTGTGATTATCACGGGGTAAGTCCTTTTAAAATCGAAGATGGTGAAGAAGAAAAAAACCGTGAACATCCCACTTACAGCAAAGTATTTGGAGACACTCTGGTGGAAATGGGTAAGCAGGACATTAGAATTGTAGGAATTACAGCTGCCATGCCAGCTGGCACCGGTCTGGAGAATTTTTCTGAAAAGTTTCCCAATCGCTTTTATGATGTTGGTATTGCCGAACAGCATGCTCTCACATTCAGCGCTGGCCTGGCCCGGGGAGGCATGAGGCCAGTGGTTTCACTTTATTCAACATTTTTACAGCGTGGTTATGACCAGGTAATCCATGACATATGCCTGCAGGATTTACCGGTGATCATAGGGGTGGATCGAGCCGGAATAGTGGGTAATGATGGTGAAACTCATCAAGGGCAGTTCGATATAACCTATTTACGTACCCTTCCCAATTTGACGGTTATGGCTCCCCGCAATGAAAATGAGCTGCAAAAGATGATGTGGACAGCTTATGAACTGGAATCACCTGCAGCTATCAGATACCCTCGGGGTGAAGGTGAAGGGGTAAAATTAGCAGAATCCCCCGAAATTTTGCCGCTGGGTGAAGGTGAGTTGCTCAAACAAGGTGATGATATATTTATGGCAGCTGCGGGTTCAATGGTAAATCCTGCCCTGAAAGCGGCAGAGAAGCTGGAGACTGAGAATATTTCGTCGGCGGTTTTTGATGCAAAGTTTATCAAACCTCTGGATGATAAAATTGTCGAGTATGTCCAGGATGCTGATATGCTGGTAACAGTCGAAGAAAATGCCATAGCAGGTGGATTTGGCAGCGCTGTTCTGGAACTATGTGCAGATACAGGAATAAATCTGCCCGATAAAATTATTAATCTGGGTCTCCCCGATGAATTTATACCACACGGGGGCCAAAACTTCATGCGCAGTCAGTATAATCTCGATGCGGAAGGTATTGCAGAAAGTATAATAACGGCTTTATCTCAGGGAGATTAAAATAATAATGAGCTCAAATAAAAAGCGAATAGACAAATTGCTGGTAGAAAAAGATTACTTTTCTTCCCGCAGTAAAGCTAAAAGAGCAATCATGGCAGGGGAAGTAAAGGTTAACCAACAGATAATAGATAAAGCAGGCACCAGAGTGGCAGTTGATGCTGAGATAGAGGTGGAGGAAAAGCAGAGATTTGTTAGTAGAGGAGGCCAAAAACTGCTGGAAGCTCTCGAAAAATTTTCTGTAGACCCCGGCGGCAAAACTGCTTTAGATATTGGCTCTTCAACCGGGGGATTTACCGATTGTCTGCTTCAGCATGGAACAGAAGAGGTTTATGCAGTAGATAGTGGAACAAATCAGCTGGTATGGAAATTAAGAGATGATCCCCGGGTTAATGTTTATGAACAGACCAATTTTCGGTACTGGCAGCCCGATAACCTGGGCAATTATTTTGACCTGGTGGTAATAGATGTTTCCTTTATTTCTCTAACTTTAATTTTGCCTAATGCTGTAAATTTTATGAAATCAGGCGCAGAACTAATAAGTCTCATTAAACCCCAATTCGAAGCTGGCCCGGAGAACGTTCAGGATGGTGGGGTGGTCAGGGATACAAAAATTCACAAAAAAGTGATAGATAAAGTTTTGCAGTGCAGCCGGGAAAATTTTCTTCTGCCTGTAAACCTTACATTTTCACCTATCCGCGGGCGCAAGTCTAAAAACATAGAATATTTATTATATGCCTGTTATCAGCCCGGAAAAGAGGATATTGCTATCCAGGCAGAGAAAAACATCAGTGAGAAAGATATTAATAGAGTTATAAATGAGGCCTACAGAGATTTTAAAAGGGGTTGATGATTATTCCTACCATTGGAATCATTGTTAACACTAAAAAAGATAAAGCAGTAGATCTAGCTGGTGATATGATTGACTTTCTCCAGCAGAAATCGGCAGATTATTTGGTGGAAGAAGCATGCGGGGAAATTTTGGACTGTGAAAGTCGGGCTGCCAGTGTAGAAACTATGAAGAAAAAAGTTGATTACCTGACCATTTTCGGTGGGGACGGCACCATGCTCAGAGCTGTAGGCAAATTTTGTGGCACAGATATCCCTATGCTGGGAATTAACGTGGGAAGCCTGGGTTTTATGACTGTTATAGAAGCCGAATCATTGCGGGAAGCAGCTGGAGATTTATTACAGGGGGATTTTTCCCTGGAAGAGAGAATGATGCTCAATACCCGGGTGTTTAGACAGGGAGAGAAAATTTATGATACCCATGGCCTTAATGATGCGGTTATTTCTCGCGGGGGGAACCAAAAAGTTATAGGTATGGAATTTTATATCGGCGAAGAGTTTATTGCCGATTATCAGGGGGATGGAATGATTGCGGCCACTCCCACCGGCTCTACTGCTTACTCCCTATCAGCTGGTGGACCTATTGTCAATCCCGAGCTGGACGTTTTATTACTCACCCCTATCTGCCCTCATAATCTTTATATAAGACCGATGATGATCAAAGGAAATGAACAGGTCAAAATTAGGACTCATGTGGACAGAGGACAGGTTAAAATCAGCACTGACGGCAAAAAAGAATATGATTTGCAGGACGGAGACGAAATCATTATAAATAAATCTAAACATTCGGTTAAGATGGTAAAATTTCCCGAGAGAAATTTTTATCGCATCTTACGTGAAAAGTTGAAGCTGGGTCTATTTTAACTGTTTATTGCTGCAAAATTCAGCCGGGAGGAGAGCTTAAAATGCTGGGTGATCTGGTTTTAAAAAATTTTGCCATTATAGAAAAGATAAATATTAATTTTAATCAAGGATTGAACATACTTACAGGGGAAACGGGCGCCGGAAAATCTATTATTATCGGAGCTCTGGAAATGTTATTTGGTGGTCGGGCCAGCACGGATATTATAAAGGATGGCAAGGAAGCTGCTTTTATTGAAGCCAGTTATTTTATTGCAGAGCCAGAAGAAATAAATGAAATTATTTCTCAGGCAGGTATAGAACCCGAGCCTGAGAATTTATTAATTTCCCGTGAAATTAGACGCAGCGGCAGAAATCGCTGCCGGATCAATGGACAACTGGTCCCTCTCTGGCTGGTGCGAGAGGTTAGCAAATATCTGGTAGATATACACGGACAGCATGAACATCAAAATTTGCTGCAGAGCTCCAATCATATAGATATTCTGGATGATTTGCTGCCCGAAGAAGGTAAACATCTCAAGAAAGAGGTAGCAGCACACCAGGAAAAATTGCAGGAACTGCAAAAACGACAGCAGGAATTAGCCCGGCGAGAAGAAGATAGAGCTCGCAGGCTGGACATCATCGAATATCAGCTGGAGGAGATTGAATCAGCTCAACTGGAAACCGGCGAAATTGAAGAACTGAAACAGGAATTAGCCCGTTTAAATAACAGTGAGGAAATATATGCTGTCACCGGTGAGGCCGGCGAAATTATTAATAGTGGAGAGCTGAATGAAGAAGCCCTGCTGGATAAACTGGGAAATATTAAAACCGGACTGGATAATATATCTGAATTTGATAATGAACTGGCAGAAATTGCTGAACTGGCAGAAAACATCTACTATTCACTGCAGGATTTAGGTTACAGACTCAGAGATTATCATGAAAATCAGGAATTCAACCCGAAGAGAGTCAAAGAACTGGAAGAACGCCTGGATTTAATCAACAATTTGAGGCGTAAATATGGTGATAGTGTAGAAGAGATTTTAGCATATAAAAAAGAGCTGGAAGCAGAAAAGCAGGAACTTAACCAGCTGGAAAACAAATTAAACGATGTCCAGGAAAGAATAGATGAGGTTGAACATAAATTAAAGGAAAAAGCCGAAAAACTCTCCAGTTTTCGCCAGGAAGCAGCCGCACATCTGGAAGAAAAAATTCAGAAGGAACTGGCGGATCTGGCGCTGTCTGAGGCCCGATTTGAAGTGGAAATTGAGACCAGGGATAAACCCAACTCCCGTGGTTTTGATCAGGTGAGATTTTTAATTGCGGTTAATCCGGGAACAGATTTGAAGCCTTTAGATCAGGTTGCTTCCGGAGGAGAAATCTCCCGCATTATGCTGGCCTTCAAATCAATAATCGCACGATATGATCAGGTGCAGACCATCATATTCGACGAAATTGATTCAGGTGTAGGGGGTAAGACTGCGGTGAAGATGGCCAATAAACTGGCAAAAATAAGTCGAAAGCGACAGGTTATATGTATAACCCACCTGCCTCAACTGGCCAGTATGGCTGACAAACATTTTTATATTGAAAAAGAAACCGATCAGGCCAGTGAGACGGTGGCCACGGAAATAGAAGACCTCGATAAGCCGGAAAGAAAAGTTGAACTGGCAAGAATGCTGGGCGGAAAAGAGGATAGCAGTGCCGGTATCGAACATGCCGAAGAACTTCTGGCAAGAGCCAGTGAGATAAAATCAGAATTACAGACATAAATAAAAGGATGTGCAACAAATATGGTTAAACAGGAAAATGAAGAAATTATACTGGATAAAATGTCAGAATTTGGTTTTAATAAATATGAAGCAAAAACTTATATGACTCTGCTGGAACATCAGGAAATTAGCGCCTATGAGATCAGCAAAAAATCCGGGGTTCCCCAGTCCAAAATATATGAAACAGTTAATAACCTGGTGGAGGAGGGGTTTATCATAGCTCAGGGGGAAAATCCTGTTCTTTATTCTCCTCTACCGCTCTCAGAATTTATCAGCCGCCATCGTACCAGAATGGAAAATTCCTTATCCCTGCTGGAGAATAAGCTGAAAAATTTCAACAGCCAGCCTGAAGTTGATTATATGTGGCATTTCCGGGGCGAGTCCTCCTGCTATGAAAAGGTACAGGAAGTAATTAGTCGGGCAGATAGCAGGCTGCTGCTGGAGGTCTGGCAGGAAGAAGTTGAACAGATTAAGCCGGCAGTACAACAGGCCGCTGCCAGGGGAGTGGAAATTAAAACTGTATTTTACGGCCAGGAGCAGGAACTGCCAGGGGAAGTGTTTTTTCATCAGCTGGAAGGCCTTAAAGATGATACAGAAAATCAGGGCAGGTGGCTGACTGCTGTAGCGGATGAACAGGAAGCATTTTTTGGTTCTTTCAGTGCAGGTGAGACTGAAGCGGTGTGGACACAGAATAAAGCGTTTATGATTATGGCTGAAAATTTTATCACCCATGACATTTTTATAGCGGAAATTCACAAAAGCTTTTCTCAGAAACTCCAGCAAAAATTTGGTAACAATTTAAAAAAATTACGCAATAAATTACAGCTATAAATTATCAGTGCTAAAACTTGACATCGACTGCCTGCAAAAGTTATACTTAAAATATGTTAACTACTTTAGTTGTTAGCAAAGGGAGGCATTACTATGTCCACCAGCCCACTTCAGATTTATTCAGAAATAGGTCCTTTAAAAAAAGTTCTAGTTCACCGCCCCGGTGAAGAAGTGGAGAGATTAACCCCGGAGCTGCTGGAAAGACTGCTTTTCGACGATATCCCCTTTCTGGAAATTGCCCGTCAGGAGCATGATCGCTTTGCTGATATTCTGCGGGAATGTGGGGCGGAGGTATGTTATCTGGAAGATTTAATGGCAGAATCACTGGTCAATGATGGTGTGAGGCAAAAATTTTTGGAACAATTTTTAGATGAAGCAGGATTAATACATCCCGACCGCCGGGAACTTATGCTGCAATATTTAGATAAGTTCGAGGACAAAGAATTAATCATTAATTTAATGGCAGGTATTCGCAAGCAGGAGCTGCCCGAACTGGAATCTCGCTCTCTTCAGGATCGGGTGGAGAAAGATTATCCCTTTATAATTGATCCCCTGCCCAATCTATATTTTACCAGGGATCCCTTTGCTACCATCGGTAAAGGTGTAAGTTTAAACCGTATGCAGTATGAAACTCGCAACCGGGAAACAATATTTGGGGAATATATTTTAAAGTTTCATCCTGATTTTGCAGAGGCTGATATACCCCGGTGGTACGGTCGGTGCGAAGAAGATTCTCTGGAAGGAGGAGACCAGCTGGTATTGAATTCCAGAGTGCTGGCAGTGGGTATTTCCGAGCGCACCAGTCCATCAGCTATCGAAAAGTTTTCCCGGCGAATTCTGGCCCGTGATACTTTTGAGACTGTTCTGGCCTTTAAAATTCCTGCCCGCAGAGCATTTATGCATCTTGATACAGTTTTTACCATGGTGGACCATGATAAATTTACTATCCATGCGGAGATCGAAGGGCCTTTAAAAGTGTTCTCTTTGAAACTTGATGAGCGGGATAATCTGGTCATAAATCAGGAAATGGCCAATCTGGATGATATTTTAAAAGAATATTTAGATCTGGATCAGGTTAAATTAATTCGCTGTGCGGGAGGAGATCCTATAGACGGGCGGAGAGAGCAGTGGAATGATGGTTCCAATACTCTGGCTGTGGCTCCGGGAGAAGTTGTAGTCTACTCTCGCAACTATGTGACAAATAAGCTGCTGGAAAAAGCAGGGCTTAATCTTCACGTGATGCCCAGTTCAGAACTCTCGCGAGGTCGGGGAGGACCGCGTTGTATGAGTATGCCTCTCTGGCGCGAAAAACTATAATATTTGGAGGTATATATTTATGCCCAAAAATTTAACAGGCAGAAACTTTTTGAAATTGCTGGACTTTACCAGAGGAGATATTCAATATTTGCTGGAACTTTCCCGGGATTTGAAAAGCAAGAAAAGAGCGGGAATTCAGGGTGATTTGCTGGCCGGGAAAAACATCGCCCTTTTATTTGAAAAACCATCGACCAGAACCAGATGTTCTTTTGTAGTAGCTGCAAATGATGAAGGCGGAGATACCGAGTATCTGGGCAAGAACGATATTCAGCTCGGGAAAAAAGAAACTGTGGCCGATACCGCCCGCGTTCTGGGAAGATATTTTGATGGTATTCAGTTCAGAGGTTTTGACCATGAAACGGTCGAGATCCTGGGAGAATATGCCGGGGTTCCGGTCTGGAACGGTCTCACAGATCTTTATCATCCTACTCAGGTGCTGGCTGATTTGATGACTTTACAGGAAAATTTTGCTGACCTGCAGGATCTCAACTTTGTCTTCGCCGGTGACGGTCGCAACAATATGGCCAATTCCCTTATGGTTGGCTCAGCCCTGATGGGCATAAATTACACAATTACCTCCCCCCGAGAATTATGGCCCCAGGAGAAGCTGGTAAATAAATGCCGTTCCCTCGCAGAAGAAACAGGGGCTGTCATTTCTATAGGAGATGAGCCGGCAGAAGATGTCAAAGGGGCAGATGCTATCTACACTGACGTATGGGCATCCATGGGGGAAGAGTCAGAATTTGCCAGAAGGGTAGAGCTGCTTCAACCCTATCAGGTTAATATGGAAATGATCGAAAATACAGAAAATGAAGACGTCATATTCCTGCACTGTCTGCCGGCCTATCATAATACAGATACGGAAAATGGCGAAAAAATTTATCAGGAATATGGAATTGAAGAGATGGAAGTCACAGATAGAGTGTTTGAAAGCAAGTATTCCCGGGTATTTGACCAGGCAGAGAACAGAATGCATACCATTAAAGCTGTGATGGTGGCAACTATAAATTGAGCAGCTCCAGCATCTATATTATAATCAGAATATATAATTTAACTCTGATTAAATACTGAATAAAGCAGAAACAACAGAAAAATAATTAACAATTAAAACAGAAAATCATCATATAAAAGGAGTGAATGAAATCATGGCAAGAATGGTAGTTGCCCTGGGGGGTAATGCTTTAGGTGAGACACCCAGGGAGCAGCGACAGGCAGTAACAGAAACAGCAGAAAATCTGGTTGATTTGATTGATCAGGGGCATGAAATAGTTTTAGCTCATGGCAATGGGCCCCAGGTAGGAATGATAAATTTAGCTTTTGAGACCTCTTCCCAGTCGGAGGCTGAAACACCTGAAATGCCTTTTCCTGAGTGTGGAGCCATGAGTCAGGGCTATATAGGTTATCACCTTCAAAACGCTATGCAGGAAAAACTCAGAGATAGAGGCTATCAAAAACAGGTAGCAACTATTATAACTCAGGTAATAGTAGATAAAGAAGATTCTGCTTTTACCAATCCCACTAAACCCATAGGCTCTTTTTACAGCGAAGAAGAGGCCCAAAAACTCAAAGAAGAAAAGGGTTACGATATGGTGGAAGATTCCGGCCGGGGTTATCGCCGGGTTGTTCCCAGTCCCCTTCCTGTTGATATTGCAGAAAAAAATGTAATAGAAAACCTGGTTGATACTGGAAAGGTAGTCATCAGCTGTGGTGGGGGTGGAATACCTGTTATCAGAGAAAACGGCAGTTTAAAAGGTGTACCGGCAGTAATAGACAAGGACCACGCCAGTGAAAAATTGGCGGAAGAACTGAAGGCAGATTATCTGGTTATACTTACAGCTGTTGAGCAGGTTGCTTTAAATTTTGGCACCCCTCAGGAAGAAGCAATAGATGAGATGACAGTTTCTCAGGCGGAAAAATACAGTGAGGAAGGTCATTTTGCTGAGGGCAGCATGCTGCCCAAAATTAAAGCTGCCATTAATTTTGCTCGCAGCGGTGATGACCGCAAAGCTCTCATCACTTCTCTGGAAAAAGCAGAAGAGGGATTAAAAGGTGAGACAGGTACTCTGGTAGTTTCTGATTAAATGGATGTATTATGCAGCAATTTTGCTGCAGTCAATCATAGTCTAATATTTACAGCTTAATATTTAATACCCGGCAGGAGGCCGCCTTTAATGGCGGCCTTTCTGCATGCAAATGGGATAAATGTGAAACCGATAATTATTTTACTAAACTTTTGCCTTATGGTATTATAAAAAGCAGAATGAATAAAAGATAAGGAGAGGTATGTATGCAGCTGGAAACTGATCTGGAGTCATTGCAGAGTATAATTATTACAGGAAATTTCGGCAGCGGTAAGACCGAGTTTTCTTTAAATCTGGCATTTAAAATTGCTGATAGTAATCAGGAAGTATCTCTTACTGATTTAGATGTAGTGAACCCCTATTTTCGATCGCGCGAAAAGGAACGGGAATTAGAACAGGCCGGAGTTGATGTGATTTTTCCTAAAAACCTTAAAGATGCTGATCTTCCGGTGATATCTCCTGAAATTAATAGAGCTTTAAGGGCTGATGGCACTCTGGCTATTTTTGATGTAGGAGGAGATGAAGAAGGGGCTACTGCTCTGGCCAGTATTTCCGAACAGATTAAAAATACTGATTATGAAAAATGGCTGGTTGTCAATCCCTTAAGGCCCCGGACCGATAGTGATGCGAAAATTGTGGAGACAGCTGATCGCATTGCCAGCAAAAGCGGTTTGAAATTCACCGGCATTGTTGCCAACATCAATCTGGGAACAGAAACAGAGGCAGATTTAATCAGGAGCAAATTTCCGGTTGTAAGGGAAGCAGCGGCAGTTCTCGATCTGCCCATCAAATATTTAACTGTTACAGAAAATTTAGCAGAGGAAATAGAGGGAGATTCTTATCCCTGTCCTGTATTCCCCCTCAATCTGTATTTGAACCCTCCTGGCAATAAAATTTGATTCGGGGTGAATTAAATGGCCGAATTTGAAAGAACAGGTGACCTGCAGGCAGAGCTGGACAGACTGCGCAGGGAGAATCTAAAAAAAGATGTGATAATAAATTCCACCCATGATGGTATGATTGCCATAGATAGCAGCTACCGGGTTGAACTTTTTAACCAGGCGGCCGAAGAGATCCTGCAGCTTTCCCGGGAAAAAGTTCTTAACGAAGATGTGAGAGAGGTAATTCCCAATACCAGACTCCATTTAATTCTGGACAAAGGAGAGGCGGAACTGCAGCGCACCCAGAAGGTAGAAGAAACTACCATAGTCACCAATAGAGTTCCGGTCAGAGATAGACAGGGTAATATAATAGGAGCGGCAGCAGTTTTTAGAGATAAAACAGAAGTTGTTAAACTGGCAGAAGAGATCACAGATTTAAAAGAGATGCGGAGCATGCTGGAGGCCATTATTAATTCCACTCAGGACGCTATATCTGTAGTTGATGAGGAAGGCAGAGGAATATTGATCAATCCGGCTTATACCCGCCTGACCGGACTGACCGAGGAAGACGTTATTGGCAAACCAGCAGATGTAGATATTGCCGAAGGTGAGAGCATGCACTACAAGGTTCTGAAAACGCAGGAGCCAGTTCAGGGAGAGAGAATGAAGGTAGGTCCGCAGAAAAAAGATGTTATAGTTGATGTGGCTCCTATAATAGTTGAGGGAGATTTAAAAGGAAGTGTAGGAGTTATTCATGATGTTTCAGAAATTAAAAGACTTACGGAAGAGCTGGATGAAGCCAAGAGAAAGCTGAGAGAGCTGCAGGCTCATTATAGCTTTGACGACATAGTTGGTGAGAGCGATACCATGCAGGCTGTAAAAAATAAGGCTCGTAAAGCTTCGCAGACTCCTGTTACTGTACTGCTGCGGGGAGAAAGTGGAACGGGTAAGGAGCTTTTCGCACATGCGATTCACAACAACAGCTCCCGGCAGTCTCAGAATTTTATTCGTGTTAACTGCAGTTCTCTGGTGGATAATCTGCTGGAAAGTGAGTTATTTGGCTATGAAGAAGGAGCTTTTACCGGGGCTCAATCTGGCGGCAAAACCGGTCTCTTTGAAGAAGCCGATGGAGGTACTATCTTTCTGGATGAGATCGGCAAGATTAGTAAAAATCTACAGACCAAACTGCTCCGGGTTCTGCAGGAGAAAGAGATAGTTAGAGTTGGTGGTACTCATCCGATTAATGTTGATGTTCGAGTGATTGTGGCTACTAATATCAATCTGGAAAGGGCTGTACAGGAGGATGAGTTTCGCGAAGACCTGTATTACCGTTTAAACGTTTTTCCTCTTTACATTCCCCCTTTAAGAGAGAGAAAAGAAGATATTCCCACTCTGGTTCATCACATCATCAGAAAGTTTAATCAGGAATATGGACGCTCAGTTACCGGCTGTACAGATGAAGTTCTGGAAAAACTCAAAGAATATTACTGGCCGGGTAATGTCAGAGAACTGGAAAATGTTATCGGACAGGCCATGATTCATATGGGGCTGAACGAAAATGTGATTAAATTTAAGCATCTGCCCGGTCTGGAATCTTCTCAACACACTCCCCCGGCTGCCCGTCAGTCCATTTCTTCTTCCCTGGAGGAGCAATCGTTAAAGGAAATTATGAATGAAACTGAAAAGAAATTGATACTGGAAGCTCTGGATAAAACAGATGGCAACCGTAAAGAAGCTGCTAAAAAGCTGGGGATAGCAGTGCGCAGTCTATACTATAAGATGGATAAATATGGTATTGATTAAGCCCTCCTGACATCTCGCCTGAAAAAACATACCTGCAAAATCTTGCAGGTATGAATTTTTTTGCAGTATTTTCGTGATATTTTTCATTTAAACGAATAAAACTCCCTTATCTTTACCTTTCCGGCATATCAAGTATTTTTCTCCTTTATCTGTTTTCATAGCAAAAAATTGTTTTCCCTCGGGATATCTGGCATGAATATTGCACTACTTATAGATGAGTATTACTGATAAAATATGTGTCCGGTTGTAAAAATTTTTAAGGAAATTTGCAGGGACTTATGGGCTATTACTCTATATTTCTTTTAAGATTACCAGGCGCGGATAATCACTTTGAGGGGGTTTAAAAATGAGTATATTTGAAAAAATGAAGGAACACGGACAGGAACAGCTGATGTTCCTTCAGGAGAATCAGACCGATTTAAAAGCTATTATAGGAATTCATAATACCACTCTGGGTCCGGCTCTGGGCGGCTGTCGTATGCTGGATTATGATAACGAAGAAGAGGCAATTGAAGATGTGCTGCGGCTTTCTCAGGGTATGACTTATAAGTCGGCAATAGCCGGTGAAGATTATGGTGGAGGTAAGACTGTTATCTGGGGTGATCCGGAAACTCATCGCACTGAAGGTTTATTCAGAGCTCTGGGCAGATATATCGATGCCCTTAACGGCAGATATTATACCGGAACTGATGTAGGAACTAAGCCAGAAGATTTTGTTCTCATGCGCAAAGAAACTCCTTATGTGGGGGCGTTACCCCAGGAATATGGTGGTGGGGGAGACTCCTCTGTACCTACGGCATATGGCACGTATATGGGAATTAAGGCCAGCTGTCATTACAGATATGGAGATGATGACCTGGACGGCCTTACTATTGCAGTTCAGGGTCTTGGTAAAGTAGGCCATAAACTGGTTAAACATCTTCTGGAGGAAGGCGCTGAAATTATCGGTACCGATGTAGATGAAGAAAAAATTGAGAGAGCTCAAGAACTGGGAGTGGAAATAGTCGAGCCGGAAGAAATTTATGATGTCGAATGTGATATTTTCTCTCCTAATGCTCTGGGAGCAGTAATAAATGATGATACCATAGACAGGTTTAAATGTGATATTATAGCAGGCTCAGCCAATAATGTGCTGGCAGAGGACAGACACGCTGAAGAGCTCAGCGAAAGAGATATTCTTTATGCCCCTGATTTCGTAATCAATGCTGGCGGCATGATTTTGGTATGTGATGAAATGGAACCCGATGGATTTGATGAGGACCGCACCATGAAGAAGACCGAAAGAATTTATAATCAGCTCCTGGACATTTTTACAAAATCTGAAACTGAGAATATTCCCACTCATACTGCTGCCAAGAAACTGGCCGAAGATCGTATAAATAAAATTTCTGTAACCAATACCATCTGCAATCAGTGCAGTTTATAAAGCTTAAGTCTGCTTTATTTTTAAGGAACAAATTACTATCCGGGTCTTATTAAGCTGTGTTTGAAGTGAACTGGCATAAATAAAGCCTGCTGTTTAAAAGATTTAATTTATAACTAAAAAGGGGGATTTTAAAATGAGTAGAGTATTGGAGCTGATGGAAGAGGAAGATTATGAACAGGTAGTATTTAATTATGATGAGGCTTCAGGACTTAAATCAATAATCTGCATACATGATACTACTCTGGGACCAGCCCTGGGCGGTACCAGAATGTGGAATTATGACAACGAAGAAGAAGCACTTATCGATGTTCTGAGACTGGCACGGGGCATGACCTACAAAGCTGCTGCTGCCGGCCTTAATTTAGGTGGAGGTAAAGCTGTAGTTATAGGTGATGCTGAAGAAGATAAAAGCGAAGAACTATGGCGTTCCTTCGGCAGGTATGTACAGAGCCTGCAGGGTCGATATATTACGGCAGAAGATGTTAACACTACTGTCAATGATATGGCTTTTGTCAACGAAGAAACCGATTATGTGACCGGGCTGCCCGGCACCAGTGGTGACCCTTCTCCTGTAACTGCCTATGGAGTTTATCAGGCTATGAAAGCCAGTGTCGAAGAAGTTTATGGCACCACCGATCTCTCCGGGAAAAAAGTAGCAGTACAGGGAGTCGGCAGTGTAGGCTATTATCTCTGTGAATATCTCTATGAAGAAGGAGCCCGGTTAATTGTAACGGATATTAAAGATGAGAGGATTAAAAGAGTAGAAAAAGAATTTGAAGCTAAAGCAGTAGATCCCGATGAAATATATAGTGTAGACTGTGATGTCTTTGCTCCAACAGCTCTGGGGGCAGTCATTAATGATGACACCATACCCCAGCTCAAATGTGATATTGTGTGTGGAGGAGCCAACAATGTTCTGGCAGAAGATAGACATGGTGATATTCTGGATGAGAAGGATATTCTCTATGCACCTGATTATGTGGCCAATGCCGGCGGCTTGATGAATGTTTATCAGGAACTTCAGGGTTACGACAAAGAAAAAGCTATGAATAGGGCGACAGGAATTTTTGACAATGTCAAGAATGTGTATGAAATAAGCAAGAGAGATAATATTCCCACTTATAAAGCTGCAGATATTCTGGCTGAGGAAAGGATAGAAAAAATCAGGCAGGTCCGCAGCAATCATATAATTAGATAGGACAGTGATAGCATGTCAGATAATAAAATCCTGGTAATAAATCCCGGTTCAACTTCCACCAAAATTGCCTATTTTGTGGGGGATGAAGCGGGAGTAGAGGAAATTTTCAATCAAACAATTGAACACAACAGAGAAGAACTCTCACAATTTGAAGAGATCACTGATCAACAGGATCTGCGCCTGAATTATATCACCGATTTTATCAAAGATGCTGAAGTGAAGCTATCCTCCCTATCAGCAGTAGTCGGCAGAGGAGGGCTCTTGAAACCGATAACAGGTGGCACTTATACCGTAAATGAGAAGATGCGCCGGGATTTAAAAAAAGGTCTTCAGGGAGAGCATGCCAGCAATCTGGGGGGGTTGCTGGCTCATGCTCTGGCTGAAGAGGCTGGAGCCGAAGCATATATTGTAGATCCTGTAGTAGTCGATGAAATGAGCTCCATAGCAAAAATTTCCGGCAAACCTGAATTGCAGAGGCGCAGCATATTTCACGCTTTAAATCAAAAAGCAGTGGCCCGCAAATATGCTGAGCAGCTGGACAGTATGTACGAGGATATTACAGTGATTGTAACACATCTGGGAGGAGGAATCTCGGCTGGTCTGCATCATAAAGGCAGAGTTATAGATGTCAATAATGCTCTCAGCGGGGAAGGACCTTTTTCTCCTAACCGGGCCGGAACTCTCCCTACTCTTGATCTGGCCATGTACTGTTATGAAGAGGATATGACAGAAAAGAAGATAAAAAATCAGCTGCTCAAACAGGGGGGAGTAGTGGGCTATCTGGGTACAAATGATATGAAAGAGGTTGAAACAAGAGCTGAACAGGGCGAGGAAAAGGCTCAACTGGTTTTTGATGCTATGGCCTACCAGGTGGCTAAAGAAATAGGCTCACTTGCTCCAGCAGCCCCGGAAGAAATTGAGGGAATTTTACTCACAGGTGGTATTGCTTATTCTGAAAACTTTGTAGAAAAGGTTAAAGAAAGAGTTGAATTTATAGCTCCAGTAGAGGTATTTCCCGGAGAAGAAGAGATGACGGCTCTGGCGGCAGGGGCCAACCGGGTTTTAACAGGTCAGGAACAAGCCAAAACTTATGAATAATATAGTAAGGAGGAGTAACAGCCGTGGAAAATAAAAAGGTTGTAATTGACGAAGAATGCTGTAAAGGATGTGAACTCTGCCCCGAGGTTTGTCCTGTAGATATCATTCAGATGGCTGAGGAGCGCATCAATGATCAGGGTTATCATCCAGCAGAAGTAGAAGATGAAGACCAGGAAGAGTGTATTAGCTGTACTCAGTGCTATCAAGTCTGTCCTGATGTATGTATAACTGTTTATAAAGAGTAAAGTAAGACAACTAAAGATATTAAAGGAGGCCTGTATCATGGCAGAGAAAGTTTTAATGAAAGGAAATGAAGCTGTTGGTGAAGCGGCTATTAAAGCAGGATGCCGTTATTTTTTCGGTTATCCCATAACACCTCAGAATGATATACCAGAATATATGTCCCGGCGACTGCCGGAAGTTGATGGAGAGTTTCTGCAGGCGGAAAGTGAAGTGGCTGCCAGCAACATGGTTTATGGAGCAGCCGGAGCCGGAGCCCGGGTGCTGACCTCATCTTCCAGCCCGGGAATCAGCCTCAAAGCAGAGGGAATTTCCTATATAGTTGGTGCTGAGCTGCCAGCTGTTATTGTCAATATGATGAGAGGTGGACCAGGTCTGGGGGGGATTCAACCTTCACAGGCTGATTATTTTCAGGCTACCAAGGGAATGGCCCATGGAGACATTCGCCTGGGAGTTCTGGCTCCTTATTCCGTGCAGGAGCTGGTGGATCTGACCTATCTGGCTTTTGAGCTGGCCGATAAATATCGCAATCCCATGCTCATTCTGGGAGATGGCATGATCGGACAGATGATGGAGCCGGTAGAATTTAAACAAGAAATTGACCCGGAAGAACTTCCCCGCAAAGAATGGGCTACAGATGGTACCCCGGGCAGAGAAAGAAATAAACTCTCTTCTCTGGCTCTTGATGCTGAAGTTCTGGAAGAATTAAATTTAGATATCAAGGAAAAATATGATCGCATGCGAGAAGAAGAGGTCAGATATGATAGCTATAAACTGGAAGATGCGGAAATAGCAGTAGTAGCTTTTGGCACGACTGCCCGTATCTGCATAAGTGCTATCGATAATTTGAGGAAACAGGGGGTTAAGGTAGGTCTGCTGCGTCCTATAACTTTATTCCCTTTCCCCGAAAAGGCGATTTCTGACCTCAGTGAACAGGTAGATAAATTCCTCACTGTGGAGATGAATACCGGACAGATGGTTGAAGATGTGAGAATGGCCGTGGAGGGGCGCAAACCTGTTGAATTTTATGGCCGTACCGGTGGAGTCGTCCCCGGCATAGAGGAAATAAGCGAGAAAATAATGGAAATGAGAGGTGAGTAATTATGGAAAAAATTGCTGATAGACCCGATGCTCTCACAGATGAAACCTTTCACTACTGCCCCGGCTGTACTCATGGCATAACTCACCGCCTGGTGGCAGAAGTAATTGATGAGCTGGAAATAAAAGAAGAAACTATCGGTGTTGCCCCTGTAGGCTGTTCTGTGCTGGCCTATGAGTACTTTGATTGTGATTTTCAGGAGGCTGCTCACGGCAGGGCACCGGCAGTTGGTACTGGCATCAAAAGGGTTCATCCCGATAAAACTGTTTTCACCTATCAGGGTGATGGTGACCTGGCTTCCATCGGCACAGCTGAAATTGTTCATGCAGCCAATAGAGGAGAAAATATAACTGTAATATTTATCAATAATGCTATATATGGAATGACCGGGGGACAGATGGCTCCTACCACTCTGGAAGCCCAAAAAACAACTACTTCCCCCTATGGTCGGGACCTGAAAAAAGCGGGCAACCCTATTAGGATGACTGAAATGTTAAGCGAATTAAATGGGCCTGCTTATCTGGCCCGGGTATCACATCATGACACCAAGCATATACGTCAGGCTAAAAAGTCGATCAAAAAGGCTTTCAAAATGCAGCAGGCAGAAAAAGGCTTTTCCATGGTTGAGGTACTTTCAACCTGCCCTACCAACTGGGGTATAAGACCTTCTGATGCTATGGACTGGCTGGAAGAAAACATGCTGCCCATTTACGAGCTCGGTGAATTCGTTGATGTCGGGGGGGTGGAGTAAGTGAAAGAAGAAATTGTCATGGCCGGTTTTGGTGGACAGGGTGTAATGTCCATCGGTCAGCTGCTCTCCTATTCCGGTATGAAAGAAAACCTGGAAGTTTCCTGGATGCCTTCTTATGGACCTGAAATGCGGGGAGGAACAGCCAACTGTACTGTAATTATCAGTGATGATATGATTCCTTCTCCCCTCACTGATCACCCGAATTCTGCCATTACCATGAATCTTCCGTCCCAGGACAAATTTGCCCCTAAAGTTAAAGAGGGGGGGCTGGTGGTCACCAATTCTTCCTTGATTGAAAAAAAGGTGGCCAGAGATGACCTGGAAGTTATTGAAGTTCCCGCCAACGAAATAGCCAACGAAATCGGCAGTGGCAAAATAGCCAACATGGTGATGCTGGGAGCTTATCTGGCCCGGAAAAAAATAATCGATCTGGAGACGGTGAAGGATAACCTGGAAAATGTTCTGCCCAAACGACACCACAATTTGATTCCTATGAATAAAGAAGCGCTGGAAGAAGGTTATAAACTGGCAGATAGAGAGACCCAGGAAGTTTAAGCCTGCTTAAAGAGAAATTAACCCGGATAATTACTGCTATACCAGGCAATAGTAGAAATTAAAATGAATTCTGTAAATTTCAAGCTCCTGCTCGGACTATAACAGCCGGCAGGGGCTTTATTTATTGTGGATAAAACCTGTTAGGCAGGAAAATAGCTTTAAATCATTAATCTATAATACAGGCCATGTTTTTATGATAATTTACACTGGCAGGTAGTTTATTACATGGGGTGAATTAATTTGAAAAGTGATTCAGCTGAAAAGATATTCAGGAAATTAGTGCGCTTGAGCAGTGGACCGCGTCAGGAATCTGAACTGGCATCTCTGCTGACTTCACGTCTGGAAGAGATTGGCTTAAAAGTAAATACTGACGGGGCCGCTGATAAAATTGGGGGAAATGCCGATAATATTCTGGCTGAAGTTTCACCCGGCCATAAAAAATCCATTTTGCTGGCTGCTCATATAGACAGTATTGCAGGTGATGCTCCCGAAGCTGCTCTCAATAATGGTGAACAGCTGATAAGAGGAGAAGCAGACAGGCTGGGGGCCGATGATAAAGCAGGAATTTCAGTTATACTGGCGATCCTGAATTCACTTTCCGGCCGATTGCCCCCGGGGCTGGGAATAGTTTTTACTGTAGCTGAAGAGCTGGGGCTGCTGGGAGCTTCTGTCTTACCTCAAAAATTTATAGGAATGTTTGATCAGGCTCTGGTACTGGATGGAGAAGCCCCCGTGGGTACTATTTTTAATCAGGAGCCGGCTGCCGTGTTTTTTGGCCTCTCTTTAAATCAATCTCCCCTGGAAAATAAGCTTACATCCAGGCAAAAAATGCTGTTAAGGCGAATCAGGCACTACTGGAATAAAAGTGATCTTTGTCTGGTTTCTCACCTGATTTCAGGTCCTCTGCCTGCCTGGAATTTTTTTCAGGAAGAAATACTGGTTATCGGGATAAAAGGAGAAGATATTCAGGAGATTGAAGCCCAATGGAAAAAGAAACTGAAGGAACTGATGCGATATTTTGGTATAAGAGCAGATAATTTGACCTACAGTCTGCTTCATACCTGCTCAGGTTTTCGGCTGGCTGATAATAGGCCCTGGCTGCAAAAACTGGAAACTTCTCTGCAGCATGCTGGCATCAAATCAGAATATAGCGCCAGCAGTCATATTAGTGAGGCTGCCAAATTCCATGATTACGGTGTGGAATGTGTAAATATCGGGCTGGGGCTGTCCGGTGCTCATACACCGCGAGAAAACGTTAATTTAAATTCACTGCAGCAGTTAACCCGGGCATTAGAAAATTTCCTTTTAAATTTTTAATAGATCAGATGATTGCACTGCTTAAAGTCAATGGCAGTAGTTAACTAAATTGCAGAAGGAAGGTGGAATATTGATGGAGAATCTGGAGGAACAATTACTGGAATCCTCGCTTAAATTCAACGGCAAAATTCTTTCAGTTAAAGTTGATCAGGTGAAATTACCCGATGGTAACAGGTCAGAAAGAGAGATTGTGGAACACCCGGGTGGGGTTACCGTGATTCCTTATAATCCCCGGGGCAAAATTGTCATGATCGAGCAGTACCGACATGCAGCCGGTCAGGTTCTGCTGGAGCTGCCAGCCGGCCGTCTGGAAGCAGAAGAGGAGCCAGAAATAGGAGGACGCAGGGAACTTCAGGAAGAAACCGGGTATAAAGCCGGGGAAATGATTCATCTATTTGATTTTTATACAACTCCTGGTTACAGCACCGAATGTTTGAATTTATTTTTGGCCAGAGATTTACAGCAGGGGGAACAGCAGCTGGAAACAGGAGAATTTTTGTCTTTGACCGAAATAGCTCCAGAAGAAATTCCGGATTTGGTTCTCTCAGGTAAGGTCAAGGACAGCAAAACAGCTGTAGGTTTGCTGGCATTTTTACAGTACGAGCAGGAAAACATCTCTGATTGATAGAAGCAACAATTATTTTGCTGATCTACATATTTATAGCAGAGCAGCTGATGGCTCAACGGTTAAATAACAGTTTTCCGCCGGGCTGAACCAGATATAATATCCGGGGGTGGGGGCGAATACGGCCGGGCAAAAATTATTTTATTAATATTTTCAAGTCAAATATTAATAAAATTAACTTTTGCCTTGACTTTATTAATTGAGTATAATATAATTTACTTATAGCATCATAACATTTAAGCTTAGAAAAAGGCAGGTGATAGCATGGCCAATAAATTGATAGGAAAATGTCCCGTTTGTCAGGAAAACTTGCATATAACCAGGCTGGAATGCTGTAACTGTCATACTTCTGTAACGGGAAATTTTAAACAGGATAAATTTTCCCGGTTGAATGAGGACCAGCTAAAATTTGTGGAGGTTTTTATCCGTTCCCGGGGAAATATCAAAGAAGTAGAAAGAGAAATGGGAATTTCCTATCCTACGGTGCGCAACAAACTTGACGAAGTTATAGAAGCGCTGGGATACAGAGCTGAAGACAGCCCCGATGATGAAAAAGGGGAAAAACGCAAAGAGATTTTAAATTCTTTAGAAGAGGGAGAGATTGATTCCGGTGAAGCTGTGGAAAGATTGCAAAATTTGTAGGGGGGATTATTATGCAGGAGGAAAGAAAGCGAATTTTGGAGATGGTAGAAGCAGGAAAGATTACAGCTGATGAGGCGGCTGAACTGCTGGCAACCCTTGAAGATGTCCCGGAAACAGAAGCCGGAGAAGACTGCGGGGAGCAGGCTAAATCCCTGAAAATAAGAGTAGAAGAGGCCGGGGAAGAGAAAGTTAATATTTCTCTCCCTTTATTTTTAGCCCGTTCTTTTGTGGATTTTGTCCCGGAAAATGCCCGCAGAAAGATGCAGGAAAGAGGTATAGAAATCGAATCAGTTCTGGAGCAGGCAGATGTAGAGGACGGCACCCTGGTAAATATACATGATGGTGATGATCACGTGGAAATAACTCTGGAATAATTTGATAGTGTTCTTATTTATTTTTAGACCCTTTTCCTGGTGGGAAAAGGGGTTTTTTTATGGCCCGGGCAGGGTGAACAGCTCAAAACAAAGCTCATCTCGCGAAGAAAAATCCTGTTTTTCGCCCTGCTAATTACCTTAAAAGGATCATCTCCATATCAGTTATTGAATATAGTTTTAATCATTTTCGTAATGCCTATAATTGAAAGCTATAAGGCTCTGTTCACCAGGAAATTTTTCCTGTGTTTAGGTTTAGTTTTCGGCCAAAAAATAGTGCTTCCTGCGCGAAAGCTTGTCCCTGAATTTGAAAAATTTCCAGTATCACTTCGCTTTATAGCTTCCAATACTTTATAAGCCCAGGTAATTAAAGGTATAAGTAGTCCTGGTAATCCAGCATATAAGGCAATTTAACCAACGGTTCTGGAGAAGAACCCCTTAAAATAACTGTTAAATATAAATGGAGGAATTCAAAATGAAAAAATCACATTTAAAAAAATACGCTTATACCCTGGTTAATTATTGTGTGGACCTATCAGAGGATGACCTGGTTTTACTGCAGGGTTCATCTCTGGCGGAGCCACTGGTAAAAGCTGTCTATGAATCTATATTAGAAGCAGGAGCTCACTGTCATTATGCAGCTGATTTTGCAGGTCAGGAGGAGTTGTTTTATAATAAAGCCAGCGAAGAACAGCTGGAATATGTTTCACCTATCAAAAAATTTATGCTGGAAAATGCTGATGCCATGATTAAAATTAAGGCCAATCGCAATACCAGAGAACTGAGTGAAGTCGATGCCAGCCGCATTAAAACTCATCAGGCGGCCCAGCAGGAATTAATGAAAATTTATATGAACAGGGCTGCTGAGGGAGAATTCAACTGGAATGTCTGCCAGTATCCTACCCAGGCTGATGCCCAGGAGGCCGGTATTTCTCTTAATTCTTATGAAAATTTTATAGTGTCTGCCTGTCATCTCGATAAACAGGACCCGGTGGCATACTGGCAGAATTACAGCTCCGAGATGGAGAGAATTGCTGAAATAATGGAAGATAAAAACGAGCTGCGTTTGCGCAGTGCCGACACGGATTTATCTCTGAAAGTTAATGATCGCAGCTGGTTGGTGGATGATGCCCGCCGTAATTATCCCGGTGGGGAAATTTTTTCAGCTCCTATTGAGGACAGCGTAGAGGGCAAAATTAGATTTTCTTTTCCCGGTATTTATCAGGGGAGAGAAATAAAAGATATTCGCCTGGAATTTTCCGGGGGAAAAGTAGTATCTGCCCGGGCAGCTGAAGGTGAAGAACTGCTTCATCAGCTCCTGGAAGCGGATGAGGGTGCCCGCTATCTGGGGGAAGTAGCTGTGGGCATGAACAGGGGTATAGACAGATTTACCCGCAATATGCTTTTCGATGAAAAAATTGGAGGGACAGTCCATCTTGCCCTGGGTAGAGCTTATCCTGAATCCGGAGGCAGGAACGAATCTTCTATCCACTGGGATATGCTGTGTGATATGCGAGATGGAGGAGAAATTTTAGCGGATGGAGAAGTGATATACCGGGAGGGTGAGTTTTTAATATAATTTTACCTGATTTTATGCCGGGCTTATTTTGTCTGACCCTGGTTTAAACATGTCAGATGAGCTCATTTGATATTAATTCTCGTTAAACAACAGGATTTCTTTTCCGGCTGTTGAATTATTTATGTGACAGGAGGTTTATATTATGCATAATATTATCAACCGTACTATTATCATTATATTAGACAGTGTGGGTATAGGCGAGCTGCCCGATGCGGACCAGTATGGTGATGTGGGAGCTCATACACTTGGCAATATGGCCCGAGAAGTAGATGGGCTGGAGATTCCCAATCTGGAAAAATTGGGACTGGGAAAAATTGAAGATTTAACAGGTGTTAATTCAGATATAGAAGCTCAGGGTATCTATGGGAAAATGGCCGAGGCTTCTGTCGGGAAAGATACTACTACCGGCCACTGGGAATTAGCAGGTTTAATTTCTCGCAGCCCTTTTCCCACATATCCTGATGGTTTTCCTGATGAAGTCATTGAGCCCTTCAAAGATGCGATTGGCCGGGGAATTCTGGGCAATAAAACTGCCTCCGGTACGGTTATTATCGAGGAGCTGGTAGAGGAACATTTTGAAACGGGTTATCCCATTGTTTATACTTCTGCCGATAGTGTATTTCAGATTGCTGCTCACGAGGAAGTTATTCCGGTGGAAGAACTCTATGAAATGTGTGAACAGGCCCGGGAAATTCTGACCGGGGAGCATGCTGTTGCCCGGGTTATTGCCCGCCCTTTTGTAGGCAAACCAGGAGAGCTGGAAAGAACCGATCGCCGCAAAGACTTTTCCCTGTCACCACCGGGGAAAACTCTGCTTAATAGTTTTGAAGCAGCCGGAGATAGAGTTATAGGCATCGGCAAAATAATAGATATTTTTGCGGAAGATGGAGTGACTGAATATGACCATACCATCGAAAACATGAAATGTGTAGATATTACCCTGGATTATATGGATAGAGAGGATTCGGGCTTGATATTTACCAATCTGGTTGAATATGATATGGTTTATGGTCATCGCCGCAATGTAGAAGGCTATTATCAGGCCCTGAAAGATTTTGATGAGCGGCTGCCGGAAATACTGGATTCTCTTAGAGAAGATGATATGCTGGTCATTGCTGCCGACCATGGCTGTGATCCCACCTACAGTGGCACTGATCATACTCGCGAATATGTGCCTTTATTGATGGTAGGAGAAAAATTAAAACGAGATTATTATCTGGAAACCCGTGATAGTTATGCCGATATGGCTGCCACTATCGCTGATTTGCACGATATTGAACTGCCCGAGGATGGCAGCAGTTTTGCGGAAGAGATAGTAAAGATTTAAAATATAAAATTTAATTTTATGAGGTGATATAATGGCTGACAAAGATGAAATGACCAGAGTCAGAGAAGCAGCTTCCTGTGTGGAAGAAAATATTGATGTAAAACCCCGACTGGCATTAATTCTGGGTTCAGGACTCGGGGTTCTGGCGGAAGAGATAGAAAATGCTGATGTGATTCCCTACGAAGAAATTCCCAATTTTCCCGTCTCAACTGTGGAAGGACATGCGGGTCAGCTGGTCTGCGGTGAACTGGAAGGAAGAAAGGTAATAGCAATGCAGGGCAGGTTTCATTATTATGAAGGTTATGAGATGCAGGAGATAGCACTTCCGGTAAGAGTCATGGCTGAACTTGGCTGTAAAGGACTTTTTGTCACTAACGCAGCCGGGGGAGTCAACCGCAATTATGAACCCGGCAATTTTATGTTGATCAGTGATCATATAAATTTAATGGGTGATAATCCGCTGCAGGGAGAAAATCTGGAGGAACTGGGACCGCGTTTTCCTGATATGACAACCGCTTATGATCCTACCTGGCAGGACCAGGCAGAAGAAATTGCCCGTGAGCAGAGTATCAAGATGCGCCGTGGTGTATATGCGGGTATGGGTGGCCCCAGCTATGAAACACCGGCCGAGATCAGGATGCTGGAAAACCTGGGGGCAGATGCAGTGGGAATGTCCACAGTCCCCGAAGTTATAACTGCCCGGCATATGAAGATGCGGGTGCTGGGTATTTCCTGTATTACCAATATGGCTGCGGGAATTTTGCCTCAGCCCCTGTCGCATGAGGAAGTAGTTAAAATTGCTGAGAAGGTTAAGCCGGATTTTATCAGACTGATTAGGTCACTGCTGCGGGAGCTGAATATAGATGAGGATGTATGATTTAATTTACAAAAAGAGAGAAGGAGAAAAACTGGAGCAGTCAGAGATTGATTATATAATTGCTGGTTATACCCGGGATGAAATTCCTGATTATCAAATGTCCGCCTGGGCTATGGCGGTTTATTTTCAGGGAATGGATGCTGAGGAAACCGCTCACCTGACCAGGGCTGTGGTTAATTCCGGGGAAACAGTCGATCTCTCTTCTCTGCCCGGCAAAAAAGTTGATAAACACAGCACCGGGGGTGTAGGTGATACCACCAGTCTGGTTCTGGTTCCTCTGGTGGCTGCTGCCGGAGTGCCCGTGCCCAAGATGTCCGGGCGTGGTCTCGGACATACCGGTGGTACTCTGGATAAACTGGAATCTATACCCGGTCTACAAACTGACCTTAACCGTCAGGATTTTCTGCAGCAGGTTCAGGAAATCGGAGCAGCAGTGGTGGGCCAGACAGCCAATCTAACTCCTGCTGATAAGAGGTTATATTCTTTGCGGGATGTTACCGCTACTGTTGATTCCATACCTTTAATTGCCAGCAGCATCATGGGCAAAAAAATTGCCGGCGGTTCAGATTCCATAGTTCTGGACGTTAAAATGGGCAGCGGTGCCTTTATGCAGGAGCTTGATCAGGCACGGGAACTTTCGCGTTTGATGGTAGATATAGGGGAAAACCTTGGACGTAATACTAAGGCCCTGCTGACAGATATGAGTCAACCTCTGGGTAGATGTGTCGGCAACAGTCTGGAAGTTAAAGAGGCTATAAATACCCTGGCGGGAAACGGTCCTGCAGACCTGGAGGAATTGTGTATAAAACTGGGAGCTGCCATGCTGGTAGCCGGAGATTATAGTGAAAATATGGAGGCAGCATCCGACAGGTTGAATCAGCTGCTGGAATCCGGTAAAGCCCGGGAAAAATTTGCCCGTTTGGTAGAAGCTCAGGCCGGTGACCCGGCTGTAATCGAGGATCCTTCACTGCTGCCCTCGGCCGAAAACACCCGGGAAATTACCGCAGAAACTTCCGGATATGTATCAGAAACCAGAGCTCGCAATATAGGTATTGCTGCCATGCAGCTGGGAGCCGGACGTGAGACTAAAGAGGATAATGTTGATCCGGGGGCCGGTATCGAGCTGTCAGCTAAAAGAGGAGAGCAGGTGCAGGCAGGTGATACCCTGGCGGTTCTGCATTATAACCGGGATAAAAACCTTGCCTCCGCTGTAAACCTGGTTAAAGATGCCTATAAAGTGAAAGATCAGCCCCCCGAGCCTCGCGATCTAATTATAGATTCTATAGGTTAAGATTTAAGATTGGAGTGAGTTTGCTGACGGCAGGAGGAAATTTTTAAATGGAAATAATTATTTCGCATGATCATACAGATCTAGATGGTCTGGCTGCCATGGTTGCTGCCACTTATCTTTACAGTGATGCTCTTCCGGTTTTTGCCGGACGTTTACACCCCTTAACTCAGGATTTTATGGCTCTTTATCGTGATGAAATTGAGGTGGCCAGCCTTTCTGATATAGATATTGATAAAGTGGAACGGGTTATTGTGGTAGATACCGCCGACCTCAACCGGCTGGGACGCATTAAGAACCTGCTGGACTGGCAGGAGGTGGAAGTAATTGTCTATGACCACCATCCCCATGATAGTGCTTCTTCCAGCTGTGTGGATCTTGATTTGAGCCAAAATGTAGGGTCTGCAACCACCATTCTCGTCAATAAAATTTTGTTAAAAAATATTAATTTAGAGCCGGTAGAAGCTACCCTATTTGCTCTGGGGATATATGCTGACACCGGTAATTTCACCCATTTGAATACCACCCCCAAAGATTTAAGAGCTGCGGCTCATCTGCTGGATGCCGGGGCTCATATTAAAATTATCAATCAATTTTTACAGGAAAAACTCAATCAAGAGCAGGAAGAAGCCCTGGAAGAACTGCTGCAAAATCGTCAGGATTTAAAAATTAACGGCACCAAAATTAGTGTGTTTACAGCAGAATTCTCCGATTATATTATGGGGTTAAACAAGGTAGCTTCCCGCATTAAAGGACTATATGACCTGGGCAATGTATTTATCCTGGCTGAAGCCGAAGACAGAGTTGACATTATCGGCAGAAGTAGTGATGAAGCTGTTGATGTAGGTAAGATATGCGAACATTTTCAGGGGGGCGGTCATTCGGGAGCAGGCTCAGCCCGGGTGGAAAAAAATCTGGCCCGGGTTAAAAGTGAGCTCAAACAAGCCCTGGAGACCGAGATCAGCAGAATGAATGATGTCAAAACTATCATGTCTTCGCCGGTAAGAACTATCAGTCCGGATACTGAAGTAGAGCAGGCCGAAAAAATGATGGAAAAGTACGGACACAATGGCCTGGTGGTAGTAGATCGGGGCGAAATTGTAGGAATATTTTCCCGGCGAGATCTGGATAAAATTAAAGGCCATGATCTCATGCATGCTCCGGTTAAGGCCTATATGTCTCAGGATGTTGTAACTATCTCGGCTGATTCATCTATTATAGATGCTCAGCAGCTGATGGTGAAATATGATATCGGTAGACTTCCCGTGCTGGAAGCGGGGGAAATGGTAGGTATTGTCACCAGAACAGATGTGCTGGCTTCTTACTATGATGATATTTCCCCCCAGCATTTTCAAAACAGGTATGGAACCAGTATGGTTGATATCTCCCGGGATAAAAGGGACATCGCTGATAAAATGCAGGAGCTGCCGGATAGAGCTGGTGATATTATCTCGGTGTGTGCTGAGGTGGCGGAAAAACAGGGACAAACTCTTTATCTGGTAGGAGGCATGGTTAGAGACCTGCTAATGGACAGGGTAAATAAAGATATAGATCTGGTTATAGAAAAAGATGCTCGAGAATTTATTCTGACTCTGGCAGAAGAACTGGAGGCGGAATATCAATTTCATGAGCGGTTTCAGACCGGTTCCATTTCTCTGCCGGGTGATTATAACCTGGATGTAGCTCAGACCCGTTCGGAGTTTTACCCCGGCCCGGGAGTCAGGCCTGAGGTGGAAGAAGCGGGATTGCTGGAGGACCTATTCCGGCGTGATTTCACCATCAATGCCATGGCTATAGCACTCAACCCTGAAGATTATGGTATGCTCTATGATTTTTTCAATGCTCAGACTGATTTAGAAAAGGGGCAGATAAAAGCCCTGCATCGATTCAGCTTCCTGGATGACCCCATCCGCATTATCCGGGGAATCAGGTATGCTCTGGAGCTGGATTTCGAGCTGGAAGAGGAAACAGAAAAACTGATGGATGAAGCTCTGAGAAAAGGTGATTTTTCCCGGCTGAAATTGAGCAGAGTTTATGAGGAGCTGAGAGATCTGGTCAGGGATTATCATCAAGAAGAGCGTTTTCCTGCTTTCTTAATGCGGCTTCCTGCTTTCAAACTTTTGGCTTACGATTTTGATTTTAATGATAGTAGAGCTCGTGAGTGGCAGAGATTATGTGACAGCCTTGCATATTTGCGATCAAAAGATTATAATATTAAAGAATGGGAAGTTAAAATTGCATTTTTGCTGGAAAATATGCCGGAACGTTATCGAAAAAAATTGTCGGTGGCGGAAGAGGTTATAAATTTAATTGATTTTATTCATCAGAGTCATGATTACTGCGATCATATACAGGAGAGCTCTGATCCGGTCGCTATATATGAAAAACTTAATAGCCTGTCGGCGGAAAAACTGGCTCTTTTGCATCTATACTGCCGGGAATCGGATGCCCGGGAAAAGATTGAATATTTTTGTGAAGACCTGGCTAAGACCAGCCTGGATATAGATGGTAATGATTTGATGGATATGGGTTTAAAACCGGGACCTTTAATTCAGGACATCCTGGATGAAGTCTGGATTGCCCATCTTCAGGGAGAAGTCGACAGCCGTTCGGATCAACTTGCTTTTGCGCGTGATCTTATCCGCAAAAAAACTGGAGGTTAATTAAGTTGAATATAGTTCTGGAACTAATTCTGATTATTCCAATTTTGCTGCTTTCGCTCTCGATACATGAATTCAGTCACGGATTTGCTTCTTATAAAAAAGGTGATCCCACCCCTAAAATGCAGGGAAGATTAACTTTGAACCCGCTGTCCCATCTTGACCCCATGGGGGCTATGGTTTTGCTTTTGACCCGCCGATTTGGCTGGGCCAAACCTGTGCCCATAAACCCCCGTTATTACAGCAATCCTCGCAAGGATTTAATGCTGGTAAGTGTTGCGGGACCTGCATCTAATTTTGTTCTGGCAGTAATTTTTGCTCTGCTGTTAAATCTGGTGGGAGTTTTTTTCAGAGGCCCTCTGGCTATGAGAATGTATACTCAGCCCAATTCTCTCTTACTGGTGCTGGTGCAGTTTTTACAGCTGGCTGTTATCATCAATATCAGCCTGGGGATATTCAATCTGCTGCCGGTACCGCCGCTGGATGGCTCCAAAATTTTGCGCGGGGTGCTGCCCCGGGAAGCGGATAAATATCTGGATCAGCTGGAAGGCCCTATAGGCATGGTGTTACTTCTGATACTTGCTTTCACCGGGGTTCTGGGTGCTATTATCGGTCCAGTTGTTCAGATTGTTATGCGGCTGCTAATTTTCGTATAAATTTAATCCTGGTGTTTTAGCGGGAGTTTGAGAAGTAGGTGGTGCAGGTAATGACTTACGAACTGGAAATAGAAAACTTTACCGGGCCTATTGATCTGCTCTATCAGCTGGTGAAAGAACAGGAGATTGAAATTAACGAAATTTCTCTGGCCCGGGTGACCGACCAATATCTGGCCTATCTACGTCAGCTGGAAGAATTTGACCTGGACAGCGCCAGTGAATTTACGCAAATCGGAGCTGAGCTGCTGGAGATAAAAGTTCGCAGTCTTCTGCCCGGAGATAAGGAGGAAAATGAGCAGGAAGAAGAGGAAAGTCAGCTGGTAGCCAGGCTGCGGGAGCATAAACTCATAAAAGAACTATGTGAGGAGATGTCCCGGTATCGGGCAGAAGCTGCCCGAGAATTTTATTCCCGCTATCTGGGTACAGAGCCTGAAAACAAATCTGAACTGGAAGTAAAAGCTGATTCACAAACACTATTTGAGCTGCTGGACCAGGTGCTGGAAAATTATCATAAACGCCGGGAAAAGCAGCAGAAGAGGGAGAATATTATAAACCTGGCCCGGGAAAGTATATCCGTGCAGGAAAAAAGCAGCGAGATTTTAAATTTAATATATAAGCACAGCAGCCGTGATAAATTTTTGTTCGAAGAATTTATTTCTTCTCCCGCTGATCGGATAGAAGTGGCAGCAACTCTTTTATCACTGCTTGAGCTTTCGCTGCAGAAAGCAGTCAGACTCGAGCAGGAGCAAAAATTTGGCGAAATAGCAATTATACCTGCCAGGAGTGAAGGAGACAATCATGAATAAAAAGTTACAGTCGCTGCTGGAAGCAATTTTATTTTCGGCTTCAGAACCTGTTTCGATATCAGAATTGATTGAGAATTTGAATTACAGCAGAGAAGAAATCGAGCAGCAGCTTGAGCTAATGTCTGACCATTATTGTGAGAAAGAACATGGATTGCAGTTAAAAAATTTTCAGGATGGTTTTCTGTTATGTACCAGGCCGGAGCTGGCGGATAAAGTGGAAAAAGTTCTGAGCTCAAGCCGCAAAGTCAGCCTCAGCGAGGCTGCCATGGAAACCCTGGCTATTATCGCTTATTTTCAGCCCATCACCCGCAATGAAATTGAGGAAGTGCGCGGTGTTAGAGCCGATGCTACTTTGCGCACCCTGCAGAAATATGAATTAATTGCGGAAAAGGGCCGCCGTGATCAGCCTGGACGTCCCATAGAATATGGAACCACAGAGGAGTTTCTTTACTTTTTTGGTATCGGTGATCTTTCTCAGCTACCCAGAAAAGAAGAAGTTTTGCAGAGATTTTCCGATTCGGAGGAAATAAATGAGCAGCAGCTAGAACAGGAAAAAGAGCAGGGGGAATAAGAGGTTGCAGATGAGATTGCAGAAATTTATGGCCCGGGCGGGGGTTGCTTCCCGGCGTAAATCGGAGGATATAATTGCTGAGGGTCGGGTTACGGTCAATGGCGAGAAAGTGACCGAAATGGGTTTTAAAATTGATCCCACCCGGGATGTGGTGCGTGTCGATGGACGGGAAATCGCCAGAGAAGATCTGCGCTATGTGAAATTACATAAACCCGAAGGTGTGATTTCTTCGGCCAGCGATCCCCGGGGCCGCAGAACTGTGGTAGATTTTGTCAGCCATCTACCCCAGCGCCTCTATCCGGTGGGGCGGCTTGATTATGAATCCCGGGGTTTAATTCTTTTAACCAATGATGGAGATTTGACTCATATTTTAACCCACCCCTCTTTTGAGGTTCCTAAAACTTATCAGGTGAAAGCTGCCGGCTACCTGGCCAGTGAATCACTGACAGCGCTGGAAACCGGTCTGGAGCTGGATGATGGTCTGACTGCTCCTGCTCGAGTCAATGAAGTTGAATATGGGGAAGAAGAAACAAATTTTAAAATTATTTTACGGGAAGGCCGCAAAAGACAGGTGCGGAGGATGTGCAGAGCTGTAGGTCATGAAGTTCAAGATCTGAAAAGAATCAAATTGGGCCCAATATACCTGGGAGACCTTGCTCCGGGAGACTGGTGTGATTTAAATGAGCAGGAACAGGAAAAGCTGATAGAATTGAAGCAGAAAAAATTTGGCGAGCAGGATAAAGAGGATAAAGAGGGAAGACAGACTGAAGAGGCTGAGAATACTGAATGACTGCCTATCCGGCTTATATCAGGGGTAGGTTTTTGTTTTGTTATGGGAGGGAGTTTAATGCTGCAGGAGCTTTATTTACGGGGTTTTAAATCATTTGCTGAGCCGGTAACAGTGGATTTTTCTGACAGCTCTGTCACGGCAATAGTTGGCCCCAATGGCAGTGGCAAAAGCAATATAGTTGACGCTATTCGCTGGGTTATGGGGGAACAGAGCCCTACTGCCCTGCGGGGTAGTAAAATGTCCGATGTTATATTTTCCGGCAGTGAAAATAGATCTGCCCGTCAGGAAGCAGAGGTATGTATGGAGCTCGATAATTCTGCCGGGCATCTGCCTTTAGACCAGGAGCAGGTAACACTGGGCCGCAGGGTTGACAGTGATGGCAGCAGCAGCTATTTTGTGAATGATGAAAACTGCCGGCTGAAAGATATAAGAAATTTGCTCGATGATACGGGCTTAAATCAGGAACCCTATTCGGTTGTGGGGCAAAATAGAGTAGAGGCAATTCTCAACAGCAGCCCGGAAAAACTGCGAGAGATTTTTGAAGAAGCGGCAGGCATCACCCGCCACCGCCGCCGCAAGGAAGAGGCTGAACGCAGGCTGGAGAGAACTGAGAAAGATCTGCAGCGGGTTGATGATCTAATTGCCGAGATAGAAAACCGGCTGCAGCCGCTGGAAAAAGAGGCAAAAAAGGCCCGCAAATATAAAAATATTTATGAAGAGATGAAGGAACTTGAAGGGTCCTATCTGGTGGCTTCCTATCAGGAAAACCAGCAAAAACTGCAGGAATTGCACAGCAAAAAACAGGACCTGGAAGAACTTAAACAGAAAGCAGAAGCAAACCTGGCAGACCATAAGGAGAAATTTTCGCAGCTGCAGGGCAGACGGGAAGAGCTGCAGGATAAAATTGATGAAACTTCCAGCCAGCTATTTCAGGTCAAATCCCGGCTGCAGGAGATCAGCAAAAATTTAGATATACTGGAAGAGAGAGAAAACAGTACGGAAAAACGGCTTAGCAGGCTGCAGGAGCAGCAGATTGAGCTGCAGAATAAGCAGGAGGAGCTGGAAGAAAATCTCTCGGAACTGCGGAATAAAAAGCAGCAGCTGGAAAATAAAGCCCGGGAGGAAAAACAGCGACAGCAGGAAATACTGGTCGGCTGGCAAAATTTGCTGCGAGAAAAGCTGCTTATAACTTCTCGCCTGCAGGCTAATTCGCGGGGCGCTTCCAGCCAGCAGAAGGAAGAGCTGAGCAAAAAGATAGCCGCCCTGCAGGAACGCAAAGAAAGTTTAGCTTCTCTGGCTGCGGAATTAAGGGAGGATGAAAAAAAGGCGGAACAAAAAGCTAATTCCCTGCAGCAAAAGAGGCAAAAGTTAAAGGAACAAAAGGATTCTCTGGCTCACAGGCTGGCTGAATTACAGGAAAACGGGGAGCAAGCTGCCGAAAATCTGAACAGCCTGCAGCAGAAGCTGGATAATAAGCGGGATAGACTGCAAAATTTACAGCAAAAGTATTCCCGCTGTCGTTCTCGCTGGCAGGCCCGCCGCCGGATGCAAAACCAGGCTCAGGGCTATTACAGCGGGGTTAAGGCCGTCATGCAGGAGGATAGTCTGAAAGGAATTATTGGACCGGTAGCCAGACTGATAGAGGTCCAGGAAAAGTTTGAAACTGCTATCGCTGCTGTGCTGGGCAGCAGACTACAGCAGCTGGTAGTAGAAGATACAGAAGCTGCCCGGACAGCTATAAATTATCTCAAACAGGAAGATGCCGGACGAGCAACCTTTCTGCCTCTGGATATGATTGAAGGCAGAAAGCTGGAGCCTGCTAGATTTAATCTCCAGCAGGATTCCGGCTATATTTCCCCGGCATATGAAGTTGTTGATTATGAGCAGCGAATTGAAAATATAATATACTATCTACTGGGCCAGGTTGTGGTGGCAGAAGCCATGAAGTCAGCAGTTAGAATTTCCCGGCGGACAAGTTCCGGCTGTAAAATTGTTACTCTAGAAGGAGAACTGGTAAATCCCGGTGGCAGTATGACCGGAGGCACCCGGCAGGAGAAATCCACAATATTACTCAGACGTTCCCGCCAGAAGCAGGAGCTGGCCAAAAAAGCGGCAAAGCTGCGGCAGCAGAGCAGAAAAATGAGAGAAGAGGCAAGAGCATTAGAGGATGAGCTGGCTGAAAGACAGCAGACAGTGAAAAATATCAAAGATAAAATTGCCTCAATCCGGGAAAACAAACGAGAAACAGCAGAAAAATTACGGGAATTTGAGAGACAGCTCAACAACCTTCAGGACCGAAGGCAGGAACTGCAGCAAAAAGCAGATGAGCGGGATCAGAAAAAAATTGAGCTGCAGCAGAGAATTGCAGGTTTGCAGAATAGAAGGCGGCGGCTTGATCAGGAAGACAGGCGGCAGCAGGCCCGGCGGGAATTATTGCAGCAGAAACTGCAGAGCCTGAACAGCAGAATTGAGAATTTGAACCATCTGCTGCAGAGCAGTGAGCTGCAACTGACAAAATTTCAGGAAAAAATTTCTGCTTACAATCAGGATATAGATAAACTGGAGGAAGAATACCAGGACAATTGTGACCGTCAGGAAGAAATTTCCCGGGAAATAAACGAAAGTAATACCCGCCTGGATAAAGTAGATAGCAGGAGGCAGAATTTAAAACAGAAGCGTCAGGAATCGCAGACGGAAAAACAAGAACTGGAAGCTAAAAAGCAGGAACTGCAGCAGAATCTTTCTCGCATTAAAGCGCGCTGTACTGCAGGCGAAACTGAACTGGAAAATTATCGTCAGGAAAAGGAAGAAGCGGAAAAAGATCTGCATTCTGTCCAGTTAAAAATCGGCAAACTGGAATCCAGTCAGGAGAGAGTAACAGGCCGGCTTCAGGATAAATATGATCTGACAATTTCACAGGCTGGAGATGAGTTTTCGCCTGAATCTCAAGAAGAAGATCCCCGGGAGCAAATATCACAGCTGGAAGCTGAACTCAAACAGCTGGGAGAGGTAAATCTAGGAGCTATAGATGAGTTTGAGCGGTTGAATTCTCGTTATGAATTTCTACAGGAAGAAAGAGAAGATCTGCTGTCTGCTCGCAGTTCGATAAATGGAGTAATAACAGAACTGGAAGATAAGATGTCCGATTTATTTTTAGAGACCTTTGAGCAGGTGGATGAGGAATTTCAAAAAACTTTCACCAAACTTTTTAACGGGGGCGAGGCCGAGTTAGAATTGACCGAGCCTGAGACGCCACTGGAGACCGGAGTGGATATTACCGCCCGTCCGCCCGGGAAAAGATTGAAACGTCTCTCTTTGCTTTCCGGAGGAGAAAAGGCTCTGACAGCTATCGCTCTATTGTTTGCCTTTCTTGAAGTCAATCCCAGCCCTATTTATGTGCTGGATGAAATAGATTCCTCCCTTGATGATGCCAATCTGGATATGTTCGCTGAATTTATCAAAGAGTATTCCAATTACAGTCAATTCATCATCGTAACTCACCGCAAAAGGTTAATGGCTATAGCTGATACCATCTACGGGGTGACTATGTCTGAAAATGGTGTTTCCCGGCTGGTATCTCTTCAGTATGAACAGCAGATGGCACAGTAAAACAGCAGCAGCCGAAATTATAAGGCGGGGCGGTTTTTAACTGATCAAAAGAACTATTTCACCAAACTAAAAAGATTTTTCAGGGGTGACAATACAATTTGGAAATAACAGGAATTGCTCGACCACTGGTAGAGAAAATGGTGAATCAGAGCAACAGACTGGGCCAGGGTCGTAAAGTTGGAACTATTGGATATATTGATGAGGAAGGGGTTATCAGTACTTACAGTGAAATTATCGATGGTGGTGTTTCCGGCATACCTCACCGTATAATGCTGTCGGAAATTTCTCACCAGGAAAATGCCTCATTGCTGGAAATGATTAATTCTCTGCCGGAAAATGCTGTATATATTATGACTGATCCCGGTCAGACCGGTATTATAATCAATACTTCAGCAATAAACATGTTTGGCATGCCGGTGATCAAAATCGGCATTAAACATCAGCAGGTAGCCGGTATCGGTATTCTGAAGCCCCGGGCGGAGTATTTTAAACTGGCCACCCGTTCAGAAAAGGCTCAGCTGGAATCGCTGGCGGCCAAAGATATGGAAGCAGAAAGAGAGGCTCTAAGAGGTGTTACCAAACTCCGTCTTAAATTTTTAGAGATCAGCAGTGAACTTAATATAGTTGATACGGAAGCGGAGCAGGAATATTTACGCTGTCCGGAGCCCTGGGAAATTCCCCGTACTGATCTACATTCGGTCGATGAGAGCTTTGCCCGGGAACTGGTAAAAAAATCTCTCGATACTGAACCTGGCAGGGAAGTTGCTGCTTATGGAGAAATAGATGATCAGGGCAATATCAGCCGCTGCAGTGAAATTATTGTTGGCGGTATGGGATATATTCCCTCCCGGCTGCTGGCAGATGCCTATCATGATATTCAGGGAATATCTTTAAGAGAATTCTATACCGATATTATACCGGCCAATACTGCTATTGTGCATACTCACCCCGGAGGTTCGGGAGTAATGCATATGAGTGATGCTATGGCTGGACCGGGAATCTGGGGGCGCCCAATTGTAGCAGTAGGACATGATGAAGAGGGAGAGATAAAAGGAGCTATGGCCGTGCAGAAAAGTGATAAATTATTTCAACTGGCTGATGAAAATGAGGCTTTAGAACAGGAGTTTTTTCAGGTGGAAGATCCGGAGGCAGAAGTTAAATTACGCAAGAGACGCTATAATATAGCTCAGGAATTCACTGATTTATGTTTACAGCTGGAACTAAGGAGGTAAGTTAGTATGATCAATATTTTTGGCAGCAGTGATGAGCAGGAGCAAGAAAAGGAAGAAACAGCCGAGCCGGAAGATGAGGGAATTTTGCAGGAAGAAAAGCAGGAAAAAGATGAGAAAAGCCTGTTCGGGCGACTAAAAGCAGGTTTAAAAAAATCGCGCGAGGGTTTTGTCAACAAAGTCGGAGGGATTTTTTCCGGCCGCAGCAAAATTGACGAGGAGCTATATGAAGAGCTGGAAGAAACTCTGATTAAAGCTGATGTTGGCGTGCAGACTACCATGGATTTAATTTCTCAGCTTAAAGAGTATCAACAGGAAGAAAAGCTGGAGGAACCAGAAGAGCTGTTCGAAGTTTTTCAGGAAAAAATTCTGGAGATTCTGGAAGGTGATGAACAGATACTCCAGTCCTGGGAAGGGTTAAAAGTTCTGATGGTTGTGGGAGTCAATGGTTCCGGCAAAACAACCACTATCGCCAAGCTGGCCAATCGCTATAAAAATCAGGGAAAGGACGTACTCATGGCAGCCGGCGATACTTTTAGAGCCGGTGCTATTGAACAGATACAGACCTGGGGCCGCAGACTGGGAATTGAAGTTATAGCTCAGGAAGAAGGAGCAGATGCTGCTGCTGTAGCCTATGATGCAGTTCAGGCGGCCCGGGCCCGGGATACAGACCTGCTGATAGTTGATACAGCCGGCAGACTGCATACTCAGACAAACTTGATGCAGGAACTGGAAAAAGTTCGGCGGGTAATTGGTCGAGAAGCCGGCGAAGAAAATGTAGAGGTAATGCTGGTTCTTGATGCCACTACCGGTCAAAATGCCCTGCATCAGGCTAAAAAATTCGATGAGGCTGTGGATGTCGATGGAATAGCTCTGACCAAACTGGATGGAACTGCCAGTGGAGGTATAGTCGTGGCGGTAAGAAATGAGCTGGGAATTCCTATCCGCTTAATCGGGGTAGGAGAACAGGCAGCTGATCTGCAGGATTTCTCTCCTGATTCTTTTGTAGAAGCTCTATTTTCTGAATGATATTTTAGTTTTGACCATAACCTGATATTGCTAAAAGAACTTTTAAATTCTGTAGTCAATAGGAGGAATATAGGAGGAGGTCGGTAGGTTGACCATGCAACCTACCGACCTCCTCCTATTCTCTTACTGGTAAAAGCCAAAATTCGCAAGAAAAATCTCTTTTAACTCTTGACATCAATGGAGTGATCAGTTATACTAAATCTTGTGAGTTAGTGTAAAGGTAAATAACTTTACAGCAGGTGATAGATTTGCTGGAAAAAACAGTCACTTTAAGTCAGCTGTTCGATTTTTACGGTGATCTTCTTACTTCCCGGCGGCAGGAAATAATGCGGTATTATTTTTATCAGGATTATTCTCTGGGAGAAATCGCTGAAAATTTAGATATCAGCCGTCAGGGTGTACATGATCATCTCAAAAAGGCCGAGAAGCAGCTGCATGATTACGAAGATAAACTCGGCCTGCTTTCCAGTTATCGAGCCCTGCAGAAGGAAACTGACTGCCTGCTGGCCAGGCTCGAGAATGACAGGCCTATAAGTGAAGAAGAACGCCAGCAATTGATCGAGGCAGTTAGGCGCATAAAAAACTGCCTATAGGAGGTTTTAGTATGGTATTTGAAGGGCTGGCTGAAAAGCTGCAGGAAACATTTGATAAGCTGCGGGGAAAAGGAAAACTCTCAGAAGATGATGTTAAGTCAGCTTTAAAAGAAGTCAGAATGTCTCTGCTGGAAGCTGATGTCAATTATAAGGTGGTTAAAGACTTTATTAATCGAATAGAAGACAGAGCTGTAGGAGAAGAGGTGATGGACAGTTTAACCCCCGCTCAGCAGGTTATTAAAATAGTCAAGGAAGAATTGACCGCGCTTATGGGGGGAGAACACGAAGGAATCAATTTTGCTGATAAACCTCCCACGGTCATTATGCTGGTGGGGCTTCAGGGTTCAGGTAAAACTACTTCTGCTGGTAAACTTGCCAATCACTTCAAAAAAGAAGGCAAAAAACCACTGCTGGTAGCGGCCGATGTCTACCGGCCTGCGGCTATCGACCAGCTGGAACAGCTGGGAAAACAACTGGATGTAGATGTATTCCAGATGGGTGATCAAAATGATCCCGTGGACATTGTCAAAGGAGCTGTTTCTTCGGCTAAATCTCATGATAATGACCTGGTAATTGTGGATACAGCCGGTCGTCTGCACATAGACGAGGAGCTTATGGATGAACTCAGCCGTATTGAAGCCAGTGTTGAGCCTGATGAAAGTTTGCTGGTTGTAGATGCTATGACCGGTCAGGATGCAGTGAATGTGGCGGAAAGGTTCACCGAAACTCTGGATATAGATGGAATGTTTATGACCAAGCTTGATGGTGATGCTCGTGGTGGTGCCGCCCTATCGATAAAAGAAGTTACCGGTCGCCCCATTAAATATGCCGGTGTGGGAGAAAAGTTAAATCAGCTGGAACCGTTTCACCCCGACAGAATGGCTTCTCGCATTCTGGGCATGGGGGACATGCTCAGCCTGATTGAGCGGGCGGAAGAATCCTTTGATGAGGAGCAGGCAGAAGAATTAGAGGAAAAACTGCGCAAGGATAAGTTTACACTGGCTGATTTCATGGATCAGATGGATCAGGTGCGAAACATGGGGCCCATCGATGAAATTATGGGTATGCTTCCCGGTATGGGAGCTGCCAGTAAGCTCAAAGATCTTCAGGTAGAGGAAGAACAGCTGGATAAAATCGAAGCCATTATTAGTTCTATGACCCCGGAAGAAAGAAACAATCCGGATATTATTGATGGCAGCCGCAGACGCCGAATTGCTGAAGGCAGCGGGACAGAAATTCAGGATGTAAATAGATTGCTCAAACAGTTCAGACAGACCAAAAAGATGATGAAACAGCTTAATAAGAAAAAAGATAAGATGTCAGGGGGGCTTCCCGGAGGTTTAAACCTTCCTTTTTAACTTCCTGTGATCTTATCTTACAATTTTAACTTAAATTTTGTGTTAATATATCATAAATAAAAATTTATAGCAATTTAGCAATAATATGGAGGTGAAAATAATATGGCAGTAAAGATTAGACTGAAAAGAATCGGTAAAAAAAGACAGGCTTCTTTTCGCGTGGTAGTGTCTGATTCCCGTAATGCCACTACTGGCAGCTTTCTGGAGGAAATTGGCACCTATGATCCCAAGCCCCAACCTTCAGAAGTTGAGATAGATGAGGATAAGGCTCTGGAATGGCTGGAAAATGGTGCTAAACCATCCAGTACAGTTCGCAGCTTGCTGAAAGATACGGGAATTTGGTCTAAATTTAAAGGAAACGATAACCAGTAATAAGGAGGGCTGCCAGTGAAAGAGATGGTAGAAATTATAGCCCGCAGTATTGTAGACAACCCGGAAGAGGTGGAAGTCAGACAGGAGAGTGGCGAAAAAAGTGTGAGAATAAAACTCTCTGTGGCCGAGGAAGATATGGGCAAAGTCATCGGTAAACAGGGTCGTATTGCTCGCGCTATCAGAAAAGTGGTCAATGCGGCAGCTAAAAAAGCAGACAAAAAAGTGAAGGTTGATATCAAGTAAATCCGGAAGGAAGATTTATATGCAGGAGGAACTGATACTGCTGGGACATATAGTCAGGTATCAGGGTAATAAAGGTCATGTCAGGGTTGAACCCCTGACCAATAATGTAGATAGATTTTTTCAGCTGGACAGTGTAGTGGTGGAGAAGTCCAGGGAGAAAACCAGGCTGAAAATTGAGTCCGCTCGGGAACAGAATGATTTTATCGTGTTAAAACTGGAATCAATAGATGATATAGAGGCGGCAGAAAATTTAAAAGGATGCTATATAAGTTTACCCGAGTCGGAACTGCCTGATCTTTCCTCTGATGAATACTATATATATCGGATTGAGGGTTTTACCGTAAAAACAGAAGATGGGAAATATCTGGGAGAACTTGACCAGGTGTGGACCAACAAAGGCACCGATATATTTGTAGTTCGTGATGATGAAGAAGAATACTTAATACCTGCAGCTAAAGAGATCATATTATCGATTGAGGAAGAGCAGCAGGAAATTATCATTAGACCACTGCCGGGGCTGCTGGAATTATGAGCGGCCGTCCGGAAATGTATTTTGATGTGCTGACAATCTTTCCCGATATGTTCCCGGGGCCTCTGGCCGAAAGTATCACTGGCCGCGCCCTTAAAGAAAATCTTATCGAGGTCAATTCTGTAGATATTAGAGAGTTTGCCCCTGATAAACATGGCAATATAGACGACTATCCCTATGGGGGCGGTGCCGGCATGGTCATGAAGCCGGAGCCAATATACCGGGCTCACAGGGCAGTGTCAGTTTGCCGGGAGGAAGTTCCCGAAACAATTTTGCTCACACCCCAGGGGGAGACTTTTAATCAGGATACAGCCCGGGAATTGAGTCAGTATACAGGTGTAATGATGATATGTGGTCATTATGAAGGTGTAGATGACAGAGTACGGCAGCTTTTGGTAGACCGGGAACTGTCTCTGGGAGATTATGTATTGACCGGAGGTGAGCTGCCGGCCATGCTGATGATAGATGCGATTTCGCGCATGATTCCCGGAGTGGTGGGTGAGGAAGAATCGACCAAAAGGGATTCATTTTACCATGGTCTGCTCGATTATCCTCATTATACCCGGCCGCGTGAGTTTAAAGGTCAGAAAGTTCCTGAGGTTCTGCTCAGCGGACATCATGCCCGTATAGAAACCTGGCGCCAAAAACAGTCTTTGAAGAGAACTTTACTGCGCCGGCCGGATTTGCTGGCCCAAAAAGAACTTTCTGAACGGGAAAAAGAACTGCTGCAGGAAATCAAACAGGAAATTGACTCTTATACAGAAAAGGACAGCGGTGATAATGATGGCAGCTAACTTTAATAATATATATTTAGCTTTGATCCACCACCCGGTCTATAATAAACATGGAGAGAAAATCACCACTACCGTGACCAATCTAGACCTCCATGATATTTCCAGGGCAGCCAGGACATACCACATTGATAAATATTTTGTGGTTAATAGAGTGGAGTCTCAGAGAGCCCTGGTTAAAAGAATGAGAGATTACTGGTCCAGCGGCCGCGGGGCGGAATATAATCCCAGCCGCCATGAAGCATTCAAAGTTCTGGAGGTAACCGACAGTCTGCAGGAAGTTAAAAATAAAATCAAAGCAGAGTCCGGTGAACTCCCGGTTACCATTACAACTTCGGCGCAAAGTCATTCTGCCGGTGAAAATATAACTTTTCCAGCACTGCGTTCTCAGCTGCGGGAAACTAACAGTCCGCATTTGATCTTACTGGGTACCGGCTGGGGTTTAACCGAAGAGATGATAGCCGATTGTGATTATCTGCTGGAGCCGGTGCAGGGCCCAGGAGATTTCAACCATCTTTCTGTACGTACAGCTGCGGCCATAATTCTGGATAGACTGCTGGCCGATGAATGGTGGCAGCAAAATAATTGAGTTATTCATATAATACTTTAGACCTGTAGTGCAGGTGAAGCAAGCAGATTTTTACCTAAAGAAAGGAGGAAATATTATGGATATTTTTGAACACATAGATAAGCAGGAGCGGCGTGAAGATATACCGGATTTCTCTCCCGGAGATACAGTAAGACTTCTGATTAGAACTGATTCTTCCGGCAGAAGGGCTCAGCCTTTTGAGGGTGTTGTGATTCGCCGCAAGGGCAGCGGCAGCCGGGAAACTTTCACCGTGAGAAAAATTTCTCACGGGGTAGGAGTGGAAAGAACATTTCCCGTGCATTCTCCCAGCCTGGAGAAGATTGAGGTTCTGCGGCGTGGAGATGTAAACAGAGCCAAGCTTTACTATCTGCGTGAACGCGTGGGCAAGAAAGCCCGGGTAAAAGAGAAGCGCGGTAAGCGTCCTGGAATGGAAAAAGAAGTAGTGACTGCCGAAGAGATGGAAAAAGGAGTTTATACGGAAGCACCGGAAGCAGAAGCAGCTGCTGAGTCCGATACTGCTGATGAAGAAACAGCTGAAGTTCAGTCCGAAGAGAATTACGAAGAAAATAAAAATGAGTAACAAATCTGGATAAATTAGGGAGATTACAGGGTGAGGGAGGGATCCTTTCACCCTTTTTCTTTTTCAGGGGGTGGGAACAATTTCCCGCAAAATTAACTGGTATCCCGGGCATATGGCCAAAGCCCGCAAAAAAATAAAAGAAAAATTAAATATGGTGGATATGGTCCTGGAATTAAGGGATGCGCGCATTCCTGCAGCCAGCAGCAACCCTGAGCTGGAAAAGATGCTGGATGAGCAGGAGCTGCTGGTGATTTTAAACAAAAAAGATCTGGCTCAGCCCCGGGAAACTCAAAAATGGCTGGAATATTTAACGGAATCTTATCCGGCAGCTGCCTGTAATTCTAAAACCGGTAATGGCAGCGAAAAAATTATCAATGAGATCGAAGAAATAGGCAGAAAACTGGCTGAAAAAAGAGAGAAAAAGGGAATAGCAGCCCGGGAAGTTAGGGTCATGGTGGTGGGGGTGCCCAACTGCGGCAAATCCAGTTTGATCAATTCTCTCTCCAGCAGAAGTGGAGCTAAAACCGGCAAGAAACCGGGGGTTACCAGAGGTCAGCAGTGGATTAAAGTAGGTGAGGGTATCAAGGTTATGGATACGCCCGGACTGCTCTGGCCTGATATAGAAGATAGGGAACAGGGGCTGAAACTGGCTATGTGCGGCTCGGTCCGGCCAGAAGTGGTGGATACAGAATTGCTGGCCTGCCGGCTGCTGGATTATCTGCGGGATATAAATCCTTCTGCTATAGAAAAAAGGTATGAAGTAGAGATTTATGCGGGGGAACACAGTTACGATCTGCTGGCAGAGATTGGCCGGCAGAGAGGTTGTCTGCAGAGTGGGGGCCGGGTGGACCGGAATAGAGCTGGAAGTATCGTGATCAGAGAATTTCAGGAAGGTAAATTGGGTAGAGCAACTCTGGAACCTGTGGAGGAGTTTGTTGATGGAGAAACTTAAGACCGGAAATTATACGATTGCGGAATTAAAAACAAAACTCGAAGAGTTTAGTCCTTCCCGGGAACTGGTAGAAATATTGCGTCAGGACAGCCGTAAAGGGGTGCAAAAACTTGCTGACCGGCTGGAAAATTCTCTGGATCGGGAGAAAACCCGTCGAAAACGCTGGCAGCAGAGAGGGAAATTGCGAGCTGATTTAATAGATTCCGGATATCAGAGAGTCTGTGGCCTGGATGAAGCCGGGCGGGGCGCTTTGGCCGGTCCGGTGGCGGCTGCAGCTGTAATTTTACCTGATGATTGTTATATTCCCTATCTCGATGATTCCAAACAACTGGATCCTGCCAGGCGCCGGCAGCTGGCTGCGGAGATTAAAGTAAAATCTGTTTGCTGGCAGGTTGAGATGGTATCTCCGGCAGAAATTGACCGCAGCAATATCTCCCGGGCCACCAAAATGGCCATGAACAAAGCTATTAAAAGCCTTGCGCCCCAACCGGAATATCTGCTAATCGATGGTCGCATCAAGCTGGAAAATGTTCAGCTTCCCCAGCAGCATATCGAACAGGGGGATGCCCGGATAAACAGCATAGCGGCCGCATCCATTCTGGCCAAGGTCACCAGAGATAGCTTTATGGCCTGCTGTAATAGCTATTTTCCTTCTTATAATTTTGCCCACAATATGGGCTATGGCACTGAGCGTCATAGAAATGCACTGGAAAAATATGGACCTGGTATTCTGCACCGGCGCTCTTACAAAACCGTGAAAGATGCCTGTAAAATCAGGGAAAGACAGCGCCTGCCCTTTGTTGAGCAGGAGGAAAATTAAGGTCAGCGTAGAAATATATAATAAGGCACAGGAAGATTATCATTCTTCTTAGGATATTTTCTAACAAAAAGGCGAGAATCTGAAATAGGGCTTACCTCGCGATGAAACATCCTGTTTCGCGCTCGGCTCACCACCTCCATGTAGTTCGG